>NZ_JMQM01000001.1:320370-640741 GCF_000733725.1 Nitratireductor basaltis | reverse complement strand
CTGGGGTAGCATTTGCTGCCATACATCTGCAGCGTCTATGCCGATATTGGCATAAGCTGCCTGCAGCCCCTTGTTGCTTAAGAGGGCTACTTGCACCGCCGTATCTGCGCCGACCAACTTCTGCACAACGAGAGATTTTACTTCACGGCGTAGCTCCAGTGCTTCTTCCTGTGACTGCACCCAGACTGTCCGCTTGCCCGTTGCCTGAGCAGATCCCGCGAATACCGGAATGAAGCCGGCTTTGGGATCCTGATATGCAGCTACATCTGCCTCCAGGGCTGCGCCTGAAACACAGCCTGCGAGCACGCCCGGCAGCAATAGCGCTGCAAGAGGACGGTTCTTCATGACCCACTCCCCTTTTTGCGTGTCTGAGCATTATTCAGCTCACGCCAGGATCTCGGAGATACCGGGACCCGATGCGTGTAGTTGGTCACGACGTAACCGCCACTGCCTGGCTTACCGCCTAGCTCTGGCTGGGCAACAAGCATTAGGTGATCTATGCGAGGTAAGTCTTGTGACTGCGGCATCTGGCACGCAGCAAGGACCAGCGGCAGTGCCGCCAGCGTAGTCAATTTAGACATTTAGGTAGCCCGATCTTTTCCAGCTGTTTGAAGGCGCAGCCTAGGGCTGCGCCCCATCAAAATGGTCAGAGATCAGGCTTCAGGGGGTCGATAGGGACCTTCAGCAACCGGGCCGCCGCGGACCTGCGCAACAAGATCGAGCTTATCCTTGTCGGAGATCGAAAGAATAGTACTTACAGTCTGACAAGATACTGAGTAGAAACCACAAATGGATAGACAACATTCGAAGACCAAGTCAGCCTTCGGATAATGCTCTCCATCTTCTACCAACGCGTCTTCGGAAGCCTCTACTGCACAACAGTTAGCATCTTCTGCCAAGGCGTGATGAATCGCCTGTGTGTTGGAATGATGACCAACATCATTCTGAGCATAACTCGTATGAGCGCCAGCCATAGCTGGCACCACCAGAGAAAGAATCAGAACAATGGTGTAAAAGATGCGCAACCACGCGGTCCCCGTGAGGATGATTTGCGCAGAAATACACCAGCCGAAGAACACACCGCAAGCGAAATCGAAGCGCCTAGTGAAACATGGCCCAAGCGCCTGCGCGCGCTTTATCTACAGCAGAGATAGCATATCGCATGCGGTGCGCGTTCCCCGATCTCGCTCTCTCTGCACCATGGTTGCGGTTCCATGAGTGGACTTCTGTAACATCATCAGCCGGCTGCGAGCTCCTCGCCGTCCCAATCTGAAGGATAAGGATCCACATGGTTCGGAACCGCCTTCAGATTGAGGCTCTTCCTGTGCAGGCGCTCCTGCTCTTTCTCCAGATCAACCTTGTATCCGGTGAGTGCACGTAGGATCGAGAGGCCGATGGCTTGGGCCATCGCTGGCGGGAAGGCATTGGCGATCTGCCGGAACCGCTGCAGATTGCTGCCCTGCAGTTGCCAGTCGTCGCGGAAGCCTTGGAGGCGGGCCATCATTTCGAGCGTCAGTTTCGGCATGTGATCGCGAGGCGCATCACGATCCGGTGCAGCCTTGGCGTAGTGGCCGGGGTTAACGCCGAGTTCTCTCCAGCTTTCCCGTGACTTCGGCTGTGCAAGGTCGATGCCGCCTTTCTTCTGGCTGCCACCGATGATGGTGGGTGCATAGCCGTTGGCACGCTCTTTCCATTCATCCACATGGGCCCAGCCATTGGCCGCCATGAGGTCATAGAGGGCTTCACCAACCGTCGGTGCTTTCTTGGCCAAGGGTTCGGGCCAGGAGAAGCGGTGCACGATCCCGCGTTGGAAGCCGACGAGAATTGCCCGCCTGCGTTTTTGTGGCAGACCGAAGTCCGGGCCGCTCAGGATGCGCCATTCTGCATCGTAACCAAGGGCCGCCATGCGGGCGAGAATGCGCAAGCGGTGCATCGCGTTCGATGCCTGAAGAGCACCGGTGACATTCTCCAGCATGACGGCCTTGGGCTTCAGGTCACGGATGAGCTTCATGGCCTTCGGGAACAAATCGCGTTCGTCAGCTGCTCCCTTGCGCTTGCCCGCCTGTGAGAAAGGCTGACAGGGCACGCCACCTGCAAGAAGATCAACACCTTCGAATTGGCTCAGGTCGACATTACGCAGATCCGCCTCGATGACAGGCCAGTGCTTGCCGTTGTGACGCAGCGTGGCTGATGCATCCTTGTCCACTTCCACAAGGCCCACATGCTTGAACCCCGCAGCTTCAAGACCGATGGCCTGTCCGCCAGCACCGGCACATATTTCCAGAACAGTAGGCGCTTTGTGGCCGTAAACGCCGACGGGAACATCAAGCGGGGTGTCTCCGGCTTCTCGCATGCGCTCTACAGCCATAGAGGTTCCGCGGTCGTCATCATAACCAAAGGCCCAGGCCAACTGCCATTGGAGGGAGCTGTTGAACGTGTAGGTGGCTTGCCATGGCTCGCCGTCGCCATAGTGTTCCTTGTAATAGACCTTCTCCTTGGCGATTGCCTGCAGCGCGCTGTAGGTTCCGGACCAGCCTCGGTTGAACCCTTCCCGTGATGCGGTGATGAATTCGGGATCAACAAGGTCACGCAGATCCTTCAGAAGCTCCGCGGCACGAGGCGCAACCGCTTCGACGCGACCGATTTGGTGAACACTCGAGTCCTCCTCTTCCAGCTGCGCGATGGTGCAAACTTCTTCCGTCAGTGCGTGGAGGGAATCGAGCCAGGCATCTGCTGCAGCAAGTGCCTTATCACGTGCCTTGCGCGCAGCGGCATTGCGGAAGGCACGGCGGCGACGGTCATCGAGTGTGCCCTCCACTGCAGCTTTGGCTAGCGCGATGTCGCGCTTCAGGCCGCGCAGCTCCCTTGCCTGCAGCGCGCGTCCGGACTTGATCATGCGGACTGCTTCATCGCGCACCGTCTCATCCTGCCCAGCCAGATCGAGCAGAACAGAGGATGCGACACCATTCTGGATCAGTAACTCGCGCGGTGTCAGCGCCTCGCCGCGGAAGGCGATGCGTTCAGCACAGTCGCCGGGAAAGAGTTTGGCAAGTCGTACATAACGCTGCACGTCACGGCGCGGCACCTGGCACTCGTTCGCAAGGAATGCGGTGAGCTCACCGACCTTCATATCCTGCGAAAGCTCCTCCCACAGATCGCCGATCCGGAACGCCGCTTTCGCCTGCTGCACGCGCCACCTTGTGACGCTGTCTTTAACCTTGCTCAACTCCTTGCCGAAGAGGGTTTCCATCTCACGAGCATCGTCGCCATCATCTGTTGCAGCCTGAGCGGCATCAGTGGCGTGCACATGTTCTTCCGGCATATCGCCCATGCCATCAATTGATGGCACATCATCGAGCAGCACGTGCTCATGCGCGTCGTCAACCTGCCGAGATTTCAGCTCTTCCATTCCCGCCCCCATAGTTCGTTACTTGCAGCCATAGCGGGCAATGCATTGCGAGGCGGTGAGGGAGATCGTTCAAATGCAACCGATCTCGGAACTAAACGACATCACTGCCCATCGAGGCTCCTCAGCGTCACCATGTGAGTTTCTGTTATTCCGATTCAAAAACATGGAGTAATGGGGGGAATACAGAACAGTGCATCACCATGTGATCCGCAAAGGGCCAGCACTAGCCGAAGCGGCGCATCCGGCGGTGGAGCACCCGCATGACCTGCTCCCTGTCATAGCCATCGTCGACCAACCGTCGCCTGGCGTATCTCAGGATCCACTGCAATGCCTGCGGATGAAGGGCGGGGTCACGTGCCGCAGCACTGGCAAAGGCAGCTACAGCCGCAGCAACCGCTACATCAATGGCTGACGCTTCCGGCCGCCTCTCCGCCGCCAGTCGCGTCCGGTAGCGCTGCTGGCGCTCCCTGTGGGATGCATCATCTGACTTCACGGCTCGGGGCATACTCTTTCTCCTCTGTCCCGTCACTACGAGACAAGGATGAGGGATACCCATGCAAGGAACAAAAGCCGGCGGATAGACAACAAGGAAGCGACTGCTGCACGAACAGCGACAGCCTCCCTGCCCTTCTCCCCGCGCACGTCGTTCGCCGGAGTAACGCTTTCGCCCTTCTCGGAATCGGCTTCTGAGAGATCTGAATCGCTTATCCATGATTTAGAATCCGAAGATCTCAATTTGTTTCGTAGTGAGATGCCTTGCCTGCACGTGGAGATGCATTCTTCAGCTGGCAGAATCGCTTTTCCTTATCCGGAATCGCTGGTCCGCATTCCGGAATCGGCTTCCACCGATCCTGAATCCAGACATCTCAAATTATTTCGCGTTGTGGGCACTGAATTATGCGTTGGCTGCATCTCATCACGCATTATTGAGCATTGCCGCACCTTCTCGAGCACCCGAGCAAGCGGTTCGCCTTCAAGTGTCCCGTGCTCCATCAGGGCTTCAGCAACGAGCGTGACCCCGCTGACATTCTGTCGAACCAGTGAAAGTGCTTCTGCAGCGTGCAGGTGCTCCATGTCGTCCACCGCGCGCTTTCCCTCGCAGGCAATTCCATTGCTATGGTCATGGTCCTTCAGATTTTCGTGAACACGTCATTTCTCCTCTGGCGCGGAGCTCCCGTGCCCGTAGAGGTCGGCGTTCTGATGTGCGTTGTCTTCGTTTTCAAACTCGAGAGTGGAATGGGAGATGCCAAAGCGGTCATTCAACCGCCGCTTGATGTCACGCTTGATGGACTCAGTACGAGTCCATCCCTCCGCGGTTAGGACAACGTGGCAGTCGAGCGCCGCCTCGTGCTCCTGCATCTGCCAGAGGTGCACGTGATGGATATCGGCCACTCCCTCGACAGCGCGCACTGCATTTACGACGTTGCCGTTGTCGATATCGGGGGGACTGCCGAGCATTAGCGTCCGGATTGGTCCGCTGATCTCGGTAAGGGCGAGGTAGAGGATATACAGCGCAATCCCGATGGTAATCGCCGGATCTACCCAACGCATGTCGTAGAGCAAGATGAGCGAGCCTCCGACAATCACAGCAACCGAGGCCAACGCGTCCGAGAGGTTGTGCAGGAAGAGTGCACGGATATTGACGCTGCCTTTCTGCATCGACCAAGTGAGCCAAGCCGTCAACGTATCCACGAGGAGCGCCACACCGCCGAGGATGACTACGGTCCAGCCCTGCACCTGCGGCGGGTCGATCAGCCGCATTCCGCCCTCGTAGATCAGGTAGAGGCCGATCAGGATCAGAGTGGTGTAGTTGATCAGCGCAGAGACGATCTCGATGCGCCCGTAGCCGAAGGTCATGCGCTCGTCGGCTGGCCGCCGCGCGATCTTGCGTGCCACGAAGGCAATTATGAGCGAAGCCATGTCGGAAAAATTGTGCAGCGCGTCCGCGATCAGTGCGACACTGCCCGCCAATATGCCACCGACGACCTGCGCGACCGTCAGGAGACCGTTCGCCCAAATAGCGACCGATACCCGTCGATCGCCGGACTTGGGATCGATATGAGTGGGGCCGTGATCATGCGGCATTGGTGACCTCCCCAGTGACCGACTGGAATGCGTAGCTGCGCCCTCTTGCTGCGTCGTCGCTAACAGTTGGCTTGAGACCGAGGGGATAAGCGGTAAAAGCACAAGTACGCTGACAATGGCGAGCGCAACGCCCGTAAGTCAGTCGTTCCTTCATGTTTCTCATCGAGCGCGCCTCATCGGCCAGGAAAGTGAGCTGACCGGCGACGAAACGTTGCCGGGGCGTACTCAACCACCTCCGACGCATCCTTCAGCAGTAACCATTCAGCGCACGCAGTGCTGCAAAGCGGAATGGCGAACGAGGCCGCGATCTACCGACTGGCCAGCACACCTTTCTCCCGCAGGTTCGCTACCACGACATTCCCCGAAGGGCCTGCAGGGTAAACGTACATATTCGTGGACCCCATTCGCGCGCCGCTCTGCAACGACCTACTTTCGCAGGTACTTGATTAAAGCAAAGACCGCGAGGATCAGAACTACGAGGATCAGAAGCCACCCCAATCCCATACCAAACATCATCCCGCCGTCCATCATGCTACCCTCCAATCCTTTTCTGCGCCTTGGTTATGGGGCAGCGGCATTACCGTCTACATACAGGACGAGACAGCACCGCGGTAACTTGCCAGCCTTAGCAGCAGCCCGACTTACTGCTTGGCCGTGAGATCTCTTGAACCAAATCCCCCGTTTCTTCTCCGCTAGCGTCTCGCGCGATGTCCGCTTGAGCAACAATCCCGCAACACTTTCCGTCCTCGTCCGTTACGACCACACGGCGGACTTGGCGCTGCTCCATCTTCTTGCAGCAAGACGATACGTCCTCGTCCTGAGAAACCGTGAGCACATCCGTGGTCATCACTTCAGAGACAGGTGTGTCGCCACCTTTCCCCTCAGCGACCGCGCCACAGCAGATATCGCGGTCAGTGACTACTCCAATTGGCTCCTCCGCCTCGTTCAGCACTGGGATAGATCCAACCGATCGTTCCGCCATAAGCTTCGCGGCCGCCTCGATCGTCTCATTCGGTCCGCAGCAGGCGGGGTAGCGAGTCATTATATCATTAACTTGCATAGCTAGACTCCTCTGCCGTTTGACGCTGTAACTGAGCAGACTGACAATCTGTTCCACTGCGTAAGTAGCTAAGGGACGTCGACGGCAGCTACAGCCGCAGCAACCGCAACATCAATGACTGACGCTTCCGGCCGCCTCTCCACTGCCAGTCGCTTCCGGTAGCGCTGCTGGCGCTCCCTGTGGGATGCATCATCTGACTTCACTGCTCGGGGCATGCTCTTTCTCCTCTGTCCCGTCACTACGAGACAAGGATGAGGGATACCCATGCAAGGAACAAAAGCCGGCGGATAGACAACAAGGAAGCGACTGCTGCACGAACAGCGGTAGTCGCCATGCCCTGCTGCCCGTGCACGGCGTTTACCGGAGTAACGCTTTCCTCCTTCTCGGAATCGAATTTCCAGAGATCTGAATCGCTCGTCCGTGATTCAGAATCCGAAGATCTCAATTTATTTCAAAGCGAGATGCCTTGCCTGCACGTGGAGATGCATTCTTCGGCTGGCGGAATCGCTTTTCCCTTATCCCGAATCGCCGGCTCGCATTCCGGAATCGGCTTCCACTGATCCTGAATCCAGACATCTCAATTTTTTTCCCGTTGCAGGCACTGCATCATGGGTTGGCTGCATCTCATCACGCATCATCGCGCATTGCCGCACCTTCTCGAGCACCCGAGCAAGTGGTTCGCCTTCAAGTGTCCCGTGCTCAATCAGCGCTTCAGCAACGAGCATGATCCCGCTGACATTCTGTCGAACCAGTGAAAGTGCTTCTGCATATGCTTCATCCAGGCGCTGGCTTACTCTTGCTCGCATCTCGGGATCGCTTGCCAGAGCATCCTCCCAGGCATCAGGTGATTGGTAGACGAATGGTTGGTGAGCTCCCACGCCGACTGATGCTTCCAGGGAGAATGCGAGCGCGGTTGCTTGAGCCAAATCGGATTGCTGACCACCGCCTGCACCAAGTGTCGTTCTGCCCAGCACGACCTCTTCAGCTGCACGACCTGCGAGATACGAACGGATCAGGTTCGTTCGGCCTTCTTCGTGATGCATGACGTCTGGATGGAATGACGACAGGGTGTATGGCCGTCCATCCGATCCCTCGATCGTCACCAACTCAACCTCGGCTACGCCCGTTAGTGTCCGAGCGACGACATGTCCAGCCTCATGCACTGCAAAGCGATGGCGTAGTTCTTGATCCAGCTGAGGAAGTCGATCCTTAAGCCGCGCTTCCACATCATCAAGTGTCACGGCGCGGCGTTTACGGCGTGCCAGCTGCCGCCCGAACGGTTCCGGGAAATCCACGATCTTTCGATATCTCCAGGCGATGGGCGACTTCATCAACGCGGATGTCGTAGCGCGAGGGATTAATTCCACCTCGCCAGAATCAGGATCCATGGCAGCTGGGAGACGGGTTTTGAACCGTCTGGATATGGTGATCACTGACCGACAGAACTTCGTCTACGTAACCACTCTCAGCAGCCAACAATCCTCTGCCCGTCCGGTTCCCATCTTCCTATCGACACTCCTGTTACGGACTTATATAGTGCCGCTTGCCCCCTATAATCAGGTTGGGATATCGCTCTGTTATGACCGCGTTCACGCCAAGCATCATTCCCAGGAACGAGCCTCAGCGTTTGGCCGCTGTACGGCGTTACGATATTCTCGACACACCACCAGACGGCGCGTTCGACCGTGTAACAGCGATAGCAGCCCGCCGCTTCGGTGTGCCGATCGCGATAATCAGTATTGTCGACAGTGATCGCATTTGGTTCAAATCCCATCATGGACTTCCGGTGGAGCAGATCGACCGCGAGCCCGGTCTATGCGCATCGGCCATCCTTTCGCCTGAACCGCATATCCTGCCGGATGCGAGCGTTGATCCGCGCTCTCTCGCGAACCCACTTGTCGCCGGGGACTTCGGGTTGCGCTTTTACGCCGGCGTACCGTTAACGACTAGTGACGGTTTCAATCTCGGCACTCTCTGCGTCATCGACAAAGCACCGCGTACCGTCGCCGCTGATGAAATTGAGGACCTCAAAGACCTCGCATCCGTAGTCATGGATCAAATGGAACTGCGGCTCTCCGCCCGAAATGCAGTTGCCAAGGCTGAGATCCTGGCGCGCGAGATTGATCACCGCGTCATGAATAGTCTGCAGTTCGTTTCGGGCATGCTGACCCTGCAAAGCCGTGGGGATCATCTTTCGGACGCGACTGCAGAACAGCTTAAAATCGCGGCCAACCGCGTGGCGGCAGTGGCGCGTGTGCATCGTCACTTCCAGTCTGGCGAGGCGGCCGAGTTCACTTCCTGCATCACGTTTCTGCGACGGTTATGCGCCGACCTGTCGGACATTGTAGGAAAGCCCATATCCGTCGGTGGCGACGAAGGCGAAATCCCAACAACCCGCATTCAGTCAATCGGTCTCATAGTCAACGAACTCGTCACCAACGCTGCAAAACATGGTGAAGGGAAGATCGACGTCTATTTCAGGATCACGTCCAAGACGCACGAGATTAGCGTTTGCGACGAGGGCAGCGGTTTACCGTCAGGCTACAATCCAACATCTGGAGGTGGGCTGGGAACGAAAGTAGTAGCTGCCCTCGCTAGCCAGTTGGACGGGCGGGTCATCGCAGGTCGATCGCCTTCGGGGCGCGGTTCGTGTGTCACCGTGGCCTTCCCCGCCTAACAAGGTCGGAGTGAGCTTCTCGTCGATTGCGAGGTGCGTCATTCTCGAATTGCAACAAAGTCAACTGGGGGGTACGTCGGAGTGAGGGGCGTGAACCGACGAGGCTAACATTGCCGGAGTGACGCATAAAACGTTGCGTCGGATGTTTATCGCCATTGCGTGCGGCGGCATCGCGGTCACCGTCTATGCCCCCCTCGATGACTGAAAGCGGGCCAGCGATGATCGAGCGTTTCTAGCTGGATCGAATAGGTATCCACAACGGCTCGTCCAACTGGCCTTCTGTGAAGACGGGAAAGGCCTCTAAGCAGGAGGGAGAGGGAAGGAGATTGGGTGTGGGTGCAAATCCCGCCTTATTGTATCTCGCCATCATACCGGCTGAGGGTCACATCATGAATCGGAGGTTTCAGAAACTTCTGACTCCGCACCTCGTGCGGACAGGAAATGGCCGAGGTTCTGGAGGCCGGGGACGTGCTCGCAAAATGTCCGTACCGCCACGAGAAGCGGGGTGGCGACCAGCATGCCCACTACTGACCAGAGCCAGGCGAAAAGCGTGACGGACAGAAAGACGACCACGGTGTTGAGGCGCAGGCTGCGACCAACGAAGTACGGTGTGACGATCTGGCCCTCAATGCTCGTCAGTACGAAATAGACCGCTCCGACGGCCAACGCCTGGTTCAGGGTGTCGAGCGTCACGATGGCGACGATGACCGCCGCGCCAACGCCGAGTAGCGAGCCGACATAGGGTATGAAGTTGAGCAGGAATGCGAGGACTGCGAATAGCGCCGGGCTCGGCATACCAAGCCACCAAAGGACCAGCCCCACAGACACGCCGAGGCCAGCGTTGATCAGCGCAATGGTGGACAAATAGCGCGAGAGTTTCCGTTCGATGTCATAGGCGATGCGGATCGCCCTGCGCTTGTCCCTGAAGCTGGGCAGGACGTAGACGATCTTCTCGTAGAACATGTCGCCGGAAGAGAGCAGGAAGAAGAGCAGGATCAGCGTGAACACAACCTGGGCCAGCACCGCCGGCAGCGACATCGCTATTGCGAGCGCGTTCCCTTCTTCCTCGACCTTGACGCGCTGAACGTTTGGCTCCTCTTCACTTTCCGTGATTTCGTCGACCTGCTGTGCCGCTTCTTCCACGCCTTCGGTGACACCGCGGATCTCCTCGAACTTCTCGCGGAGTTCTAGGCCGATCTCCGGAGCCCGGTCGACCCAACCGCTCGCCGGCACGGCGAGGCTGGCGACACCGGCTGCACCACCGGTCACCAGGGTCCCCACGATCAGAATCGCGGCCAGCGCCGAGGGGAGGCCCCATCGTTCGAGCTGACGTCGGACCGGGCTGAAGACGAGCTGCAGGAGCAGCGCTAGGACAACCGGCATCAGGAAATCCCGGGCATAGGCAAGGCCACCTACCAGCAGCATCAGAAAAATGCCGATGATCGCCCATCGCGGCATGGAAATCGTGACATCTTCCCGCGCCACCCGTTCCGACCCCTCTGTTTCGACGTCGGTCATCGGCTTCTTCGCTCCCACACCTCTTCTTCGCCCTCCTTCATGTTCTAACAGCGTTTTCCACGCAGGCCAGCTGAAAAACACGCTCGGCAAAAATCGCGCGAAGTTTGAGCATAGCCTCGCATGCGCAAGACAGACCTAGGAGTTCTCCAACTTTCCGGCGAGCAAAAACCCCGCGCTCTTGCGCGCTCTGCTCGTCAGATCCGTCGATATTGGCGATGCCAATTCTCGGCGATCCCCTGCCTGCTCTGCTGGTGCAGCACATCGCCTGCGGTCAGTGCAGCCGCCATCATTTTGCGTCGCAGCGCATTCGATGCATCATCTATCTTGACTTCCCGCGCGCGCTCTTTCTCCTCTGTCCCGTCACTACGAGACAAGGATGCCAAACACGCATGCAAGGAACAAAAGCCGGCGGAAGGCACACATGCGTGCGACTGCTGCACGAACAGCGACGGCCTTCCTACCCTTCTGCCCGTGCACGTCGTTCGCCGAAGTAACGCTTTCCACCGTCTCGGAATCGACTTCGCAAAGATTTGAATCGCTTGCCCGTGATTCAGAATCCGAAGATCTCAATTTGTTTCTAAGCGAGATGCCTTGCCTGCACATGGAGATGCATTCTTCGGCTGGTAGAATCGCTTTTTCCTTATCCGGAATCGGCTTCCACCGAACCTGAATCCAGACTTCTCAAATTATTTCGCGTTGCAGGCACTGTATTATGCGTTGGCTGCATCTCATCACGAATCATAGCGCATTGCCGCACCTGGTCGATGACTTGAGCAAGCGGCTCGCCTTCGAGTGTTCCGTGCTCAACAAGCGCCTCAGCAACGAGCGTGATCCCACTGACATTCTGTCGAACCAAAACCAGCGCTTGCGCATATGCTTCGTCCAGACGCTTGCTCACCCTCGCTCGCAGTTCCGGATCACTTGCAAGAGCATCCTCCCAGGTGTCAGGTGATCGGTAGACAAAAGGCTGATGTGCTCCCGCTCCAACTGATGCTTCTAGAGAAAAGGCCAAAGCCGTTGCTTGAGCCAGATCAGACTGTGGACCACCGCCTGCGCCGAGCGTCGGCTTGCCAAGTATAACCTCTTCAGCCGCTCGACCTGCAAAATACGAATGGATCAGGTTCATTCGACCTTCTTCGTGATGAGTGACGTCCGGATGGAACGTGGATTGCGTGTATGGCCGTCCATTTGGTGCTTCGATGGCAACAAGCTCGACTTCCGCTACACCCGTCAGCGTACGCACCACAACATGGCCAGCCTCATGCACTGCGAAGCGATGGCGCAGTGCGTCATCCAGCTGAGGCAGCCGATCCTTGAGCCGCGCCTCCACATCATCAAGCAACAGATCGCGACGCTCACCCCGTGCAAGTTGCCGCGCTCCCCGCACCAGTTTTTCCATATCTGCACCGCTCATGCCATTGGCGCGGCGGGCGATGTGTAGGAGCTGCTGCTCAATTTCGGCACCTTCAATCGTTAGATGGCGCTTGAGGTGATGCCGCAGGATGCCTAAGAGCGACTTTGTATCCGGAAGCGGGATCTCGATATGCGTCTCGAGGCGGCCCGAGCGCACAAGGGCCCTATCCAGCAAATGCGGCTGGTTAGTCGCACCAACGATGATCACGCCTTCGCGCGCGACTGCACCGTCCAGCAACTCAAGTGCTTTATTGACGAACGAATTCCAGTAAGAGCTGTCGCGATCCTTGTGTCCTCCTCTCGTGCCGAGACCGTCGATCTCGTCGATGAATAACACGATCGGATTATGCCGCTCCGCCTCTTCAAAGGTTTGACGCACGCGCTGCAGCACCTCGCCGAGGGCACTTGGCTCGAGCCATGTTGAGACGGAAGATGCAAGCAGAGGCAGTTGCAGGGAGTTTGCCAGTGCTTTCGCGAAGGTCGTCTTGCCTGTTCCGGGCGGACCATGGAGCAGGAGGCGCGTGATCATGTCCTGCCATTCGAGCTGCCCCTCGCGCCAAAGGACGAGATCCTCCTTCAGCGCCAGAGCCCACTCCGCAGCTTCGCCATAGCCAGAGAGGGCTTCTACCCGTAGTGCGCTCTCATCATTCGGAGCAGCTGGTTGAATGAGTTCACCACCTGTGTCTGCAGTTCTGCCGTGCGGTGAGGGAGCGTTGCGAGCACTCTTCTTGCTCTGAGTGGAGTGTTTTTCAGGTGGTTGGGCAATCTTTGCCTGAAGCCGCTTGAGGACATCCAAGCCGCTCATGCCTGGGCGAATGCACCAGAGAAGATCATCCAGAGAGAGCATTTTGCTCTCCTCTGGGCTCACCGCATCCAGTACATCCAGATCACCTGCCGCGCCGATCACATACCAGGCGATCTCCTTCAGGAGCTCAGGCGACAGAGGCTCGCAGCGCAGCGTCAGATCAGCCGACTGAGAGAGTCGCTTGGGCAGGAGATTAGGCAAATCTGCAATTCCCAGCAGCGGCAGGCCTGTCGTAGGTGCATGCTGAAGTCCCCGTTCCACGTCTCTCCTTGACATGTCGTAGGAGGCTTCAAGCAGGATCGTGAGCCGCGGTGAGTATGGTCTCATGACCGAAGGGGCAGACCAATCCAGACTGATACGATCGACTGGGATCATGGTGAGCGGACGCGGCAGCAGGATGCCACGGCGTAGAAGATGTGAGCAGCATCGCTCGAGCCCGCAAACGGATCCTTCCAGAACAACAACAGGTCGGGGCCGTGACAGCATGGCGTACAGGTCCGTCAGTGAATGGCCACTGCGTGCAACCGCATCGCCGAGCATCAGAATGATGGCGAACTCCGCGGCCAAAGCAGGCTCCACTGCCTCGCGCACAGCGGCCAACAGTTCCTTCACCTGCCCCGCATCGCCCCTCTCTTCATCGTCTTCAGGTCCGATTTCCCTATTGGTCTTCTTGCCGAAAACCGCGTCTTCTTCCTCGCCGTCGAAAGCGAGGTTCGCGATCATCTCCAGGCGCAATTTGCGGCGCAGGCCGCCCTTCAGGAAAGTCTCGCTCTTCTGTCCCGGCGCATAGCGCACGGGTGCATCTTCGCCCGCGGACACGCGCTGAAGGATCTTCAGGTTGACAGCGGCCTGAAGCGCCTGCCGATAGGTTTGATGTCGCAGGCGCTTCAGCCAATAGCGCACGAGGCGGTCGCGGACCGGAGCGTGGGGAGAAGCCATACTCATGCCCCCTCTCCTGCAACGAGCCTCAGCTTCGGTCGATGCTGCTGATCCGAGTTGAGCTGACCTCTCGCAGCGAGCCACTTCCAGACTAGGATCGCAGTCGGATCACCTTGATCGACCATCTCCACGAGTCGGCGCATCACCCATTGAGCCATTGGCAGCTGGTGATGCCGCGCCAGACGCGCCATTCGGATCGCTGTACCAACAACACCCGCTGCCCTGTCGCGTCTGTAAGCACGTTCAAAGTAAGTTCCCTCCCGCAAATCGTCCATGCTCAAGCCGATGCTCCTGGGGAACAGGGTTTTCTGTTGATCATCCATGGCAAAAGCCTCCTGCCGCAGGCGTTTGCGCCCGCGCCGATTAGATTGAAGAATGAGATGAAGAGCGTGCTCGTCGCGCTTCAGGCGCGACCAGCGGGATCTATCGCGCCGAGGCTGCGTGGAAAGCCGACCCGGATCCGTGGCATTGTTGTGCCTGAAGCATCATGATCCTGCGGATCGTCAGCTTCTACCTTGTCATCTGCCGCATCCATTAAGTCAGTAGGACGCGGAGGAGTTGGAGCATCTGCCACACCCGCCATGCGCAGGCACAACTCTCTCATCTCTTCGCGAACGCGTTGTGCGAACAGTTGGCGCAATCTCAGCATGGCCGCGCCTGCATAGCTCAGGCGAAACAGATCGCTCACTTCGTGCAGCGCGAAGATGCCGCGCTGCGGTTCGCTCTGCTCGCTGGAACCGTCAATGATTGCGACATCGATTTCTTCAATGCCGCGCAGTCCCTGCTTGTAGAGAACATCGCCTGCTGCAAGAGCCGAGGCCATCATCTTCCTACGCAGATTCTTGATCTTGTTCTCGGGATAGGAGGCGAGCGACCGCTTCACGTCGAGAATATGCGCACGTCGCGCCACTCGATCGACAATCACCAGATCAGGCATATAGCTCGTCCTGGCGAAGACTTCGGATGGCAGGGCAATGGCTTCAAGTGTCGCCCAGTCATTGCGCTCCAAAAGCTCAAGTGCAGCAGGCACAATGGGAAGCGGTTCCGCGAGCCGAACCACCCGCAGATCGGAGTTCAACGCTGCAATACGTTCAAGCCCCGCCTCGAGCAGCTTGCCCTCATGAAACGTGACAGCACGTACCAGAAAGTTGAGGTCTGCATAGTCGCCAAAGACCTCATCTTCCCTGGCTGCGCCAGAGCCGATGTTTTCGAAACTCTGCTTCACCAGGCCTGCGAGGATCGGTTCCAGCTCCGGAGGAACGGACGACGGGCCGAGAGCAAAATGAGATACGGAAGCACTGCGCGCGGCAGCTCGATGTGCGTGTGACATGGGAGGAACTCCAACGAGATAGATAGATGTGCATGAGTTGCAGACGATCGAGGTCGCTTCCGCACCCAAAGAAGCGGAGTGACACGGCTCTATGTCTGCAGTGATGATGAAGCGGTGGCGCTCGGCCCGAACGTTAGCCTGCAGCTATTCGCGCGCGCTCATTCACATGATCTGGAGGGAGAAATGCTTCCAGTGAGGAAGCGAATAAGATAGCTCTGGTCATAGCCCGATACCTTTCCTACAAGGTTTGAGGGTCAGGCCTTCGCTGAGTGTTGGCGCACTCGCGGAGGCCGCTTAGTCTGCTCCGTCAGGAGGAGCGATACAGAATGTGGATCGCTTTCACCCGGATCACAAGTTGCAATTTTCCGGATCCGCGACCTTCGCGATCGCATGGTTAACACCGGGCTCTTCTAGCCAGAGCGGCACTGCAAGCCGATACTCTACCAACATTGACAGATGCCCTCCTGGATCGTACACGCAACTGAACACACAGCGGTGTCGCGAACACTGCGCAAGGACTCAAACGCCATTTTTTATCGTTAATAATCAGGCTCTTACGGTGTGTACGGTTGAAGTCCCTCCGGGCCCACCACATTTCCCGGTTTCTTCTCCGAGTAAACATGATGCCGGGTGTCTTCGCATCAAGTGGACGGCAATGAGAAAAGGGAGCAGATCACCCTGCCCCCTTCCCACTCATACCCGTTCTTCAGCAGGCTAAAACTCTGTTGTAAGCGCGGCCCAGAAGGTGCGGCCGTTTTGCAGGCGGCCGTGTTCTTCGTCAGTGATCTCGGCATTGGTCACGTTCTGTACCGATGCCTTGAACGTAACATTCTCGTTGAAAGCATAGACCGCTCCCAGATCGAGCGTTGTGTAGGGATCATAATGGGTGATCGATGATCCGCGGCTGGTGCTGCTGACCGCGACACTTTCTTCCGAGTAGCGAACCTCACCCCACAGATCGAGCCCTTCCACAGGCGTTGCCCAATCAAGGCGCAGGCTGGCACTGTGCAGCGGTGTGGCAGAAAGCGGCTCGCCGGCAAGAAGCCCGGTCAGGCGCTCCGACTGCGTGTAGGTGTAGGAGAGGCTTGCACGGATGTCCGGCGTGAAGGCATGAGCTGCCGTCAGTTCCACACCCCGAATGCGGGCCTCACCCACATTGTAATATTCGTAGAGCTCGTATTCCGTGTTACCGACGACGATCGTCTCACCGGTGTCGAAGCTTTCGATATGGTTCTTGAAGTCGGTCTGAAAGCCGGTGACGGAGAAGCGGCTGTCCCCGCGCTCGAAACGCAGACCGGCCTCATAGGTGATGCTTTCCTCAGGCAGAAGGTCCGGGTTCGAGCGAATGACCGCCGCGCCACGCTTGGTGGTGTAGTAGTAGTCCTCCACGAACTGACGCAGTTCAGGCGTGCGATAGCCGCTCGACACACCACCCGAGAGAAATACCCCGTCCGCAAATTCCCATAGCGCATAAACACGCGGCGTCAGCTTGGAGCCGAAACGCTCGTCATGAATGAAACGGGTGCCGAAGGTGAGGCTGAAATCAGGCGAAACTTCCCAGATGTTTTCTCCATATGCCGCAAACTGGCTGTTGGAGAATTCATGATGGACGTCATCGCCCAGCCCCGGATTGTGGTCGCTCAATGAAGAATGGGTATATTGACCGCCAAGGGTGAGATCGTGGTGCCCCAGCCATTCAAAGCCCCGGGAAGCCTTGGCATCGAGCACCGTGTTGGAAATTTCTGGATGACGTAGAGAACCTTCCGTCTCACGGCCCGCATGTTCATAAAAAAGATCGGCATCCACATCCCAGCCTGCAAGACTTCCCTCATAGCCAAGCCCGCCATTGAGGCGGTCATTGAGACGTGGATCGCTTTCGATCCCTGTATAGCCGAGTTCCGCAGTAAATTCATGCGCATCATTCGGCGCCAGGGTCACGCGCCCGCGCAGATCCTTGATCTGCTGCTCGCCTGGACCGCCCTCGCGCTCGGACGCGGAACGGTCGCTGCCGCGACCCCAGATCTGCAATCCGAGAACTTCGGGCATGATCGGACCGGTGGCATAAAAGGAAAGCTGGCGATGCGCTGAATCCTTCTCATCCTGGGGGAAGGTGCTTTCAACAGTGATCGAGCCGCTCCAGCGCTCCGCAGCACTCTTGGTGATGATGTTGATCACACCGCCCATCGCATCAGAGCCGTGTAGCGAGGACATCGGCCCCCGCACAACCTCGATGCGGTCGATGGACGACACCGGCGGCAGATGGAAGGGATCGACACCGCCGGTACCATTGGTGCGCGAGGGACGCGTGTTCAGCCGCTTCCCGTCGACCAGAATGAGCGTGTATTCGGCGGGAAGGCCGCGCACGGAAATATCTTCGCCTCCCGCGCTGCCGATCGTGGCGACACCCGGCACATTGCGCAGCGCCTCCCCAAGACTGGTGATGCCCTGTGTCTCAAGATCCTGTGCCGTGACCACGCTGACACTGGCCGGCGCCGTAAGCGGATCGACGCCGATACCCGCGGCAGTCACCACCAGCTGCTCAAGCAGATAAGGTTCGTCCTGTGCCTGTGCAACTGCCGAGCCACTGACAACCGAAGCGGATGCGACCGCCAGTGCGAGCCGCGTGATATTTGCAGGCTTCATCCCCTGCCCCCTGTTGCTTTTATGCTGAGTTGTTGCCTGAAGCCGGATTCCGGGAGCGCGCCAGGAGGCGGCTTTGATATCCGGTTCTGGGTGGTTATTTCTGCTGGCTTGCAAAGCGCGCGGCCTGGGCCAGCGCGCATTCGCTCAGAACGGTAAAGAGCGCCATGCCCCCTTCCCCCTTCACGAATGGATGCGGCTCACCGCTCTGGCGCTCCGCGAGTGCCGCCATCAGCGCGTTTGAACCATCACGCCGCGGGTGATTGGAGAGGAATACATCGACGCCGGCCTCTTCTGACAACGCCTCAAGCCGGTTTGCGGACTGCGCATAATCCTCGAATATCTCGACATTCGGCCCGAAATTGAAGCCCGTGCCGCCCCAAAGCACCGCATGATGGGCCTCGCCATTGTCATACACCTCAAAGATCGGGCTGATCGTGCCGGGCGTATGACCGGGCGTTACGACGATCTGCATCTTCGATGAGCCGAATTCGAGGATGTCGCCGTCCTTTACGGTGCCACCCTTTGCCGGAGGCGGACCGAAGCGCGGATGGTCGCCCAGGGTCGCGACCAGATCCCAGTCGGCTTTTGACATCAGTACATCGATGCCAAGCTTCTCCGCGACATAATCAGCGCCGCCATAGTGGTCTCCATGACCATGGGTGACGAGCACATGCCTGATCTTCTGCGGATCAAGTCCGAGCTGCTTCATGCCGCCAAAAATATAGGTCTCGGCTTCTTCATCCGTATTCAGTCCGTCCAGAAGCACATAGCCCTCCCCATTGCCGTAAAGCCAGGCGCTGACAGAGGACGTGCCGAGGAAATAGAGATTGTCGAAAACCTGCATGGGCGGAAGCGGGCTGAGCACACGCTCCAGCCCCTGCTCCGGTCGATTGCCGGAACGTTTCTTCGCGCTTCCACCATTGGCCCCACGTTTGGCTGCAGGTTTCTGCCTGCGCGGGACATTCACATTGCGCATACGGCTGTCGAGATCGCACAGCGAGGCATATCCGGGGAAATCCGTGGCAGCAGCAAGTCCGGTTTGAGCATGACGCTCGGCTTCGCTGACGCTCTTGCCAGAGCCGGCAGCGAATGCGGCAGCGCCGATCAGCATGGAAGTTGACGTCAACGCGGCGAGGAAAACCTTTGCTCCAGACATGTCTGCAATTGCCCTGCGGATGCTCGATTCTTAAAACATGACAATTGCAGTCAACTAATCAGAACATCCAGACATGGCAAGCGCGGCTTGCAGGTTTTTCCACCGCGCCTGAAGAAAATCGGCTGAAGCGGGACGTCGGGGCTTTGCAAGCCAGATGCCTATGTATACATTGCGGCCAAATTCTTTTGGGTGGAGTTCTCCATGAGCAAGCAAGACGGCAAGCCAAACCTGCGTTCGCGCGAATGGTTCGACAATGCGGGCAACCCCGACATGACTGCGCTCTATCTTGAGCGTTACCTTAATTTCGGGCTTTCGCAAAAGGAACTGCAGTCAGGCAAGCCGATCATCGGCATCGCCCAGACCGGCTCCGACTTGTCGCCCTGCAACCGCCATCATGTGGAACTGGCAAAGCGCCTTCGTGAAGGTATACGTGAGGCCGGCGGCATCGCCATCGAGTTCCCTGTCCACCCGATCCAGGAAACCGGCAAGCGCCCGACCGCCTCGCTCGATCGCAATCTTGCCTATCTGAGCCTCGTGGAGGTTCTCTACGGCTATCCGCTCGACGGTGTCGTTCTGACCATCGGCTGCGACAAGACCACGCCTGCGCTGCTCATGGCCGCTGCAACTGTCAACATTCCGGCAATCGCGCTTTCCGTCGGGCCGATGCTCAATGGCTGGTTCCGCGGCGAGCGCACCGGCTCCGGCACCATCGTCTGGAAGGCGCGCGAACTTATGGCGGCCGGCGAGATCGACTATGAAGGCTTCGTCAAGCTCGTCGCATCCTCCGCCCCTTCCACCGGCTACTGCAATACGATGGGCACGGCGACGACCATGAACTCGCTGGCGGAAGCTCTCGGCATGCAGCTCCCAGGCTCCGCCGCCATTCCCGCCCCCTATCGCGACCGCCAGGAAGTGGCCTATCTCTCCGGCAAGCGCATCGTGGACATGGTTCACGAGGACCTGAAGCCCTCCGACATCATGACACGCGAAGCCTTCATCAACGCGATCCGTGTCAATTCCGCAATCGGCGGCTCGACGAACGCGCCGATTCACCTGAACGCGATTGCCCGTCATCTGGGCGTCGAGCTGACGGTGGATGACTGGCAGACCTATGGCGAGGACGTGCCGCTCCTGGTCAATCTGCAGCCGGCCGGCGAATTTCTCGGCGAGGACTACTACCATGCAGGCGGCGTGCCTGCGGTGGTGAACCAGCTTATCGGTCAGGGCCTGATCCACGAGGATGCGATCACTGCAAATGGCCGTACCATCGGCGAGAACTGCCGCGATGCGAAGATCGAGGACGAGCGCGTCATCCGTCCATACGACCAGCCGCTGAAGGAAAAGGCCGGCTTCCGTGTGCTGAAGGGCAACCTCTTCTCTTCCGCCATCATGAAGCTTTCGGTGGTGGATGAGGAATTCCGCAAGCGCTACCTCTCCAACCCTGATGATCCGATGGCCTTCGAGGGCCGCGCCATCGTCTTTGACGGCCCGGAAGACTATCACGACCGCATCGACGATCCCGCACTCGACATCGACGAACACTGCATCCTCTTCATGCGCGGTGCAGGGCCGATCGGTTATCCCGGTGCTGCGGAAGTCGTGAACATGCGCGCGCCCGATTATCTCCTGAAGCGCGGCATCCATTCGCTCGCCTGCATCGGCGATGGTCGCCAGTCGGGCACCTCCGGCTCGCCCTCGATCCTCAATGCATCCCCCGAAGCAGCCGTCGGCGGCGGACTGGCGCTGCTGGAAACCGGCGACCGCGTGCGCATCGACCTCAACAAGTGCCGCGCGGACATTTTGATCTCGGATGAGGAGCTGGAAGAGCGCCGCAGGAAACTCGACGCCGCCGGCGGTTACAAATATCCCGCTCATCAGACGCCATGGCAGGAAATCCAGCGCGGCATCGTTGACCAGCTGGAAGAAGGCATGGTCCTCAAGCCGGCCACCAAATATCGCAAGCTCGCGCAGGGCGGCGAAAACGGCGACATTCCGCCGGTTCCGCGCGACAACCACTGATCAACCCCGGGGAGGAGACTGGGATGAAGATACTCATTATTGGTGCAGCCGGCATGGTGGGCGCAAAGCTCACCAAACGCCTGGCGGATGAAGGCCAGCTCAACGGCGAGGCAATCACTGCGATCCACGGCTTCGACGTCGTGGAAGCCTCCATGCCTTCGAGCGGCAGCATCAGTTTTGCCGCCAGCGCCGGCGACATCGCCGATCAGGCGACGGTGGAGAAGCTGGTGGCGGACAAACCCGACGTCATCTTCCACCTCGCCGCAATCGTGTCCGGCGAAGCGGAAGTCGAGTTCGACAAGGGCTACGCCATCAATATGGATGGTACGCGCTACCTGCTCGAAGCAATCCGCGCACAGGGTGACGACTACTGCCCGCGGCTGGTCTTCACCTCCTCCATCGCTGTCTTCGGTGCGCCCTTCCCCGACAAGATCGATGATGATTTCTTCCTGACGCCCCTGACCAGCTATGGCGCGCAGAAGGCCATTGGCGAGCTTCTTCTGGCCGATTACAGCCGCAAGGGATTTGTGGACGGTGTCGGTATCCGCCTGCCCACCATCACGGTCCGCCCGGGCAAGCCCAACAAAGCAGCTTCAGGCTTTTTCTCCGGCATCATCCGCGAGCCGCTGGCCGGACAGGAAGCCATCCTGCCCGTATCAACCGATGTGCGCCACTGGGTGGCAAGCCCTGCCGCCGCTGTCGGCTTCCTCATGCATGCGGCAACCATGGACACGGCCATGCTTGGCGCACGCCGCAACCTGACCATGCCTGGCCTGTCGATAACCGTTGGTGAAATGATCGAGGCGCTGAAGCGGGTGGCAGGCGAGAAGACAGCAAGCCTTATCCGGCACGAGCCGGACGAAGCGATCATCCGCATCGTCGACGGCTGGCCCCGCAACTTCGATGCGTCCCGCGCCGAGGAGGTCGGCTTCAAGGCCGATGCCGATTTCGACAGCATCATCCGAGCCCATATTGCGGATGAGGAACAGGCTGGGCGGCTGGCAAAAGCTGGTTGAGCGGCTGAAACGCAAGGAGCGTGCGGATGGCCAGCAGCGAGAAACCCACCCGGTTCAGTTCGTCCCGACAGGCCGCCATGGGCGGTGAGGCGGCCACGCGTTCAGGTCCGGCTGCACGTGACCGGCCAAGTCCTCCGCCCAACAACCGCCTGCCTGCGCGCGAGCGCGCCTATCACGACCTGAAATTCCGGATATTGGAAGGCCGCCTGCCCCCCGGCACCAGCCTTCTGGAAACGGAAGTGGCCAATCTTCTTTCGATGAGCCGCACGCCGGTGCGTGAAGCGCTCATCAAGCTGGAAGAGGAAGGCCTGGTCGATGTGCGCCCGCGCCACGGAATCACGGTGCGCGCGCTCAGTCCTGAAGAACTGGAGGAAATCTGCGAGGTCTTCTCGACGCTTGAGGTCAAGGCCGCGCAGCTTCTTGCACGCCGTGGTCTGAGCGAAGAGGAATATGCGCGGCTCGACAATCTCCTGAATCAGATGGAACGCGCCACGCAGAAGCCGGACATTGACCGCTGGTCGCAGCTCGACAACGCCTTCCATTCCGAGATCGTGGCGCTTTGCGGCAATGCGCGGCTGCAATCCATGCTGCGCCAGCTTTGGGATCAGCAATATCGCGTACGCACGGCCATTGCTCCCCTGCGGCCACTCCCGGTCGATTCCGACAAGGAGCACCGCGCAATTCTCGACGCGATCCGCAAGGGTGACGAAGCGGAGGCTGCACGCTGCCACCAGTTCCATCGCGAACGTGCAGACCGCGAAGCGCTCGCACTGCTGCGCAATCCGCGCAGCGCCTGAATACCAACACACCCGCCCAGGGAGGCATCCTCATGAAGAACATCACCCTTATCGGCACGGGCATCATGGGTGCGCCGATGGCGCGCAATATCGCGAAAGCCGGTTTTTCGGTTACCGTGTGGAACAGGACGCGTGAAAAGGCCGAAAAACTCGGCGATGTCGCGAAAGTCGCAGACGATCCACGCAAGGCCGTCGAGAATGCCGATGCCGTTCTCACCATGGTCGATAATTCGGCCATCGTCACCGAGATCTATTTCGGCAAGAACGGCGTTGCCGACGCTGCGCCTGACGGCGCGCTCTTCATCGACATGTCTTCCATCCAGCCGGCCGTCGCGCGCGACCATGCCGCAGAGCTTGAGCGCAACGGCCGTCGGCACATCGACGCACCTGTTTCCGGCGGCGAAAAGGGCGCGATTGCCGGAACCCTTGCCATTATGGCGGGAGCCGACAGAGCGGATTTCGAGCCTGCCGAGCCCCTGCTCAAATCCATGGGCAATCCGACCCATGTCGGTGGCCACGGGGCAGGCCAGATGGCCAAGCTTGCCAATCAGGTCATCGTTGCTGTCACCATCGGCGCAGTCGCCGAAGCACTTCTTCTGGCCGAAAAGGGCGGCTGCGACCCCACTGCGGTTCGCGATGCGCTGATGGGTGGTTTTGCGACTTCACAAATTCTCACCGCTCACGGCCAGCGCATGATCGAGCGCGACTTCCGCCCCGGTGGCCCGTCGGCCCTTCAGTTGAAGGATCTGGAGAACGCACTCGAAGCCGCACGCAACGCAGGCCTGAAGCTGCCGCTCACAGAGCAGGCGCGCGACGCGTTTCATACCCTCGTCAACTTCATGGACATGCCCCGTCACGACCATTCCGCCTATCTGCTCTGGCTGGAAGCCATGAACGGCAAATGCATGGGCTCGGGCGAGACAAAGGCGCCTGCATGAAGCTGGCGCAGATCAAGGCACTCCACTTGCATGCGATCTGTCGCTATTGGTGGTGCACAGCGCCACCAACCGACTGATCGCATCGCTTGAATACCGTCCTCGCCCTTGGCAGCCTGTTCCTGATTTCCTTCGCGGCAGCCACGATACTGCCCGCACAGTCCGAAGCCGTTCTGGCAGGAATGTATGTCGCTGGCCACCCACTCGTCGCTCTCGTGATCGTGGCCAGCATCGGCAACACGCTCGGGGCAGTCGTGAACTGGATCCTTGGCCGCGCCATCGAGAACTACCGGCACAAGAGCTGGTTTCCGGTCTCACCTGCGGCACTGGACAAGGCGTCCAGATGGTATCACCGTTGGGGCCGCTGGAGCCTTCTTCTCTCCTGGGCGCCCCTCGGCGGAGACGCCCTGACCGTGGCAGCCGGCGTGCTGCGCGAACCTCTCTGGTCATTTACGATCCTCGTCGCCATTGCAAAAACCGGTCGCTACATCGTGCTTGCGGCTCTGCTGAGCGGCTTCGTTGGATGATCGGAGTAATCCACCGGTTGCTCGATCCATGGACTTCGACCGTCCCGCCCGCTATCCCATGACAGAAACAGCATTCGCATCAGCCTTGAAGGAGAGTTCTCATGTCATTCTGGAAGAAGCTGTTTGGCGGCGGCGGCGACAGCGGCAGCGCACCTGCTCCGACGGCACATGGCGAAGCGGTTGAGCACAAGGGCTTCACCATCCAGCCTGCTCCCTACAAGGAAGGCTCGGAATATCAGACCTGTGCAATCATTTCGAAAGAGATTGGCGGCGAGGTGAAGGAGCACCGGATGATCCGGGCTGACCGTTTCCCCTCCGTTGACCTTGCGTGTGAGCAGGCTCTGCGCAAGGCACGTCAAACCATCGATGAACAGGGCGAAGCGATCTTTCGCTAAGAAGGGAGCCGCGATCCGATGAGCGGCACCTGAGGAGACTGCCGGGAAGCCCTGAACCTCCCGGTCAGCATCTTGTTCAAAGCTGCCGATCAGGCAGCAGCAACGATCTCGACGAGTTCAACGTCGAAGACCAGATCGTGACCGGCCAGCGGATGATTGGCATCCACGGTCACATCATCATCGCTCATGCCGACAACGGTCAGCGGAATCTGGCGGCCTTCCGGAGTGGTAGCCTGAAGACTTGCGCCCATCTTCAGATCCAGGTCAGCGGGAAAAGCGCTGCGCGGCACGGTCTGAACCTGACGCTCGTCGCGCGGACCATAGGCCTCATCTGCAGGCACGGTGACAGTGGCCTTGTCGCCTTCGTTCATGCCCTCGATCTGCTTTTCGAGGCCGGGGATGATCTGTCCGCCGCCAACCTGAAACTGCAGCGGGTCCCGGCCTTCTGAGGAATCGAACTGCGTGCCGTCCTCAAGGCGGCCCGTATAGTGTACGCGTACGGTATCGCCGCTTTTTGCCTGGCCCATCTCAAACTCTCAATCGTTCCTGGGGTGGTTGTCGGGTGCTGGCACATTTTGGCCGCGCACCATCGAATGGCCGCTCAAAAGCAGCCTCCCTCACAGGGTAGGCCCTCAAAATGTGATGTAAACCCCGCCAGCTGCGATTTTTACCCGCCAGATAAGCTTCACTCGGCGGAAACCGGGCGCTTCCGCTTCTTCGCCATCGCCTCCAGCCCGTCCAGTCTTTCGCGGATATGTCGGGCTTCAGCCGGCGTACGTGCCAGCGCGATCGCCCGGTTGAATGCCTCGCGGGCTGCATCCTTCTGCCCAAGCTCCTGCAGCAAGGCGCCACGCACACCGTGAGAATAAAAATAACGCGCCAGCTCGTCCTCCACGGGCTCAAGCAGCATCAGAGCCGTTTCAGCATCATTGGCTTTGAATACCGCGACCGCACGGTTCAACCTGACAACCGGCGACGGCTGGACTGCCTCAAGGCGCTCATAGAGCAAGGCAATTCCGCGCCAGTCCGTGTCCTCGGCCCTCTTGGCACTTGCATGAAGTGCGGCAATCGCCGCCTGCAACTGGTAAAAACCTGCCGCACGATGGCGGGCCGCCTTCTCCACCAGCGCGATGCCTTCCGTGATCAGCCCGGTGTGCCACAAACTGCGGTCCTGATCCTCCAGAAGAATGATGCCGCCGGCAGCATCCAGCCTGGCAGGCATGCGCGCATGGGTTAGAAGCATCAGGGCGAGCAGTCCCATTATCTCCGGATCGGAGGGAAACAGGCGCAGCAACAATCGCCCGAGCCTGATGGCTTCATCGCATAGACTTTTGCGGATATGGCTCTCGCCCCCGCTGGCGGAATACCCCTCGTTGAAGATCAGATAGATCATCGCCGCGACCGCCGACAAACGCTTTGCCCGCTCAATCGCGTCCGGCGCTTCGAAGGGAATATTGGCAGCCATCACCTTGCGCTTTGCGCGTGTAATGCGCTGCTCGATGGTCTTTTCCTTCGCAAGAAAGGCTGCCGCAATTTCCGCCACGCTCAACCCGGAGACGATGCGCAATGCCAGCGCCACCTGCTGTGCTGCGACCAGGTCCGGATGCGCGCATATAAACATCAGCCGAAGGATGTCATCGCGGTAGTCCGCCTCGTCCATCTGCTCGACCACTGCGGCTTCGTGATCTTCAATATCCGACAGCACGTCTTCCGCAGGCAATGCCACATGCCGCGTCTGGCGCCGCAGGCCATCAACTGCCGCATTGCGTCCCACAAAAACCAGCCAGCCGACCGGATCGCGCGGCGGTCCTTTCCGTGGCCAGTTGTGCACGGCTCGCAGACACGCTTCCTGATAAGCTTCCTCGGCGAGGTCCAGATCACGGAAATAGCGCAGGAGCGCGGCCATCGCCCGCGGCCTGGCCCCGGTCAGCATGTTGGCGATGGCGAAAGCGTCGCTCACCTAGCCGATCTCCTTGTCCGAAGGGAGCATACCCTGGCGAAAGACCCGCAACGGCCGCACCTCGAAAGCCCCGCCCTCGCCCCGCTTCATCTCGCGCGCAAGTTCGATGGCCTCCTCGAGCGCGTCGCATTCCACGACATAAAGTCCAAGAAGCTGCTCTTTCGTTTCGGCAAAAGGCCCATCAAGGACGAGTTCTCCGCTTGCTGAACTGCGGATCGTCGTCGCGCCGGTCGTCGGCACAAGCCGCAATACCGGTCCCATCTGCTCCGGTCGCAAACGATCCTTCGCCACCGCACCACGCTTGGCAACGACCGCTTGATCCTGTTCGGCACTCCACGATTCCACCTCTGCCTCGTCGTGATAGCAAAGCACCGCATAAAGCATTGCGTTCTCCTTCTCCTCCTGAAGACGCGCGATGATGCACCGAACCGACAGCGCGTACGAGAATTTTCGTGGGATGCCTGCGCGCCCGGGCGTCTGTCGTCTTGCGCCCTGCGCCAAACCGTTTATGTCTCTCAACTCATGAACAAGCTCGAGATCGCAAAGCCGGACGACTGGCATCTGCATCTGCGCGACGGCGCGGTGCTTGAAGCTGTTGCTCCCCATTCCGCCGCCCATTTTGCCCGCGCCATCATAATGCCCAATCTGGTGCCGCCTGTCGTCACCACGACAGATGCAATCGCCTACCGCGAACGCATCATGGCAGCCCTTCCCGGTGACACGGGCTTCAAGCCCCTGATGACTCTTTACCTGACCGAAGCGACAGAACCCGCTGATGTTGAAGCAGGTTTCCGCGATGGGGTCATCACCGCCGTCAAACTCTACCCCGCCGGTGCCACCACAAATTCCCAGAGCGGCGTGCGCGATATCGAAAAGGTCATGCCCGTACTTGAGCGCATGGCCGATATCGGCCTGCCGCTTTGTGTCCATGGCGAAGTGACCGACAGCGAAATCGACATATTCGACCGCGAGGCTGTCTTCATCGAGCGCGTGCTTTCTCCCCTGCGCAAGCGCCTGCCGGAACTGAAGATCGTGATGGAGCACATCACGACAAAGGACGGAGTGGACTTCGCGCGTTCGCAGGACGAGCGCGTCGGCGCGACCATCACCACGCACCATCTCATCATCAACCGAAATGCAATCCTGGCCGGCGGCATTCGCCCGCATTACTACTGCCTGCCGGTCGCCAAACGCGAACTGCACCGCCTGGCGCTGCGTGAGGCGGCAACATCCGGTGAGGCACGATTCTTCTTAGGCACGGATTCCGCACCGCATCTCGACCCGCTGAAGGAAAGCGCCTGCGGCTGTGCCGGTGTCTTCTCCGCACCCAACACAATGGCCTGCCTCGCCCATGTCTTCGAGGAAGAAGACGCGCTCGACAAGCTCGAGGCCTTCACCTCGCTCAATGGCCCGGCTTTTTACGGCCTGACGCCCAATCGCGAGCGCATCACCCTCATCCGCGAGGATGAGCCGGTGGACTACCCATCAGGCGTGATGGCGGGCAGTGACCGCATTACCGTCTTCGACCCCATGTTCCCGCTTCACTGGCGCGTGGCCGAATAGCGCGCAACCAAGAGACAGAAAGCCAAGCCCATGTTCGCCAACACCTTTCCGGACAAGGAATTCATCGCCGAAACGGTCGCCCGCATGCTGCTCGAGATCGAGGCCGTGCATTTCCGCGCCGATGAGCCCTACACATTCACCTCCGGCATTGCGAGCCCGGTCTATATCGACTGTCGCAAGCTGATTTCCTATCCGCGCATCCGCTCGGCCATCATGGACTTCGCCGCCTCCACCGTGTTGCGAAAGGCCGGCTTCGAGCAGTTCGACGCCGTTGCCGGTGGCGAAACGGCCGGCATCCCCTTCGCAGCCTGGCTGTCCGACCGCTTGTCGCTGCCGATGCTCTATGTGCGCAAGAAGCCGAAAGGCTTTGGCCGCGATGCCCAAATCGAAGGCAATCTGGCCGATGGCGCACGCGTTCTGCTCGTGGAAGACCTGACCACCGATGGCGGCTCAAAGGTGAAGTTCGCCGAAGCCATCCGCAAGGCTGGCGCCGAAGTCACCGACACCTTCGCCGTCTTCTACTACGACATCTTCCCAGACACGCCCGACCGCCTGCAGAAAGCCGGCATGCGCCTGCACTATCTGACCACCTGGTGGGACGTGCTCAATGTCTGTCGCAAGGAAGGCCGCTTTGACGAGAACACGCTCAACGAAGTCGAGAAATTCCTGAAGGAACCACTCAAATGGTCCGCCGAAAATGGTGGCATCTCGGAACTGCCAAGCCGGGATTGAGGCTCAGGATAGCATCAGCACCACTTCGCGGTTATGCGGGTGGTCGCGGTGTTCAAAGAGATAGATGCCCTGCCAGGTGCCTAGCGCCATTTCTCCGTCGATGATGGGTATGCCGATCGAGGTCTGCGTCAGCGCGGCCTTGATATGGGCCGGCATGTCATCCGGCCCTTCCAGCCGATGGACGACCCAATCCATTTTCGGATCACTGGACGGCGGCACGAGGCGGTGGAAGAACACCATCAGGTCACGCTGCACGTCTGAATCGGCATTTTCCTGGATGATCAGCGAACAGGATGTGTGACGTACGAAGACGGTGAGCAGGCCGGTATCCACCCCACTCTCCCGAACGAACGCATTCACGCGATCGGTAAATTCGTAAAGCCCCTGCCCTGATGTCTGAAATCTGATTGTCTTGTGCTGCATGCCCGCAGCTTGCGCGATGACTGCGGCCTGTCAAGGTCGGCAGGCTGCTCTGTGCCTGCAAGGGTTAAGGTGCAGGACGTTGCGGCCTGGATTACCGCGCTCTACCATCCGACCAGCACGCTCCCTCAGCCCAGATACTGCGCCTTGAACGCCTCGCTTGGCTCGATGGGCGTGATCACGTCGATCAGCACGCCATTGGGGTCTTTCGTGATGAAGTGCCGCTGTCCGAACTCCTCGTCGCGCAGCGTCAGAAGCATCGGCAGACCGGCCTTTTTCAACCGCTCATATTCGACGCGCGCATCCTCCACCTCGAAATTGATCAGCACACCTGAACTGCGCCCGCGCCCCTCCTCCGGAATGGTGGCATGATCACCGGCAAGAATGGCGAGATTGACATTCTCGTCACTCTCCGACTGCAGATGCACATACCAGTCCGAGGTGAATATCTCCCTGAAGCCGAAATGTGTTCGATAGAACGTGGCAGTGTCTGTCACATCATCCACCATCAGAACGGGGTAGTAGCTGGTCGTTTTCATGCCTTGCTCCTTGCGCTCAAAAAAAGATACAGTCTGCATGTATCTGAATAAAAACATACAGGCTGCATGTATGCAAGAGAAAAGCAGGCGCACGAACAGGCAGCGCAGCGAGGCCACCCGCAAGGCACTGCTTGAAGCCGCGCGCGAACTGTTCTTGGAGAAAGGCTTTGCCGCTACGGGCACGCCCGAAATCGTGGCGCGGGCACAGGTTACCCGCGGCGCGCTCTACCATCACTTCGATGACAAGGCCGCGATCTTCACCGCCGTGATCGAGCAGGAGGCGAAAGCCATAGCCGAGGCAATCGAAGCGGCCACACCGCCTTCCCTTCCCCCGCTGGAAGCGCTGCTCGCGGGCGGCAAGGCCTATCTGCAGGCCATGCAGGACAAAGGCCGCGCCCGCCTCGTACTCTTGGAAGGTCCGACCGTTCTTGGCCGCGGACGCCTAGAGGAGATCGACGCGCAAAACGGCAACCGCACATTGGCAGAAGGCCTTCAGGCGGCCATGGATGCAGGTCTGATCAGAAAGCTGCCGCTAGGCCCGCTCACCGCCCAACTCGGCGCAGGCTTCGACCAGGCTGCACTGGCGGTGGAGAGCGGCGGAAGCATTGATGAGCAGATGGAAGTGCTGGAGGCGCTGATCACGGGGCTGCGGAAATAGCACGCCGTGTGATCTACGCGCCCTTGCCGGCAGCAACCTTGCTCCCATCCCATCCCACCTTGGGCGGCAGAGCGAACGCCGAGGCGAAGCGGTGAAACGCCGCGCGCTCACCATCGATCCGCACGCCCTCGCGCTCCAGATCCTCCAGCGGTCGGATGCCATAGACGGCCGAAGCCAGCTGACCCGGTGTCCCGCAAAGTCTTGCTTGCGCGGACGCATCCACACCGGCATCGAAGCCGAGCGCGCCTTTGGAAATCGTGAAGCTGTAGGCCGTTTTATCGGTTGAGAAAGCAATCTTCGCCTCCACCGACTCTGCCTGCGACGGCAGGAACATCGCCCTGAACGACATCACCATGCCAACAGCGCTTAGAGGTTGCGACACATCCTGGAAAGGAGATCGCGCACCCCACCGGCCAAGCGCCACGATAACCGACTCTGCCTCCCTGCCCCATTCCGTCAGCTCGTAAACCTGCACGGATGCAGGAGGGGCAAGCTTGCGCCGTTGAACGACGCCAACGGTTTCAAGCCATTTCAGCCGCTGCGTCAGCACATTCGCGCTGATGCCCGGCAGGCTCTCGCGCAGATCGGCGAAACGCCGTGGCCCCAGAAGCATTTCGCGGATCACGAGCAAGGCCCAGCGCTCGCCGATGAGGTCCAACGCGTGAGCCGTTCCGCAGGCATCCGGGTAACAGCGCCTGTCACCATCAGTTATTTTTTCTAACTTCATGGTTGCTAATTCTAACTTTCAATGTCTCAATGGCAAGCACGCATTACCCCTCAAGGAGATTTTCCATGAAAGTGCTTGCTAATATCGATTTCGACGGAGACTGCCGCGAAGCGTTCACGAGCTATGCCGAAATTGTTGGCGGCGAAATCAAGGCCATGATCAGCCATCGCGATATGCCGGGCATGGCAGGCGATGTGCAGGAAGACCAGAAGGACCGCATCATCCACGCATGGATCGATATCGGCGATCAGGCGCTGATGGGGCAGGACATGCAGGATTTTTCAGGTCGCAAGGGCATGGGCGTTACTGTTGCCGCCGATACGAAGGATGAAGCCAAGCGCATTTTTGACGCATTGGCAGATGGCGGCAGCGTACAGATCCCCTTTGGCGAACAGCCATGGTCGAAAGGCTTCGGTCTGCTGAACGACCGCTGGGGCGTGACCTGGGTGATCGACACCGCTGACGCTGCTTGATGACAGAGTCTGGACCGAGAAAGAAAAGGCCCGGCATTGCCGGGCCTTTTGCAATCTGATGCCGTGAACCGCTCAGCTGTCCAGGAAGCTGCGCAGCTTGCGCGAGCGGCTTGGATGCTTGAGCTTGCGAAGCGCCTTGGCTTCGATCTGGCGGATACGTTCGCGCGTCACCGAGAACTGCTGGCCGACTTCTTCCAGCGTGTGGTCGGTATTCATGCCGATGCCGAAGCGCATGCGCAGCACGCGCTCCTCACGCGGCGTCAGCGATGCCAGAACGCGTGTGGTCGTCTCGCGCAGATTGGCCTGGATCGCCGCATCGATCGGCAGAACCGCCATCTTGTCCTCGATGAAATCGCCAAGATGTGAGTCCTCCTCGTCGCCCACAGGCGTTTCGAGCGAGATCGGCTCCTTGGCGATCTTGAGAACCTTGCGCACCTTCTCAAGCGGCATGGCCAGCTTCTCGGCCAGCTCTTCCGGCGTCGGCTCGCGGCCGATCTCGTGAAGCATCTGGCGCGAGGTGCGCACGATCTTGTTGATCGTCTCGATCATGTGAACCGGGATACGGATCGTGCGGGCCTGATCCGCGATGGAACGCGTGATCGCCTGCCTGATCCACCAGGTCGCATAGGTGGAGAACTTGTAGCCGCGGCGATACTCGAACTTGTCCACGGCCTTCATCAGGCCGATATTGCCTTCCTGGATGAGATCCAGGAACTGCAAACCGCGGTTCGTGTATTTCTTCGCGATGGAAATCACGAGGCGCAGATTTGCCTCGACCATTTCCTTCTTCGCGATTGCCGCTTCGCGCTCACCCTTCTGGACCTGGTTCACGATCTTGCGGAACTCGCCGATGGAGATCGCGGTCTCCTGAGCGAGATTCTGAATCTCGGAGCGCAGACCTTCGATCGTACCAGCTTCCTTGGCGGAGAATTCCTTCCAGCCCTTGCCGGGCAGGTTGGCAACATTCTCTGCCCAGTTCGGATCAAGCTCGGAACCCTGATAGTGCTTGAGGAAATCCTCGCGCTTCACGCCATAGCTTTCGGCCAGACGCAGCAGGCGGCCTTCATTCTGCACAAGGCGCTTGTTGATGTCATAAAGCTGCTCGACCAGCGTCTCGATGCGCTGATTGTTGAGCGAAAGCGACTTCACCGACTTGATGAGCTCGTCTTTCAGCTGCTTGTAGCGCTTCTTCTGGCTGTCGGAGAGGCTGTCGCCATCGGCCAGTGAAGACTCCACATGCTGATCCTGCAGCTTGCGCAGCTTCTTGTAGGTGTCGGCGATGAAGTCGAGCGTTTCCATGACGGCCGGCTTGAGCTCGGCTTCCATGGCTGCCAGAGACAGATTTGCCTCGTCTTCCTCGTCATCCTCTTCTTCAGGCTGACCTTCGCCGCCAACATTGGTCACATCGTCACTGCGCGCGCGGCGAGACTTGTCCTCTGCAGGCTTGGCCTCTTCTTCCTCGCGCTGCACCACCGGTGCCTGCTTGGCTTCCGGACCCGCATAGGTGGCTTCCAGATCGATGATCTCACGCAGAAGGATCTTGCCTTCATTGAGCTCGTCGCGCCAGATGATGATGGCCTGGAAGGTCAGAGGGCTTTCGCAAAGCCCGGCAATCATCGTCTCGCGACCAGCCTCAATGCGCTTGGCGATGGCGATTTCGCCTTCGCGCGACAGAAGCTCCACCGAACCCATCTCGCGCAGATACATGCGCACAGGGTCGTCGGTGCGGTCGGTCGGCTCTTTCTTCTGGGTGGTCTGGACAGCAGTGCCGGTCTGTTCGGCAAGCTCGGTGGAGTCCTCACCGCTGTCGCGGTCGGCTTCCTCGCCGGCTTCCTCATCTTCGACAACATTGATGCCCATATCGGACAACATCGCCATCGTGTCCTCGATCTGCTCGGAGGACACCTGACCGGACGGCAGAACCGAATTCAGTTCGTCCATCGTCACATAGCCGCGCTTCTTGGCGGCCTTGATCATCTTCTTGACTGCGTCGTCGGAAAGGTCGAGCAGCGGGCCGTCAGCGCCCTCGCGTTCGGTTTCGACCTCTTCCTTCTCTTTTGTCGCCATGCCTTGTCTTCTCCAACCGGCCGGGTACGGGATCACATCTGGTGTCCCACAGCCTGATTCGCGCGTTACTCAGGCCTTAGCCGCCTCCACGTTAAAGCCCGATTAACCCTGTTATCTATGGCAGGCCTCAAGACCCGTCCATGAAGCGCTGACTGCACTTCGAGGGCGTGCACACCGCCCTTCCATCTCGAATCGATCCTGATTCCGTTTATTGTCACAAAGGTCAAGCGGCTGTGCCATGATTCGCCCCAAAAAAGCGAATCACTCTTCACTTTCGCCCGGACCGTGGCATCGTCCGGTCCGCATTTATCGAAAAATACTAGCGACCGGTGCGTCCAGAAAGTTGACCGAAGCCTTCAATCAGCGCTTCGGTAGCCTGCACGTTTCTCAACTCGGCCTGTATTTCAACGAGATGACGATAGTTCTCTTCCGTCGGTTCGTTTGCCAGCGCCATTTCTGCAGCTTTCAGCTCCTTATGTAAGAAGCTCGCCGAATGGTGCAAGTGCAGGGCCTGGAGAAAGGCTTCGCGCGCATCTTCGTCTGCCGCATCGGCGAGTGCCGGCCACTGGCGAGCACGCCGGGCAAGCACTTCCGCCTGCTCCACGATCTGGTCGAGACCACTGGCGGCAAGCGCCTTTATCATCTCGTCCCGTTCCGCCGGAACGTCATGAGCGACGGCATCCAGAATTCCCGCACGCAAACGTGCCAGATCCCGGCTTGTAAGATCGAGCCGTTCGAGCGCATCGAAGAATTCATCTATGAGTGCCGGATGATTGACCATCGTCAGAACGAGCACCGCCTCGCGTACAGGCATTGTTGCACCGGCCTTGCGCACCAGCGCTGACCTGGCAAGGCTCTCGCTCATCGGCAGACGACCTGCCTGCGCGCCCTTGCCGCCCGCACCGCCACGCCCATTGCCATAGCGGTCCTTGCCACCCTTGCGCTGATCGCGGTTGGAACCGAAGAAATGGAGAACCTTCTCGCGCAGCGCCTGCGCATAGTGGCGTCGCACATTCTCGTCGCGGATGCGCCCGGAAAGCTCGCGCATGATCTGTTCAAGTTCGGCGCGCCTTTCGGGCGTGTCGAAAACACGGCCATTTGTTTCGCGCATCCAGAGGAGATCGGCCAGCGGGCGCGCCTGTCCCAAAAGCGCGTCAAAGGCTCCCCTGCCCTCCGCCTTTACCAGATCGTCGGGGTCCTGCCCCTCCGGCAACAACGCAAAGCGCAGCGTGCGCCCCGCCTGCACCATGGGTAAGGCCAGATCGGCGGCACGATAGGCGGCCCGCACACCAGCTTCGTCGCCGTCGAAGCAAAGTACCGGCTCCCCCGACATGCGCCACAAAAGCTCAAGCTGGTTCTCGGTCAGCGCGGTGCCGAGCGGTGCAACGGCATTTTCGATACCTGCCTGCGCCAGCGCGATCACATCCATATAGCCTTCAACGGCAATGACCGGCTCGCCCTTGGCGGTGGCCCGGCGCGCGCGTGCGTGATTGTAAAGCACATTGCCCTTGTGAAAGAGCTCGGTGTCCGGCGAATTCATGTATTTCGCAGGCACATCGGGCGAAAGCGCCCTGCCACCGAAGGCGATCACGCGCCCGCGCGTATCCTCGATGGGAAACATGATGCGCCCGCGAAACCAGTCATAGGAGACCGGAATATCGGGCCCGTGCCGCACCAGCCCGCAAGCTTCGATCTGTTCGGGCGCTACGCCTTTCTGCGTCAGATGGTTTTTCAGCGCATTCCGGCTGTCAGGCGCAAATCCTAAGCCAAATGCCTGCTGTGTGGCAGGCGACAGCCCACGCGAACGCAGATAGGCACGCGCTTCGGCCCCTTCCGGCCCCTGCAGCTTCTCACGAAAAAACTCCGCGGCCATGGCCATGACATCGGTCAGGCTGGCACGTTCCTTTTCCCGCTTTTCTGCCTGCGGATCACGCGCGGGCATCGGCACGCCGGCCATTTCCGCCACGCGCTCTACGGCTTCGGGAAAGCCCATTCCGTCAAGTTCGGTCAGAAACCTGAAGTGGTCGCCGGAGACCCCGCAACCAAAGCAGTGATACCGCCCCTTGCGGTCTTCACAGTGAAAGCTTGGCGTGTTCTCGCCATGAAAGGGGCAACAGGCCCAGAAATCTCCACGAGCGGCATTGGTCTTGCGCTTGTCGAACGTCACGCGCTGCCCGACCACCTGCGAAATCGGCACGCGATCGCGTATCTCGTCCAGGAATGAAGGCGGGAAGCGCATGGAAGTTCTGTTCTCCTACGCCTGTCCTATACCCTCGTTTGAAGCCTCCCGCGACCGGCAAGGCAGATCATTCTCATTATCCACAGCTCCGGCAGGGTAAACGCGGCGTCACCTGGCCTTTAACGCCTTGTTCAAAACATGAGTCTAAACGCCCACATTCAAAGAAACTTTTATAACAATTTTATCTGAGCGGGCGACAATGCTGACGGTCTATAATTGCATCGTGAACGAACATAATCTCTGGCTGGTGCTTCTTGCCGGAGCAATCTGCCTCATCGCCTCCATGAATGCAGTCAGCCTGCTGCGCCACACCCGCAAGGCCAGGAGCATGATGCGGCTGGCTTGGATCGCCATTTGCGGCACCTCCTTCGGCTTCGGTATATGGGCAACTCATTTCATCGCAATGCTCGCCTATTCTCCCAGCATCCCAAGCGCCTATGACGTGCCGCTCACTGCGGGATCCCTCTTGATTGCAGTGGCGGCATCCGCGTTGGGCTTTGCGACGGCAACCGGCGGCATGACCCGCGATCATCATCTGGTCGGCGGTGCCATCACTGGCGCAGGCATCGCTGCCATGCATTACACTGGCATGGCGGCATTTGAAGTGCAGGGACGTTTCGTCTGGGATCAGCGCCTCATCGCCGCCTCGCTTGTTCTGGGCGTCACGCTCGGCGCGATCGCCACCCATATCGTTTTGCGCAAAAGCTCCAAGCGCAGCCGCAGCGCGGCTCTTGGCGCCCTCACCTTCACGCTCGCCATCTGCTCCATGCATTTCACCGGCATGGGCGCGATTTCGATCGTTCCCGATGGTTCCGTTGCTATTTCCCCAAGCTCCATCCCGGCGGAATTGCTCGCCGCAGGTGTCGCAGTGGCCGCATTCACGATCCTGGCACTGACAGCCGTTGCACTTTGGCTCGACATCCGCGACGCACGCCGGGTGCAGATGGAGGAAAACCGCATGCGCGGCCTGGCCAATGCAGCCGTTGAAGGCCTTCTGGTGTGCAACGGGACCGAAATCGTGACCGCCAACAATGCGTTCGGCACCCTGTCAGGCCGCGACAACGAAGCACTTCTGGGCATGCATTACACCGATCTCCTAGGAGAGCTGGTGCAGGTCGCCGAGGCAGAACAGGGCCAGGAACCAATCTTTGAAACCCTGCTGAACCACGCTGATGGAACCAAGCGTCCGGTCGAGATCATTCTGCGCTCGATCGACTATTTCGGCCGCCCGCACCGCGCCGTTGCGGTACGCGACATTCGCGAGCGAAAGGCAGCCGAAGACAACATCCGCAAGCTTGCCATGAACGACACGCTGACGGGCCTGCCCAACCGCCGCAGCTTCAATGCGCGGCTGGAAGAGGTCATGGCCTCGAACCCGCAGGGCCGTTCCGTGGCGGTTTTGTGCATGGACCTCGACCGCTTCAAGGAAGTCAATGATCTGTTCGGCCATGCTGCCGGCGACGCCATGCTGTGCAAGGTGGCTGCGTGCGTGGAGAGTGTGCTTGGGGAAAACCAGCTCGTCGCGCGGCTGGGCGGCGACGAATTCGCCATCATCGCTCCAGGAATTGCAACGGCCAATGATGCGGGCCGGCTGGCCGAAAAGATACTGGAGGCTTTCCGCGAGGCCAATCGCAGTGCCACCAGCGAGGGCCTGATGTCGACAAGCATCGGCATTGCGCTTTTCCCGCAGGATGCCGAAGATCAGGAAACGCTCATCAATTATGCGGATACAGCGCTTTATCGTGCGAAGTCCGAAGGCCGCGACACCTACCGCCTCTATGATCACGAGATGGGTCAGGAAGCCCGCGCACGCCGGATCATGGAACACGAGCTGCGCCATGCAGTTTCGCGCAATGAATTCAGCCTCGTCTACCAGCCGCAGAAGAAGATCGATACCGGTGAAACCATCGGCTACGAAGCCTTGCTGCGCTGGAAGCACCCCGAACGCGGCAATGTCTCGCCCGGCATCTTCATTCCGGTGGCCGAGGAAAGTGGCGCGATCGTTCAGATCGGTGAATGGGTCCTTCAGGAAGCCTGCCGGACTGCTGCAAAGTGGAACGAAGCGCTTACAGTTGCGGTGAATGTCTCGCCCGTTCAGCTTCACAGCCCGCATTTTGCACTGACCGTTCACCAGATCCTGCTCAATACGGGCCTGGCACCGCAGCGCCTCGAGCTTGAGATCACCGAGACCGCGTTGGTCCGCGACATGCACCGCGCCCTGGCAACGCTGCGTCAGCTAAAGGGTATCGGCGTGCGTGTGGCGATGGATGATTTCGGCACGGGCTACTCGTCGCTCTCCAACTTGCGTGCCTTCCCCTTCGACAAGATCAAGATCGATGGCTCCTTCATCCGACAGGTCGACACGAACCAGCAGGCAGCAACCATCGTGAAGGCGGTTCTGGGCATCGGCCGCGGCCTCGGCCTGCCCGTCCTCGCCGAAGGCGTGGAGACCTCAGGTGAATTGAAATTCCTCGCCGGCGAGTTCTGCCAGATCGGTCAGGGCTACTTCCTTGGAAGGCCGGCACCTTTGGAAAGCATTGAGAACGAAGTCGCGGCCTGATCCCACCGGACGCGCACTCAGAAACGAAAAATCCGGCTCTCGAAGCCGGATTTTTTCTTTGCGGGGATCCCGGATCTATCAGCGCAGCATGTTTTTCACGATACCGCTGGCCTTGCCCACATCCATGCGCCCGGGAAGCTTCTCCTTCAGCGCATTCATGCAACGGCCCATATCGCGCAGCCCGCCCGCGCCAACCTCGTTGACCACTTCGGCACAGACCTGCTTCAGTGCATCTTCGTCAAGCTGCTTGGGCAGAAACTCGGCAATGATGCCGATTTCCTCGCGCTCATGCTCGGCAAGTTCAAGCCGGTTGCCTTCTTCGAAACCCTTGGCCGATTCCTTGCGCTGCTTGATCATGCGCATGAGAATCTCCGTGATTTCCTCATCGCTGACGGGATCCTTGCCCGCACCACGATTGGCGACATCGCGGTCCTTTATTGCAGTCTGGATCAGGCGCAGCGTTGAAATGCGCCTCTTGTCCTCGCTCTTGACCGCTTCTTTCAACGCCTGAGCGATTTGCTCGCGCATGGCATTCATCTCCCGTCACAGCCGCGAAGATACCGCTGACTGCCATTAGAGGCAAACCGTTTCTGGTTCATTTAAGTGGCTGTAATTCTTTGCTTATGTACTCGTCCAACATTCTGCCCGGATCAATTGACCGCAAGTTGACCTTCGTCTATTGTCCGCGCCCTGCATGGACATGAATGAAACGCGCTTCACCGGCCTCAGGTTGCCTGCTACCGGGTTGAAGGCGCGAGCCCGCGGCGCCATATGGCTTGTTGCGGTGCAAAATTCAAGCCCGGCACCGGCTGCGCGCATTTAGCATGGAGATAATGATGGCGACCACAACCGCGCCCTGGGGCGAAACGAAACCGACTGCGCTCTTGGTCCTTGCAGATGGCACGGTGATCGAGGGCAAGGGCTTCGGCGCCACTGGCAGCGCCACCGCTGAAGTGTGCTTCAACACCGCGCTCACGGGATATCAGGAGATCCTGACGGATCCTTCCTACGCAGGCCAGATCGTCACCTTCACCTTTCCCCATATCGGCAATGTGGGCACCAATGAAGAAGACATCGAGGACCTGAACCCCGCCGCTCGCGCGGGCGCCGTCGGCGCCGTGTTTCGAGCGGACATGACCGACCCGTCCAATTTCCGTTCTGCAGAGCATCTCGACGCCTGGCTCAAGCGCCGCGGCATTGTTGCACTTTCCGGCGTGGACACACGCGCCCTCACCGCACTTCTGCGTGAGAAAGGTGCCGCCAATGCCGTGATCGCACATTCGCCTGATGGCAAGTTTGACGTGGAAGCCCTGAAGAAGCAGGCAAGCGAATGGTCGGGCCTGGAAGGCCGCGATCTCGCCCGCGACGTCACATCCGGACAGTCCTCCACCTGGACCGAGACCCCGTGGGTCTGGAACGAGGGCTACGGCGACAACGGCGAGCCCACCGCCCATATCGTTGCCGTCGACTACGGCGTGAAGCGCAACATCCTGCGCCTCATCGCAAGCCTCGGCGCCAAGGTAACGCTCGTACCTGCTACCAGCAGCGCCGATGACGTCCTCGCGCTCAAACCCGATGGCATCTTTCTCTCAAACGGCCCCGGCGATCCGGCGGCAACGGGTGAATATGCGGTTCCGATGATCAAGGAACTTCTGAAGGCGGACATCCCGCTCTTCGGCATCTGCCTTGGCCATCAGCTTCTGGCACTGGCTCTGGGTGCAAAGACGGTGAAGATGCATCAGGGCCACCATGGCGCGAACCACCCGGTCAAGGACCACACCACCGGCAAGGTGGAGATCGTATCCATGAACCATGGCTTCGCGGTCGACAGCAACTCGCTGCCCGAAGGTGTTGAAGAGACTCACGTTTCGCTCTTCGACAATTCCAATTGCGGCATCGCGCTGGTCGGCAAGCCGGTCTTTTCCGTGCAGCATCACCCGGAGGCCTCCCCGGGCCCGCAGGATTCGCACTATCTGTTCCGCCGCTTCATGAATCTTGTGCGCGAGCGCAAGGGCGAACCGGCTCTGGAAGAACGTTGATCCAGAATACGAAAAGGGCGGCTCTCGGGCCGCCCTTCTTGTTTCTGCTGGAGAAAATCGATCAGCTCGAAAGCCGCAGCTTCACGATATCTTCGCCGATACGCTCGAAGACATTCTTCAACTGACTGCGCGACGGCGCGTCGAAGAAGTGGGCGGGTGAGCTTGCACATCGCTGAAGCATGTCACCTGTCGCGCGGTCAGGCTCTTCCAGACGGATCGTGTAGATGATCGTGCCGTCTTCCTTTGCATTGGTGCAGGCTTCAAGCGTTTTGTCATCCATCATCTTGCGGGTAACACCTGATCCGCCGACCACACCGAGCCGCCCCTCCACGAGATAGCCAAAGCTGGAGTAGGAGGATCCGAACGGCCGGGAATTGTTGCCGAAATTGTTGGCCCCGTCGGTGAGGACAACCATGATCTTTTCGACCTTGCCATCAGCGCCCTGCGGGTCGCTGCCCTCGGTGAACGGCTCATGAGGAGAAAGAACGCGCTGTCCCCAGGCCACACCCTCGAGAATGTTTGTCGTGCCGTCTGCCTCGAATTGGCGGACCTTTAGTTTCAGATCCGCATAATTGCTGGTCAATGGCGTCAGCGGCTTGACCGTGCAACGGAAATTCGGGCCCTTTCCGCCAGTATCATCGATCTCCAGGCGACCACCACCGGGAATACCGCGATCATCATCATCATCGTCGTCGCCAAAGCCGAGCCCAAGCCCCAGTAGCAGGTGCCGGGCTTCGTATTTTTCTTCAAGCTTCAGCTTCTTGGTCTTGTCGCTTGCATCGAGCGGGTTAAGCGCGTCAATCAGGCGATTGGCATCGATATAGTTGTTTTCGTAGTAATCTGTGGCCCATCGGCCTTTTCCGAGAGTGTCGTCGGGCTCATCGATCGCGAATGTAGGTGTAAAGTAGCTGTTCTTGTCCTTGCCGGGCTCGGTGTCGTCCACATCGTGTGCGCCCTTGCGTGTGGGGAAGCGCGTCTCCACGCAACCTTTCCATTCTTGGCCAAGGTGATGATAAAGTTCGAAACGGCTGACCTTTGGCAGCAATTCCAGCTGCGGGAAGTCCGCCTTTCCCTTCAGATCCAGCCAAGGCGCACCTGTCTTCTTTTTCATCTTCCCTTTGTCGTCGAACTCGGGCGCATGCTCGGGCCCCACATTGACGAAGGTTGCGAAGGGAACGAGCGAAAATTTCAGCTTCTCCGGATCGCGTACCTGGCTCGACATGTCATCGATCATGCCGGTGACAGCATCCTTCATGCTCTGCAGCTTGCCGCCCCGCATCGAACCGGTCGTGTCGAGCACGAGCGCAACCTCGTAGGAGGCATAGGCAAGATCGGCAGTCGCTGCGGCTCCCACCTTTTGCTTGTCGATCCCGAAGATGCCGCCGAATGAAAGATCCGTATCCACATTGGCCCGCATGCTGACGGATGTGCCTTCGCGCACGATCTCAAGATCGCGATACACGTTCTTGAGATTGCCGGTCATGTAGGCTCGAGCTATTTCGCGCGCCTGTGCGTCACTGATGTCCTCACCCTTCTGCGCCACGGCCAGAACGGCGGCATCAAGTGCCTGCTGCAGTTCTGCCCGCGTTCGGCTCATCGTCGCATAGTCGACGGCCAGCCCGGCAGCACCAACAAGTGGTACCGCAGCTATGGCGGTCATCATGGCGAAGTTGCCCGCACGATCGGAAAGGAAGCTGCGCATCACACGCGTCAAGCTGTATCGAGAAAGTGTTTTCATGGCCCCGCATCTCCTAAGACTACCTCTCAGGCTACAGGGCAGGCCTTAAAAAACCGCTCAATGCGATAGTTAAACTTTTCTGTAGTTCTATTCTATTCGCAGAAGCCCAATCTAAGCTTCTCTGGCATGGAGTTTTCTTCTCTTCTTCCTGAGCGGGAATGCAACCAGTTTGATCAGGCAAAAAGCGGAAACTGCTCCAAGAAATGCCCAGATCAGTCCGTGCGGCGTCAGTGGCACCGCTGGTTCGAAATCTCGCCAGGCATTGTTCATGAGCTTTCGGTCGGGAACCCTTAAAAGTGCGGCAGGCCGGAAAGCCGGTGGCAGCGCGGAAAAATGCTCCGCCTGTTTCTCGAGGCTTTCATGCCGCTCCAGCACCTTCTGCATGGACACGCCCCGGTCACGCAGAAAATTTTCCTGCGAATTCATGTAGAGCTGCAGAGCCTCCTCGCGCTGCAAGCCGTTTTGCGCCGCATCGGCATCGAAACGCTCGACCACCGCACGCATCTCGTCCAATGCGCCATGGAGGCGCTGGCGATACTGCTGCGAGAACTCGGGCGCCTGCGATGTGATACCACCACCGGCAATGGCAGCCGCCAAAGCCACCACACTGCTAGCCTTCATATCGGGCTACTCCCTCGCTGAAGCCCCCCGCACGCGCGATCAGATCGGATTGTTGAATGTGTCGCAAGCCTGCAGCCGCCCGCTTTCAAGTCCGCGCGCAAACCATTCCTTGCGCTGTTCCGATGTGCCGTGGTTGAAGCTCTCCGGCACGACATAACCCTGTGTGCGCCGCTGCAGCGTGTCGTCACCGATCTGGTTCGCCGCATTCAGCGCCTCGTCGATGTCGCCTTCCTCAAGCAGCCCCTTCTGAGCGGTGTAATGCGCCCAGATTCCCGCGAAGCAATCGGCCTGCAACTCCACACGCACCGACATCGCATTGGCTTCGGCCTGGCTCATGCTCCGGCGCATCTGGTTGAACCGCGGCAATATGCCGGTGATGTTCTGCACATGGTGTCCGACCTCATGCGCAACCACATAGGCCTGCGCAAAATCACCCGAAGCACCGAATTTGCGTGCGAGCTGATCGAAGAAGCTGAGATCTAGATAGACCTTGTTGTCACCGGGGCAGTAGAACGGACCGGTTGCAGCCGAGGCGAAGCCACAGGCCGACTGGACCTGATTGGAGAAGAGAACCATGTTCGGTTCTTCGTAATCCATGCCCTGCGACTGGAAGATGCCGTTCCACACATCCTCGGTCTCCGCCAGGACCACGCTTACAAACTGGCCCATCTCGTCATTTGCAGGTGTGGACTGCTGCTGCGTCTGTGTCGGCGCTCCCTGCATGGTGCCCCCGGACAGCATTTCCAGCGGATCGATACCGCAGGCTTTCAGCACGAAGAAAAGCACCACCAGCATAATGATGCCGGAAAACCCGCCACCCGCGCGGCGCGAACCGCCCATGGGAAGCCTTATGCGTCCACCCCGCCCGAGCCCACCGGGAAACATGCCCCCGCCGCTGCGCCCTCTGCGATCCTCGACATTGCTGCTTTGACGGCGGCCTTTCCAGCGCATCGGTTTCTCCTGGTTATCGGTACCCCAGATTAGGGGACATACCGGCTATGAGCCACAAAGAGATTACATCTGTCTGAAGACAAGCTTCTTTATCAAGGCCGGTTCCCGGCAATCATCCCCGCTTGCCCTGCAAATTTACCGTTTCCACCCACGCGCTGTGACGCTTCGCCTGCTCCATGAGCCAGTCCCTCAAGGCTGCAACGGGCGGGCGCATGGGCTGGCGGGCGGTAGAGGAGATGTAGAATGCCTTGCGCCCGGGCATGTCCGGCCCGCAGGGGCGCACGAGCCGGCCGTCTCGCAACATGGCTGCCGCCGTCACGTCGTCACCGATCGCCACGCCCAGCCCGCGCACCGCCGCATCAAGACTTAGATAGGTACGGTGGAAAGTGAGATGGCTCTTGGCATCCTTCACGCTCGCCCCCTTGCGCTTCAACGCCTCATCCCAGGCACTCATGCCGCGGTCATGGATGAGGCGGCAGCAGGTCGGGCCACCCTTTTGCACACGGCTTTCAAGCTGAGGTGCACAAACCGGAAATGACGTGAAATGCAGGAAGAGCTCGCGGGTGAAACCGGAAACATCCAGCGGCCCCCAGGTGATCGCGATGTCCGTATCGGGCGCGATGGTACGCGGCGGTTCGGAGTAGGAGCGCAGCTCAAGCTGGATATCCAGATCATCCAGCGTGTTTTCTTCCAGAAGCGGCATGAGCCACAACAGCGCGAAGTCGGAATCGCATTCCAGCACGACCTTGCCCTTGGCATCGCGCGTGGCCTTGGTGCCGGTTTCGATGGAGATCAGCATCAAGGCATCCGCCACGATCTCTGCATAACGTGACCCCGCGGGCGTCAGCGCCACCTGCCTGTGCCGTCGCTCGAAGAGCTCGATGCCAAGCTCGTCTTCCAGGTTCTTGATGTAGCGGCTGACGGAGGCATGGGTGACATTCAGTTCGTCCGCAGCCCGCGAGAAGCTCTGATGGCGTGCAGCCGCATCAAAGGCACGAACTGCGTTGAGATTTGGAAGCCTGCGTTTCATGGCTTCATGTTAATTCAGATCACACAAGGAGACAAAACTTTTCTATTGTGTACAGGCGCAACTGAACTATATGGAGTGTTAAGCATCGGCCACCGGAAACGGCAGGTACGAGCGAATTCTTGAAAACCAAAATCTGCGCCGATCGGGGCGCGTCATTCACCGGCCTGCTTGAAGCGGGCGGTCGTGTCGCTCCTGCCGGATTCGGCATAGGAGGTTCCATGTCGCACTACACTTTGGGCACGGGGTCGAACCCTCAGCTGCACAAAATCGCCCGCGCGGCCAACAAGGAGCGCTCCGCTGCCTTCCGCGCCGCTTTCACCGGCCTGTCCCGGGCCTTCGCGCGCCTCGCCGCGCCCCGTCGCCTGCCGCAGGCGTCACACTAGCTCCCAAGCTTGGACCGCAAGTTCAAGTGCCGCGCCCGCCGTGCCCCCTGCCCGGCGGGCGCCTTGCGTTTCGGGCCTCCACGAAGCGCGAACCCGAAACAGGCTCCATTGTCCTGTTCATCAAGGACAAAATCCTCATTTTCGGGGTTACGTTTCGCGTTTCCTTTGCCTATAAGGCCCGCCTAGCCTGACAATTCATCCACACGCCTCCGGCCTCCCCGCGCGCCCGCACGGGAGAAGCTTCGGGGCCGCACGCACGAACGGGAATAGTTCCATGCCAAAACGTACCGACATCAAGTCGATCCTGATCATCGGGGCCGGCCCCATCGTCATCGGACAGGCATGCGAGTTTGACTATTCGGGCACACAGGCCGTCAAGGCGCTGAAGGAGGAAGGCTACCGGGTCATCCTGGTCAATTCCAACCCCGCCACCATCATGACGGATCCGGAACTGGCCGACGCCACCTATGTCGAGCCGATCACGCCGGAAGTGGTGGCCAAGATCATCGCCAAGGAGCGCCCCGACGCGCTGCTGCCGACCATGGGCGGCCAGACGGCACTCAACACGGCGCTGTCACTGCGCCGAATGGGTGTGCTGGAACGCTACAATGTCGAGATGATCGGCGCCCAGCCCGACGCCATCGACAAGGCCGAAGACCGCTCGCTCTTCCGCGAGGCCATGGCCAAGATCGGCCTGGAAACTCCGCGCTCCATGCTCGCCAACGCTTCGGACGTGAAGAATGCCGACCGCCAGAAGCATGAGGCACGCCGCAAGGAGCTGAAGGAAAGGCTCTCCGGCAGCGAACTCGACGATGCGCTGGACGAACTGGAAAACGAGTGGAATCTCGGCGAGACCGATCGCAAGCAGCGTTACATGAACCACGCCATGGCTCTTGCCGCCCAGGCGCTGGATTTTGTCGGCCTGCCCGCCATCATCCGCCCCTCCTTCACGCTGGGCGGCACCGGCGGCGGCATTGCCTATAACCGTGAGGAATTCTTCGAGATCGTCCAGTCCGGTCTCGACGCCTCCCCCACCACCGAGGTCCTGATCGAGGAATCGGTTCTGGGCTGGAAGGAATACGAGATGGAGGTCGTGCGCGACCGCGCCGACAACTGCATCATCATCTGCTCCATCGAGAATGTGGACCCGATGGGCGTTCACACCGGCGATTCCATCACCGTCGCGCCAGCACTCACGCTGACCGACAAGGAATACCAGATCATGCGCAACGCCTCGATTGCGGTGCTGCGCGAGATCGGCGTCGAAACCGGCGGCTCCAATGTCCAGTTCGCCGTTAATCCTGAGAATGGCCGTCTCGTCGTCATCGAGATGAACCCGCGCGTTTCCCGCTCCTCCGCCCTTGCCTCCAAGGCAACCGGCTTCCCCATCGCCAAGATCGCGGCGAAGCTTGCCGTTGGCTATACGCTGGACGAGCTTGAAAACGACATCACCGGAGGCGCGACCCCGGCCTCCTTCGAGCCGTCGATCGACTATGTCGTCACCAAAATCCCGCGCTTTGCCTTCGAGAAATTCCCCGGATCGTCCAACACGCTTTCCACCGCCATGAAATCGGTTGGCGAAGTCATGGCTATCGGCCGCACCTTCGCCGAGTCCTTCCAGAAGGCGCTGCGCGGCCTGGAAACCGGCCTCACCGGCCTCGACGAGATCGAGATCCCCGGCTACGAGCCCGATGGCGACCCGTCGGAGAACAAAAACGCCGTTCGCGCTGCACTCGGCACGCCGACGCCTGACCGTCTGCGCATGGTAGCCCAGGCCATCCGCATGGGCTGGTCGCTGGAAGACGTGCACGCAATGTGCCGCATCGACCCGTGGTTCCTGGAGCAGATCGCGGCCATCATCGAGATGGAAAAGCGCGTGCGCGAACACGGTCTCCCGCAGGATGCGGCCAATCTGCGGATGTTGAAGGCCATGGGCTTCTCCGACTCCCGCCTCGCCTCCCTCGCGGGCATCGAAACGGAGAAGGTCGCGGCCCTTCGCGACAAGCTTGACGTTCACCCGGTCTACAAGCGCATCGACACCTGCGCGGCAGAATTCGCCGCGCCCACCGCATATATGTACTCGACCTACGAGACACCCTTCGCAGGCGAACTGGCCGACGAGGCACGCGTTTCCGACCGTAAGAAAGTCGTCATTCTTGGCGGCGGCCCGAACCGTATCGGTCAGGGCATCGAGTTCGACTATTGCTGCTGTCATGCAGCCTTCGCACTGGGTGATGCGGGCTATGAATCCATCATGGTCAACTGCAATCCGGAGACCGTCTCCACCGACTACGACACCTCCGACCGCCTTTATTTCGAGCCGCTGACGCCAGAGGATGTTCTGGAGATCATGAAGGCGGAGCAGAAGGCCGGCACGCTGCACGGCGTCATCGTCCAGTTTGGCGGCCAGACGCCGCTGAAGCTTGCCGACGCGCTTGAAAAGGCAGGCATCCCGATCCTCGGCACCGCACCCGACATGATCGACCTGGCCGAAGACCGCGACCGCTTCCAGAAGCTTCTGACCAAGCTTGGCCTCAAGCAGCCGAAAAACGGCATCGCCTACTCCGTGGAGCAGGCGCGCGTGATCGCCGCCGAACTCGGCTTCCCGCTGGTCGTGCGTCCCTCCTACGTGCTGGGTGGCCGCGCCATGCAGATCGTGCATGACGAGAGCCAGCTCCAGACCTACCTGCTGGACACGGTGCCGGGCCTCGTCACCGAGGAAATCCGCCAGAAATACCCTGCCGACAAGACCGGCCAGATCAACACGCTTCTGTCGAAGAACCCGCTTCTCTTCGACACCTATTTGACCGAAGCCATAGAGGTTGATGTCGACTGCCTTTCCGATGGCGAGAGCACCTATGTCTCGGGCATCATGGAGCATATCGAGGAAGCCGGCATCCACTCCGGCGACAGCGCCTGCTCGCTCCCCGTTCACTCGCTGGAGCCGGAACTGGTGGCCGAACTGGAACGCCAGACGGCAGCCCTTGCCAAGGCGCTCAATGTGGGCGGCCTGATGAATGTCCAGTATGCCGTGAAGAACGGCGAGGTTTACGTTCTCGAAGTGAACCCGCGCGCCTCGCGCACCGTGCCTTTCGTTGCCAAGACCATCGGCCGCCCGATCGCGAAGATCGCGGCCCGCATCATGGCCGGTGAGAAGCTCGACGACGCCTTCAGCCCCTATGGCACGAAGCAGAACGCGCGCGACCTTGGCCATATCGCGGTCAAGGAAGCCGTCTTCCCCTTCGCCCGCTTCCCCGGCGTCGACACGCTGCTTGGACCGGAAATGAAGTCCACTGGCGAGGTCATGGGTCTCGACCGCGACTATGCGCTGGCCTTCGCCAAGGCACAGTTGGGCGCTGGCGTTGACCTGCCGCGTTCCGGCACGGTCTTCGTTGCCGTGCGCGACGACGACAAGCCGCGCGTCCTGCCCGCCGTCAAGCGTCTGGCAGAACTCGGCTTCAAGGTCATGGCCACCTCCGGCACCGCCCGCTTCCTGCGCGAGAACGGTGTTGAGGCTGAAAAGATCAACAAGGTTCTGGAAGGCCGCCCCCATGTGGAAGACGCCATCCGCAACCGCCAGATCCAGCTCGTCTTCAACACAACCGACGGCCAGAAGGCGGTCTCCGACTCCAAGTCCCTGCGCCGCGCAACCCTGATGCAGAAAGTGCCCTACTACACCACCATGGCCGGTGCCGAAGCCGTTGCAGAAGCCATCGCCGCCCTCAAGGCCGGCAGCCTGGAGGTCAGGCCGCTGCAGGGTTATTTTGGGTGAGAATTAACTACCTGAACGCGATGACAAGCATTGTATACTAGAATGGAATATCATCGATATCATAAGCTTCGACAGTCACCTTGACTTCACCATCTATGACGGCGAATTGTGAAGCTGCCCCACAACTAATCCGATGACGTCTTGAGAGTCTTTTCGCGGTTTCGGTGAAAAGACTCTCTTCATCTTCGGTCATCAACCCTATTTCTTGATAGTAGCTCGAGAGGCGTTCAAAAGTTCCTTTACTAATCTTAAATAACTGGCTGGCATCGATAGCAGCAACTTCTCCGGCAAGCGCCGATCCTATAGCGACACAAGAGCCATCCTGATCAATTGTATGATACCAGCTCCCATTCCAATCGTTGGACTGCCACTTTAAGTTCTCGAAGAATATCGGAAAAAACGATACCCATGTACCTTTAAGTTTAAAAGTGGACCCCCTCTTTATTTGACTAAAACCTGAGACTTCCCCTGGAAGTATATCTATCTCTATTTCTTCATCCGCAGCGGGAATTTCAGGAAGAGGGACATAAATCTCAAGCTTTCCCAGAGCTTTTCTGAATTGATCGTTCTCTCTCCTGACTGCATTAAGCTCTTCCAGCGTCTCGATTCTCGCCACCGAGTCACCCCGAACCCAGCCTGTTCTTGGCTTGGTGGCTTTCGCGTAGTCTAGTGCCTCGCGTACCCGTAACTTTAACTCGTCGATAGTCCCCCAGGTTCTGCGTAAGCGGCCGGTTTGCGCTTCGTCGATGAACTGCTTCAGTCGCTTTCGACCCTCATCAGTGTCCTCTGACTTGTCGGCTGAGATTGCACCCAAGTCTTCGTGCAACATTAACAGAATGGGCACCCTCTTTAAGACGGCGTAGCGAAACTCCTTGTGCGTGTAGCTCAAGCCATCTTCAGCAACACTGCCATAGCGTCCTGCTATGATCAGCACGTAATAGTCGCACTGGTCGATTAGTGATTTTATAAAAGCAAACTGGTCCACTTCGGCTGCGGGGAATGACTCCATCTGCACAGGAAAATCTCCAGCGCTAATCACGGTATCTTGAACAGCGCGCCTTTCCTCCCGAAGGTCCTCGAATGTCGAACTTATGAAAACTTGATAACGTTTACTGTGCACAGCACATCCCAGCCTATACAACCCAATTTAGCAATTGTAATAACCGATGCCCGTTTGACAAGTAGAGCAAGAACTTCACGAGGCCGACATGAAACCAGTCATCGAATATGATCCGGCAGCCAACGCGGCCTATATCCGCTTTGCTACGGGCGAAGTTGCTGACAGTGCCGAGGTTTCAGAAGGTATAGTTCTTGATTACGACGAATCCGGCCACATAATCGGCATGGAAGTCTTGGACGCCCGCAAGCACCTACCACCGGAAGCTCTTACGGAAGCCGCGTGAGTGGCCGCTTCATGGTTCGCGCAGTCAAGCGTCACTACATTGCCCTGATCCACAAGGAGCCAGAAAGTGGCTACGGGGTCTCCTTCCCCGATCTCCCGGGCGTCATCGCTGCCGCTTCCAGTTTGGACGAAGCTCTTGTCGAAGCCTCGACTGCATTGGCATTTGCTCTTGCAGACCTGCCAGACGCTCCACAGCCCCGCACCTTGGATACGCTGCGCAATGACCCGCGGTTTCTCGAAGACAGCAAAGACGCCGTTGTAGCTGCCGTCTCACCCGCCCCGCACATCTCCGAAGCCGCATAAACCGGAACCACCCTGCCCCTCGCCGCTTGTTCCTTCACCATCATCGAAAGGAACAACTCATGAGCGCCAAATTCGGCAAGGGCAGCAAGGTTGAATGGGACTGGGGCAACGGCACCGGCACGGGCAAGGTGGCCGAGAGTTTCACCTCCGACGTCACCCGCACAATCAAGGGCAAGGAAATCAAGCGCAAGGCGAGTGATGACGAGCCTGCCTATCTGATCGAGCAGGAGGACGGCGACCGTGTGCTCAAGAGCCATTCCGAGCTGAGGAAGGCGTCATGAGCGGCAACAAGCCTCCGCAATCCGTCGCTGATGCCGCGAACAAGGGTCTTGAACTCAGGCGCACATTCAATCGCGGCGGGACAAGTGTGGGCGTGGCGCGTGCGCGCGACCTGAAGAACCGCCGCAATCTCTCCGACGACACGGTCAAGCGAATGAAGAGCTATTTCGCGCGCCACAAGGTCGACAAGCGTGCGAAGAACTGGGGTGACGAAGACAATCCGTCGGCAGGTTATATTGCCTGGCTCCTGTGGGGTGGCGATGAAGGCCGCGACTGGGTCGACGGCCTTCAGATCGACTGACCCCTCAATCCCGCCGGTAGAGCCACAGCACCACTGGCGCCAGCAGGACCGTCAACGCCGCCGGTGCGGCGAGCGCCAGCAGCACTTCGCCGCTTGTCGCACTTCCTGCCATCAGGCCGCGCAGGGCAGTCGTCATATGCGAGACCGGATTGCGGTCGACGAAGGCCTGCAGCCAGCCCGGCATGGTTTCGGGCTGCACCATGATGTTTGACGCAAAGACCAGCGGGAAGATGAAGGTGAAGCCGATGGTCATCACCGTCATGGGCGTGCGGATGATGAGGCCAAGCGTGATGAAGATCCAGCCGACGCCAAAGCCGATCGCAAAGAGCAGCAGGAAGGAAGCGACCACGCCGACCAGCCCCGCTTCCGGCCGGTAGCCGAGCGCCAGTCCGACGCCGAGGATGATAAGCCCGGCAATGAAGTGGCGCAGGACATCACCCACCATCAGCCCCGCAAAGGGCGACAGCGACCAGATCGGCAGCGAACGGAAGCGCTCGAAAAGGCCCTTGGACAGGTCGGTCGAAAGCCCCATGCCCGAATAGACGGAGTTGAACACCACCGTCTGGACCAGAATGCCCGGCAGGAAGAATTGCAGATAGTCGTCGGGCGATCCCGCCAGCGCACCGCCGAAAACAAAGGTGAAGAGTAGCGTGAACATGAGCGGCGTCATGATGAGATCGAAAAGCTGCTCGGGCACGTGGCGGAATTTCAGGACCGCCCGCCAGCCGAAAGTCAGCGCATTGGAAAAGGCGGAGGGGCGCGGCGGGCGGGTGGCCGTCAGTACGGATGCGGGGTCGATCACGCTCATTGGGCGGCCTCCTTTGGCACTTCTTCTTCCAGAGGCTGGCCGGTCAGGGCGAAGAACACCTCGTCAAGGCTGGGTGAGCCCATGGAGAAATCCGCAAGCTCTATGCCGGCCGTCCTCAGCGCAGACAAGGCCTCGCTCGCCTGCCCGGCACTTGCGGCAATGACGGAGAGTTCAGCCCCTTCAGGGCTGCGCTGAACCGGGTTGCCCAGCAGGCTCTCAAGTGTGCGCGCGGCCTCATCGAGCCGTGTCTGATCATGCAGCGTGACATGCAGGAAGCCCGAACCGATCTGCGCCTTCAACTCCCGGCTCGTGCCCTCGGCAATCTTGCGCCCGCGGTCGATGACCGCAATCCGCGAGGCAAGCTGGTCGGCTTCTTCCAGATATTGCGTTGTCAAAAGAATGGTCACGCCCGCATCGGCCAGTTGCCGGATCATCTGCCACACGCCTTGGCGCGCCTTGGGATCAAGCCCCGTGGTCGGCTCGTCGAGAAACAGGATACCCGGTGTCACGACAAGCGAGGCCGCAATATCAAGCCTCCGCCGCATGCCGCCTGAATAGGATTTTACCTGCTTGTTGCGCGCATCATGGAGCTCGAACGCATGAAGCAGATCATCCGCCCGCCGTTTGGCCTCCCTCCCGCGAAAGCCCCACAGACGCGCGATCATGATGAGGTTTTCCCGCCCCGTCAGATCCTCGTCAAGCGAGGCAAACTGGCCTGTCAGGGCAATCGCACCGCGAACCGCCTGCGGATCGCTGGCAAGATCATGACCAAACACCCGCGCTTCACCATCATCGGCGCGCGTCAGCGTGGCGAGTACGCGGATCAGTGTCGTCTTGCCAGCGCCATTCGGCCCGAGTACGGCGAAAATGGTGCCCCGTTCGACATCCAGATCGATGCCGTCCAGCGCCTTGGTGTCCTTGTAGTGCTTCCTCAGCCCTCGCACTGAAATTGCAAGCGGCCTGTGTTCGGCAGTCATCACTGCCATCGGTGCGGCATCATTCATGACGATCCCTCAAGGGTGCGGATAGGCCAAGGACGCCGGTCCTGCGCTCAATCCGACAGTCGAAATCACTTTATCGCCGCAACCGCGCTTAATGAAGAAGAAGCAGGAACACTGCTGACAGCCTGCGTCGGCAGTATGAGGGCGCCATCATGGCCTGAGGCCGGTTTCCTTCAATAGCCCCTTGCGCTTGGCGTCGTAATAGTAGCCGCTGGCATAAAAGCGCACCGCCCGATCCTCGTTGCCATCGGCTGTCAGATAGGCTCCGCGCAGATATTTGACGGCATATTTCAGATTGGTCTCGGCATCCAGCAGGCCCGAGGCCGGCCCGCGATAACCCATGGTCTGCGCGGTGTCGTGACGGATCTGCATGAGGCCCCAATAGATGCGGTTGCGCGCGGCGGGATTGAAATTGCTCTCCCGCTTGACGACACGACGAACCAGGCGCTCCGGCACTTCGTAATGGGCGGCATAACGTGCGATCAGCGCATCAAGCTCGGGACTGTTGGCACCGACCACCGGCGGCTTCTGCCCCGCTTCCAGCGCAGTCAACGCCGCTGGCCGCGCTGTGCCGGCGGCATAGGCATCAGGCCTGCCGTCACCGTCCACATCGGCGATATCGCGATCCTGCTCAGCCACGAGGCTGTTTTGCGTGATCTCGTTCGCTGACTTCGCTGCAGATGGGTCCATACCCTGCGTGCAACCCGCCAGCACGAACAATCCGCCGCCACATATCAATCCGATCGCCAGCCTTTGCATCATCCACCTGCAGCCACATCGATTTCTTGCACGCCTGTCTCGCACCGCAATGTGACGGAATTGGTGCTTGTCGCCCGATAATCTTTGAGGGTCTTCATGGCCCCTCTTCTCGTCTCGCAAGCCTCCCGCAAGGTCAACCTGAGATGGTCTTGCGCAGCAAGCGGAGCAACCGGATAATATGGTTAACACTGATTCGAACTGGTCGGAGAGCATTCATCATCTCCGGTCGGAAGTACCCGATACCGTTCCGCCGCGTTTCTGGCACAGCGATTTCAACGGGGTTACCCGAGCCGGGAGAACGCTCATGCGTGAGGACATTCTCAAGCGTCGCCTGACCGACCGTGCGCAGCTTATCGTGGCCGTGGAGACGCTTCTCAACCGCGGCATGAGCGAGGAGCGCATTCCGATCGAGCTCTCGCGCGCATTCTATGTGGACATGGATGAACTCAACGCCGTGCTCGACATGATGACGATCACGGCCAACACCCGCAGTGGTAGCAACGCGCATTCCATGCATGCCGGGTAATGGTCCGGTAACCACATGAACTGCGCAAGAAGCGTGTTTCGCTTCATTCGCGCGGGTTGCATAGAATTTTAACGGTTTGGCCAAGCAGAAGGTCAGAAATCGCAGCGATACATCCCCCTGTTCAGCGTCGGCATGGAGCGCCGAGGCTTCAGAGTGCCATGATGGCGCCTAACGATACGGGGGTATCAATGCTTGTAGGATCAATGAGCCCGGCCCTGGCCGGCGCTTTCAAGACCAAGGGCGGCGCCGGGCTGCTTGAGGAACTGGGCAACAAGGTTCAGAAAGAGACTGAAAAGGCGGAGCTGAAGGCAGCGAAGAAGGCTGATGCCGCTGCACGCAACAGCGCTCTCGAGGCCGCAACATCTGCCGCTGCTGACGCTGCCAAGGCAGTTGGCGCAGCAGAAGGGGACAAGACGCCGAAGTCCGGGAATCCGGTTGCACTCGAAGCTTCGAAGAAAACGGGCAGTGCCAGCGGAACCAACCCCCGCAAGCCTGTCGAGCAGGCGTCTGGAAGCAGCTACCTGCGCCCGGAAGTCGAAGAAGTTCAGATTGACGACGTTGCACAGGCACGCCAGGAAGCGCTCAAGGCGCAGGAAAAGCTCAAGATCGACGACATGATCTCCAGCCTGACCAGTGTCGACACCCGGAAGGCGGTAGCGCTGCTCCAGCCGGCTGCTGAAGGCGCCGGGACGTCTTATTCCGACGTGGTGAGCGCCTATGCTGAGAACGCGGAAGAAGCGGCTTGATCGTCCCCGATCGGGTCTGAAGACCAAAGCGGTCGGTCATGCCGGCCGCTTTTTTCATGTCATCGGAATATGACCTGCATCCTGTCTCACGCGCTTGAGCCAGTCCTGCACTGCAGGAAACAACTCCAGATCAAATTCGCCACGCTCTGCATCATGGGTATAGGCGTAAAGGGAAATGTCGGCCACGCTCATCTCGTCTCCGACGAGGAACGCCCCCTGCCTCAACCTTTGCTCCATCACCCCAAGTGCGTGATTGCCTCCCTCCAGCGTTTCCTGCAATCGCTGCGGCGTAGCCAGCACGTGGCGTTCTTCATAAACCTTCAGCGCCCGGCGCACGGCGATATTCGGTTCATGGCTGTATTGCTCGAAAAAAAGCCACTGGGCGACAAGTGCCCGCTGATAGCGGTCCTTCGGCATATAGCGGCTGCCTTCGGCCAGATAGAGCAGGATTGCATTGGACTCCGCCAGATACCGTCCGGCATCAAGCTCGAGCAGAGGCACTTTTCCGATCGGATTGCGCGCAAGAAAGTCCGGCTTGCGCGTGGAGCCGTCCCGCGAACTGACTGCAATCAACTCGCAGTCGATCCCGAGCTTCGCCATCAGAAGCCTTGGTTTGTAGGAGTTCCCGCTGTCGGGCATGTGATAGAGCTTCATGGGCCATCCCCTTTTGCGAGCGGAGATTAGCCATGAGCGCGGCACTTCGAAAATGAATATGTCTGCAGTGTGCCATCAACGATGCTGATGTTTCAGCTCGGGCTCTTCCGGTGCGAAAAGAGCGGCACGACATTCTCGTCTGGAGCGGTGAGCGTCTCGGCGCGAATGGGGTCCATCTCGAAATAGGTTCCCGCCAGCTTCGGAACGCCCAGCAGGTAGCCCTGCAGCAGATCCGCACCCGTTTCGAGGGCGGTGCGAAGCTGATCGATGGATTCGATCCCGCTGATCAGAAGCTTGCGGTTCTCACGGCGCAGCGCGTCGGCGAGCGCCGAAAGTAGCCGTGCAGCCGTCTCCAGTTCGCAGATGCGCCGATACCACGGCCCGTCCAGCTTCACGATCTCGGGCTGCAGGACATCGACCCGTGCCAGATTGGCGTCACCGGAACCGAAATCCTTCATGGCGATCCGCATGCCGTGACGGTGCATCTCGCCCGCCACCTCCGCAAGAAGGCCGGTATCGCAGTCCTCGCTGATCTCGCAGATCAGGAGTCTGGGATCCAGTTCGATCTCATAAAGCCGCTCCACCATGCTCTCGATGCGTCCAAGATCCCAGTCGGGACCCAGGTGAAAGCGCGGATCGTAGTGGAAATAGAGATCAAGCCCCTCCACCCCGATATTGCGATGATTGCGCAGGTGAAGCGCCCGGCACATGCTCTCGATGAAAAGCCGGTCTTCCACCGGCACGTCATTGAGAAATTCCACGGGCGCGATCGGTTGCCCTTCAAGAAAGGGGCGCACAAGGCCTTCGACACCACTCGGCACGAGGCCTTCCGGGCGGCTCGAATAGACCGGCTGGTACATGGTGCGCAGGTGATAGGGCCCATAAAGCCCTGTCTCTATACCCACCTCATCGACAAGTATGGCATCACCGACATTCGCCGGTCTGGAAAAATTGTGGTCCATTCAGCCGGTCCTTTTTCCAAAGACACGGGCCGGGCGCAGCGGGCGTGCTTCGGTGCGCCTGTTCGGCGCTACCGGTATTTCAGGCGTCACGTCCGGACCTGCTCCGGTTCTTGCGGCAGGTGGAGGCGCAGGCTGATCCGCCATGTCGGCAGTAGAGCGGGTGGCAGTGCTGAAGACTCCGAAACTTGTCGGCGCAAGTTCGGGTTTGGCCAGAACGAAGCCCTGCACCATGGAGACACCGGCCTTTTCGGCAAGATCCAGCTGCCAGTGCTGTTCAATGCCCTCGAAGATGGTGAGCGTGCCCAGGGCGGTGAACTGCCGCACCATCTCGTTGAGAAGTTTGACGCCCGGATCGCTCTCCATCAGCCGATTGACCCAGGCACTGTCGAATTTCACGACATCCGGACGCAGCGCCTGAATACGCCGCATGTCGGAATCTTCCGCCCCGTAATCGTCCACGGCAACGCGGTAGCCCCCATTGCGCAGCGCCTTCACGAAATCGAGCAGCGAGCTTTCCGTCAGCGTTTTCTGTTCGGTTATCTCGCAGACGATGCGTTCGGGCGCGAGCACGTTTCCGGCTTCACCAAGCGCTTCGCGCATGGTGGTCAGCGCCTTGTGGATGGAAAGCGCACCGTCGAAGTGACGCGGATCGAAATTCACGAAAATGAAGGCAGAGCGGTCGATGCAGGCAGCCGCGTTCAACAGGTGCAGGCTGCGCGCGACACTTTCCACGACCCCCTGCTCGTCCTTCGGGATTGCCGAGAAGAATGCACCCGGACTGACCGGCTTGCCTTCGCGGAAGGGGCGTATGAGACCCTCATATGCGGCAGCCCTGAGCTTGCCTTCGGAAAACGCAAAAATGGGCTGAAAGGCGCTCTTCAGAACATGCACGCCCCAATTGGCCGAATAGGAACCATCGGCCTGCCGGGCGATATGAGCCATCTCTTCAGAACGCGACACCAGTTTACGCCTTTACTCGAACAGGCCCCGAAACTGGCAGTGAAGAATTTATCCCGCGTTAATGACTGGCCCTTTCACAAGTTTTGTTCGCACCCTTGCGATTTCACGCTGATGCGACAATAAAGACGCGTCTATGGGAGCCATAGATCAGCCCTACACAAGGAGTTCTCGTGCCATGGCGTTTCTTGCCGATGCCCTTTCCCGTGTGAAGCCTTCCGCAACCATCGCGGTGTCGCAAAAAGCACGCGAGCTGAAAGCGCAGGGTCGTGATGTGATTGGCCTTGGTGCAGGTGAGCCGGATTTCGACACACCTGACAACATCAAGCAGGCGGCCATCGAAGCGATCAATCGCGGAGAGACGAAATACACGCCCGTTTCCGGCATCCAGCCGCTGCGCGAGGCCATTGCCGCAAAGTTCAAGCGCGAGAACAATCTCGATTACGACTGGAAGCAGACCATCGTCGGCACCGGTGGCAAGCAGATCCTTTTCAATGCCTTCATGGCGACCCTGAACGAAGGTGACGAAGTCGTCATCCCGACACCCTACTGGGTCAGCTATCCGGAAATGGTGGCCATCTGCAACGGCAAGTCGGTTTTCGTGGAGACCTCGATCGAGAACGGCTTCAAGCTGACGGCCGAAGCACTTGAAAAGGCGATTACGCCCAAGACGAAGTGGGTTCTCATGAACTCGCCCTCCAATCCGTCGGGCGCGGCCTACACGAAAGATGAGCTGACGGCCATTGCCGATGTCGTGCTGAAGCACCCCGATGTGTGGGTCCTCACCGACGACATGTATGAGCATCTCACCTATGGCGACTTCAAGTTCCACACAATTGCCGAGGTGGAGCCGAAGCTGATCGACCGCACGCTGACAATGAATGGCGTCTCCAAGGCCTATGCCATGACCGGCTGGCGTATCGGCTATGCGGGCGGCCCCATCGAGCTTATCAAGGCCATGGACATGATCCAGGGTCAGCAGACCTCGGGTGCCAGCTCCATCGCCCAGTGGGCCGCCGTGGAAGCCTTGAATGGCCCGCAGGACTTCATCCAGAAGAACAAGGAGATCTTCCAGGGCCGTCGCGATCTGGTCGTCTCCATGCTCAACCAGGCAACCGGCATCGAATGCCCGGTCCCCGAGGGCGCGTTCTACGTCTATCCTTCCTGCGCCGGCTGCATCGGCAAGACAGCACCGTCCGGCAAGAAGATCGAGAGCGACGAGGACTTCGTGACCGAGCTTCTCGAAGCCGAAGGTGTTGCCGTCGTTCACGGATCGGCCTTCGGCCTCGGCCCGAATTTCCGTATCTCCTATGCGACGTCGGAAAAGGCTCTCGAGGAAGCCTGCAGCCGCATACAGCGCTTTACGGCCAGCCTCCGCTAGCAATCTCGGCTGCACTGCACGCAAATTCTGCGTGCAGTGCAGCAAATCTTCACGTCATCTTAAATCTTGAGCGCGATGAAGCCTTAACGGGGTAATGGGGCTCAAGATCAGCGATGAATCTGCTTACGGCAGTCAGCAAACACGGCAGTCCACTCTATATCGGCACGCAGACACTGCTTGCCAGTGCGAGCGCCTCCGCAGCGGTATCTGCCCTGCTGCAATATCAGCAAATTCCCGCAGCTATTCCTGCAGCCGCCGCAGCTCTGGGCACTGCCGCCGCCGCATGTACGCTGGCCAGCCTGCGCCACAGCGTCGTCAACCGCCTGAGCGAAGCTGCCCGCCTTGAGGCCGAGCGGCGCGAGCTCGTCGAAACCGACCTCATGACCGGCGCGAAGGTCCGCCGCACCTTTCTTGAAGAGCTGGCGGAAAGCACCGGCTCGCTGCGCCGCAAGCGCTGCGCGACGGTGCTCATTGTCGATCTGGATCATTTCAAGCAGCTCAATGACGGTTTCGGCCATCGCTTTGGCGATCAGGCACTGGCCCATCTGGTGACCTGCATACGTGAATGCTTCGCCGATGGTACGGTTGGCAGGCTTGGCGGAGATGAGTTTGGCATCATCCTGCCCGGCAACGACCTGAAGCGCGCCCGCAAGAAGGCCGAACGCCTGATCGACATGCTCAACCGCGGCATGGATTTCGAAGGTTCGCGTGTCTCGCTTTCCGCGTCCGTGGGCATCGCCGCCTCGCCCCAACATGCCACCTCGCCGACAGAACTCATGCAGCTGGCAGACCTTGCGCTATATGAGAGCAAGGCCCGCGGACGTGGCCGGGCCACCCTCTTCGACGAGGACATGCTGTCGGAAAAACGCCAGCGGCGTTTCGTCGAGCGTGAATTGCGCGCAGCGCTTTATCTCAACGAGCTGGAACTGCACTACCAGCCTATCAAGAATGGCAGCCGCGAGACCTACGCGGTTGAAGGCCTCATTCGCTGGCGTCATCCAGTCCGCGGAATGGTCTCGCCTGCCGAGTTCATTCCCGTTGCGGAGCGCTCCAATCTCATCGACCAGCTGGGTGAATGGGTTTTCCGGCGCGCCTGCGCGGACCTGCCCATGCTGGGTGACTGCCGCATCAGCATCAATGTGTCGGGCGAGCAGCTCAAGCGCGACGAGATCGTCACCATGATGAAGCGTGTGGTTGATGAGACCGGCGTTGATCCCCAGAGTTTCGTGCTCGAGATCACCGAGACCGTTGCAACGGCTGCAGGCCCGGAAACCGTGGCCCGCATCACAGCCCTTCGAGACATGGGCTTCAAGATCGCACTTGATGATTTCGGCACCGGTCATTGCGGCTTCAACTATATCAAGACGCTGCCCATCGACTGCATCAAGATCGACCGCAGCTATATCCAGCATCTCAAGGATGATGAGATCGCGCAGGTTTTCGTATCGGCGCTGACGCAGATTGCCCGGATTCAAGGTCTGAGCATCATCGCGGAAGGCATTGAAACCGAGACGGAATTCGAACTCGCAAAAGCTGCCGGCTGCTCAAGCTTCCAGGGCTATCTCCTCGGCAGGCCCGAACGGCGCCTCCTGTCCATGCCCCAGGACGTGCAGATGCGTCAGGTCGCTCTTTCAGCCTGAGCCGCCACCTCGCCACTTGCCGACCTGCCCGCTCCGTGGGACCATGTCCCGATCTGGAAGCGGCCATCCGCTGAAGGATGCGACGGTCGCCAGGCCGGCCGCCGCTCATGGCGAGACATGGGAGGAGGTTGAGCATGGGCCATCGTTTGAGAGAACGCCCTTCGGGGCCAAAATGCATTGCGCTGGTAGGACCATTTGCCAGCGGAAAATCCACCCTTTTCGATGCGCTCCTCGCGCGAAGTATTGCCGGTGAAACGGCACCCTCCACAGGCCAGTCCAGTCCGCCACCTTCAGCTGAAGCCATCGAACACGAGATGAGCGTGGAGTGCAGAACCGTCTCCACCAGTTTCCTGGGTGAGCATCTGACATTGGTCGATTGTCCCGGAAGCGTTGATTTCGCGCATCTTGCAGAACCTGCCCTGCGCTGTGCGGATGCGGCTGTCGTGGTTGTCGACGCCACGGATTTCAAGCTTCCCGCATTGCAGCTGATCTTGCATCGGCTCGACACGCTGGGCCTTCCCCGCATGCTCTTTCTGAACAAGATGGATCGCAGCGACCTTGGCGTCCGTGAGACGTTGAAAACCTTGCAGGAAGTCAGCAGCATCCCCTTGCTGCTGCGCCAGATACCGCTTCGCAAGAACGGCATCGTCATTGGCTCCATCGATCTGGCTCTGGAGCGCGCCTATGTCTACCGGGAACATGCACCGAGCGAAGTGGCACCCATCCCCGATGATGACCGTGCGCGCGAAGTCGAGGCGCGCTTCTCGATGCTCGAAACGCTTGCCGATCACGACGACCAGCTCATGGAGCAATTGCTGGAAGAGATCGAGCCGCCACGTGACGCCATTTTCGATGACCTTGCGGCAGACCTGCGCGAGGGAAGCGTGACGCCGGTACTCATCGGGGCGGCTGCCAAGGGAAACGGCATATTGCGGCTATTGAAGGCCATTCGCCATGATGTGCCCGACATCGCCACCACGCGCGAACGTCTGGGCGCTGAAGATGAGCAAACGCCCCTGCTGCAGGTGTTCCAGACGATCCACTCCAGCCATGGCGGCAAGGTTACGCTTGCGCGATGCTTGTCAGGCAAGGTAGCCGACGGGTTGGAGCTTGATGGCGCCGGCAGGATTTCCGGCCTTTACAGAATGGAAGCGAGCGGTCAGCAGAAAATCGCCTCAGCGGAAGCTGGCGAGACCGTGCTCCTTGGCAAGGTGGAGAATGCGGAGACCGGCGATACGCTGACGCCTTCCGCCCGCATGCCCGCAGATACCGAAGACATGCATCTGTGCCCCAACCCGGTTCACAAGCAGGTGGTGCGTCCCGTCGATCGCAAGGACGAGGCCAAGCTTTCCCTGGCGCTGCAAAAGCTGGTGCAGGAAGATCCTGGCCTCTACATGGAACAGCTGCAGGAAAGCAGCGAAACGATCCTGTCCGGCCAGGGCGACATCCATCTGAAGGTCGCGGCAGAACGTCTCTCACGGCGCTTCCAGATAGAGGTGGAACTGGCCGAACCTTCCATCCCCTATCGCGAGAGCATTCGCGGATCGACCACACAACGTGCACGCCACAAGAAGCAATCCGGCGGACACGGCCAGTTCGCAGACATCGTCGTCGATATTGCTCCCCTTCCCCGCGGTTCGGGTTTCTCGTTCAACGACACGATCAGCGGTGGTGTGGTGCCCAAGCAATATATCCCCTCCGTGGAAACGGGCGTGCGCGACGCGCTGAAGGAAGGACCGCTCGGCTTTCCCGTCGTTGATGTAAGCGTCACCTTGAAAGACGGCTCCTATCATTCCGTCGATTCCTCCGACATGGCGTTCCAGGTCGCCGGGCGCGCGGCAATGAAGGAAGGACTGCCGGCATGCAAGCCGGTCCTTCTGGAACCCGTTCAACGCATAAGCGTGTTCACCCCGAACGAGCATACGGCCCGCGTCACCGCCATAATCTCCCAAAGGCGCGGCCAGATCCTGGGCTTCAACCCGCGTGACGGCTGGGATGGTTGGGACGAGGTCGAGGCTTTGATGCCCGAAGCGGAGATGCGTGGCCTGATCGTCGAGCTGCGTTCTGCAACTGCTGGTGTGGCAAGCTACACCGCGCGCTTCGATCACCTGGCGGAATTGACGGGAAAACAGGCTGAGGCCGCGCAGGCCAAGTCCGGAAAGGCAGCTTGACAGGACAAGGTGCAAGCGCTCTGAATTGCGGACAAAAAAAAGCCGGATCTCGCGGACCCGGCTAAGAGTTGTTGGAAGTGCCGTTAGGCTAAACCTCCAGAGGGGAACACTCACCGGGTGCAAATGGGAGGAGAACGCGCCCGGGAGTGGTTACGATATGGGCGCTCGCTGCCTAAATAACAACCACGGTCTTTTGCATTTCAGCCATGCAATTTTGCATGACACTAACCAATCCTTACCAAACCCGCCGATTTGCTGCATTGCAGCAATAAATCTGCGCGAAAAGGGCACTATCTGGCCCGGTGCGATGAAGGACAGATTTCACGCAACCTGTGTAAATATTGGTCAGAATGACCAGCCACGCGCCTTCGAGATAAGGAAATCGCGGAATACCTGCAGCTTCGCCTGATTCTTCATCGTGTCGGGATAGCAGAAATAGGTGTCGAAGCTTGGCACTGCGGTCTCGGGCAGAAGCTGCACCAGATTGCTGTCCTTGGCGATCACATAATCGGGCAGCATGGCGATCCCGGCGCCACGCTGCACCGCCAGCTTTATGGACAGGATGTTGTTGATCTGAAGGGCAGCTGCTCTCTTTGAGCCTTCGGGCCGGCCGGCCGTCTCCAGCCAGTTCATGTCGCTCAGATGCGCAGGCACTGCCTCGCCAAATGTCACGATACGGTGGCGGTCCAGATCGTCGATAGATGAAGGCTTGCCGAACCGGTTCACATAGTCGGGCGAGGCAAACAGGTGGAAATGCACCGTGAAAAGCTTGCGCTGGATCAGGTCGGGCTGTTGCGGCTGGCGCATGCGGATGGCGCAATCTGCCTGCCGCATGGTCAGATCCAGTTCCTCATTGTCGAGGATCAGCTGCAGCTGAATATCAGGATAAAGCTCGCCGAATTCTGGGATACGCTCGGTCAACCAGCCCGTGCCGAGGCCCACCGTGGTCGAGACCTTCAAAAGCCCGGACGGTCGGTCCTTCGTCTCCGAAAGCCGCACCTTCACGCTTTCAAGCTTCATCAGCACTTCATGCGCTGCGCGATAGAGGATGTCCCCCTGCTCGGTCAGCACCAGTCCGCGCGCGTGACGGTGGAACAGCGGCACGCCTACTTCCTGCTCCAGCGCACTCACCTGGCGCGAGATGGCCGACTGCGACAGATGCAAGGCTTCTGCCGCATGAGTGAAGGACCCTGCAGCAGCCGCTGCATGGAACACACGCAATTTATCCCAGTCCAAGGCCTTGTTCCCCTCTTATATGGCCGTGGCGCTCAGCCTTATGGTTTATTCCGCCGCTTCCGAAATCGCCTCCATTTCGGCCAGATATTTTTCAGCTTCCAGTGCTGCCATGCAGCCAAGCCCGGCTGCCGTCACCGCCTGCCGGTAGATGTCGTCCGTGACGTCACCTGCCGCGAAGACACCTGGCACGTCGGTCTTGGTGGAATTGGCCTCGGTCCACAGATAGCCATTCGGCTTCTGCTTCAGCTTGCCCACGAAAAGCTCCACCGCCGGCGCGTGCCCGATGGCCACGAACACGCCGTCGGTCTTGAGTTCGCTGACCGTACCCGACTTGATGTTCTGCAACTTCACGCCGGTGACGGATCCCGGAAGCGGAGGCTTCGGCGGCTCGCCGGTAATCTCGTCCACCACCGTATCCCAGAGAACCTCGACATTCTCCTTCTGCAGCAGGCGCTCTTGAAGGATGCGTTCCGCGCGGAACTCGTCGCGACGATGCACGACTGTAACCTTCGAGGCCAGATTGGCCAGATAGAGCGCCTCCTCGATGGCCGTGTTGCCACCGCCGACGACCACCACTTCCTTGCCGCGATAGAAGAACCCGTCGCAGGTCGCACAGGCGGAAACGCCAAAGCCCATGAAGGTCTGCTCCGAGGGGAGCCCGAGCCACTTGGCCTTGGCGCCCGTCGCGATGATCAATGCATCACAAGTGTAAACCGTGCCGGAGTCGCCGGTAAGCCTGAATGGCCGCCGCGACACGTCCACATCCACGATCAGGTCGTGAACCAGTTCCGTGCCGACATTCTCCGCCTGCTGGCGCATCTGGTCCATCAGCCACGGCCCCTGAACGGGTTCGGCAAAACCCGGATAATTTTCGACTTCCGTGGTGATCATGAGCTGGCCACCCTGTTCCATGCCCGCAACGAGCATCGGCTTCAGCATGGCACGCGCCGCATAAATGGCTGCCGTATATCCGGCAGGCCCCGATCCGATGATGAGAACGGGTGCGTGTCGGCTGGTCATGATCGTCATTCCTTGTTGTCGCGGCAACGCGCCGCCCGTGTTCGAACCGATCTAATTATTCCACACCCCCGGATGCAAGGCGAAGAACCGTTTTCCAACAGTTTCAGCCTTTGTGGAACAGCTGCACTGCCTCTAACCGGATCGCCCAGCCCACCGCTTTGGCGCGCAACAAGCTTGGCCTCAACCCCCAAATGAAGTAGTTTTATTTCACAAACGCGACAGATTCGTGCGCAACGATCCTTTGGGAGCTGTGGAATGCCGGTTAGAGCGGAACTTGATGCAATCGACTGGAAGATTCTGCGCGAACTTCAAAAGGACGGACGCATCACCAACGTCGAACTCTCCCGCAGGGTCGGCATCTCCGCTCCGCCCTGCCTGCGGCGCGTGAAGCGTCTCGAAGAGTCGGGCATCATCAGGGGCTATCGCGCGCTTTTGAACAGCCCTGCCCTCGGCTTCGATGTCGTGGCTTTTTGCCTTATCGGGCTCCATCACCAGTCGGAAACGGAACTGAAGGCCTTTGCCGATCGCTCGCGTCACTGGCCGATCGTGCGACGTGCATGGATGGTGTCGGGCGATTCCGACTTCATGCTCCACTGCGTGGCACCGGACCTCTCCACCTTTCAGACATTCGTCATTGAGGAGCTGACGTCAGCCCCCAATGTCGACACGGTTCGCACTGCCTTGACCATTCGCCAGGTCAAGGATGAGGGGCTGGTGAATATCGACGGCCCGTGAGGCAGCGTCTTCGCCTGCGGCGATTGCCTCCATATGCGCAAAGACCTCATTCGCGAACGCGTTGGAGCCACCGCGCCTGTACTGCCCCGCCCTGCTCCGTAACTCGTCAAGTTTGTCCTCGCAAAGTATCCCGCCGATCGCCCGCACCCAGTCATCGTGGGAACACACATCGAGCGCTGGCATGAGGTCCTGCGCCGCCTCATTCAGGGCCGGAACATTGGAATGAAGAACCGGCAATCCGTTTGCCAGACATTCCGCCACGCCCAGCCCCCAGCCTTCGGCACTTGATGGAAAGAGACCGAACCGAGCATTGCGGTAAGCCCAGCGCAATTCAGGATCACCCAGATCGGTCAGCAGATGAACCTTGGCCGCCAATGCCGGGGCTGCGACCAGCATTCGCTGCACCTGGGCAAATGTGTTGGATGGCCGTCCCACCAGCGCCAGGTGCGGAACACTGTCGCCATGTGTTTCAATGAGCCTCTGCCAGACCTCGAGGAGAAACGGGTGGTTCTTCCGCTTCTCGAATGTCGAGCAGTAGAGCGCAAAAGGCCGGTCCTCAAGCGCGACGACTGGCGCGTCGGCACCATCGATATCGAGCAACGCCGCTCCTAGCCGGGCGACAGGCACTTCCCTGCGATATGGGGTTCTCAACGCCGCGTCATTCCACTGCAGCAAGGCATCACGCGTGGCGTGGGAGATGGCGATAATGCGCTCTTCCCGCAGCATCACGCGCTCGAACAGGCCCCGCATGCTGCGCACCACATGCGGCGCTGCAAGTTCCGGATCAGTGACGGGAATGACATCATGTATGAGGAAGACCGGCTTCAGATCACAGGCCCGCAACGCTTTGTCCAGCCCCCGTTTGCGGTTGGTGTGATGGCACAGCAGAACGAGGCGACTTATGTCATGGGCACTAGGCTTTCGCACCAGCACGGCAAAACCTGCCCCCACTCGCCGCGCAGCAAGAGCAATCCACTGTGCAAACCGAATGACTGTTTTGAAGAGCGAATAGCAAGCACCGCTGCGCTTGCCCGTCAGCGAAGCTGCCAGCCGTCTTGCACCCTCATTGGAGAAATATTTGAGCTGCAGATCCGCAAAGCGCCACTGCGCCTGCCGCAAATCGCCATACTCTTCCCAGCATCCATCGACAATGTAGCGCAGATAGTCGCGTTCGCGATCCGTGAGCGGAGCGAAATAACCGCTGCCCCGATCGAAGGCCACGAGGTTTGCGCGTTTGTCCTCAAGAGCAGCCTTGCAGAGTGCAAACTCCACGCGTTGAATTCCCGTTGGCGGCTGCGCGCCCCAGTTCAAGACGCCCGTGGCGTCGACAAGCAACGGCATCAGTCCCTCTCTTCCGTCGCCCCCGCAACGCAAGCGCTATGGGACGATTCGGGACTGATTGCGGCTTCAGTGATGCGTTATGGTGTCTCACCAGCGAGCAGATCGGCAACGCGCGCATGGAAGCTCTGGCCAAGCTGGAGAAATGTCCGGCGCGCTTCCTGACCTTTGGCTGCAAGGACTTCCTCATCTGCCAGGAGCGCCGCTTCGATACTCGCTTCCAGCGCGCTCCGGCTGACGAAAAAATTGACGCCCAGGTGACGCGGCTCGCTGCGCTCCGTCTCCACCAGCATGGCGTTCTTCCCGGATGCGTGCTCGTTCATCGGCGGGGCATTGGTGACGATCGGCACTGACGCGCAGCTCATCGCCTCGAATATGTAATGCCCCCACCCTTCCGACCGTGACGGGCATAGATGGATGCCGCATTCATTCTGCAATATGCGCAGCTCTTCATCGGTGAGATATCCCGAATGAAGCGTTACATTTGCAGGCACATGCCGGGGCGCATTGTCCGCCTTCTGGACGAGAACCAGTTCGGGCCATTCCGGATGCCGTTCCCAGAGCGCAAGCACGTCCTCGCTGCCCTTCAAGGTGCTGCCGCCTGCCAGGTGGAAAAAGCGCCGCCAGTTCTTTTCGCACCGTGGAAGATGGCGATCGGGTGAAGCAAAGCCGCAATATTCCGCCTTCGCTCCCAGACCGGAAAACACCTCCCGCGCATGCTCGGTTTTTGCCCAGACGAGATCTATCCGCCCAAGCCGCTTTACGTGACGACGTGGAAAGCGCTCCTGGTTCGGCACCAGAATGTTGTACGACCCGGCACCTGCCCATGCGGGAAAGACCCGCTCCATGTGAAATACCAGATCCGCCTGCTTTCGACGCAATACACGATCAATCAGCCGCCGGTCACGCGGGCGCTTTGCCACCACGCTCAGACCTGCCGCTTCAAGCGCCGCGGCGAGCAGCGTCGTGTCCTGTGTCAGGCCATAGGCATTGTCGCGCGCAACGATGATGGCGGTGCGGGTCATCCCTGCCAAAGCTCCTCGTAAACCTCTCGCAGCCCTTGCGCCTCCCGCTCCAGGGCGAAATGCGCGCGCACATGCTCCAGCCCCGCTTGTCCGTGCGCTTCAGCCTTGGCGGGATCGGCGAGGTAAGCTTCAATTGCGCGCGTCAGCGCTTCTCCATCGCCAGCCGGCGTGATGCTGCCGGTCTTCCCTTCGCCAACCAGTTCCGCATAGGCACCCGCATCGCTTGCAACGACCGCGGTTTGCGATGCCATCGCCTCAAGGGGCGTCAGGCCGAAACCTTCATTGCGTGATGGCGCCACGCAAAGCGTGATACGCCGATACCAGGGTCGTGCGTCGGGAACCTCCCCGAGAAACACGATACGCTGCTCAAGCCCGGCACGTTTCACCCGTTCCTTCAATTCATCTGCAAAAGCGCGATTGTCGGCCGTCACTCGCCCCAGCACGACCGCACACCATTCCGGATGGCGCGGCAACAGCTCGATCATGGCATCGATGAAGAGATCAGTGCCCTTCTGGTGCCGGATGCGTCCGAAGCAGCCGATGCCATAGGTTCCTGGCAGACCGGAAGAAGTCCATTCATCATCGGCCCCGCGCGGGGGATGAAAACGGTCGAGATCGACCCCGTGGCGCACCACCCTGTGCGGCACCTTCAGGAAAGCGCCGGAACGACTGCTTGTTGCCACGACCGAATCCATACGGCGGATCAGCCACCGCGTGAACGGCTTGTGATCGCGCTGTGCGGCCGAAGTGAACACGAGGCGCATCGGTGCGCGGAACAGATGGCGCAACACCAGCCCGCCAATCATTTCCGTATTGCGCCGCGCATGCCAGATGCGAAATCGCTTGCCACGCGGACGACGCAGCAGGGCCGGCACCTGCCACCAGCGCATCTTGGGCAGGTCATCGGGCAGGCCCGGTCCCAGCGCGGCGATACCAAGATCGCGCGCCTGGAACGGCACAAGCTGAATGATGGTGCTGGTTACGCCTGAAAGGCGCTTCTTGAAGTTGGGAGCGACCACAACGACATCGCGCATGTCCACGCGCGCTGCCGCGGCCCTGCCATCCGGCAAATCGGGCATGGCCGCAACCCCGCCAATCAGCCGAAGCGGATTTCGACGATCTCGTAGCCGCGCGCGCCGCCGGGTGCATTCACCTCGACTGAATCGCCTACAGACTTGCTGATCAGCGCGCGTGCGATGGGAGACGAGATGGAGATCTTGCCTGACTTCACATCGGCTTCCTGATCGCCAACGATCTGATAGGTCTTCTCTTCCTCGGTATCCTCGTCCACCAGGACAACCGTCGCGCCGAACTTCACCGTGTCGCCGGAAAGCTTCTTGACGTCGATGACTTCCGCGCGCGCAAGGTAATCCTCAAGCTCGCTCACGCGGCCTTCGTTCAGGCTCTGCGCTTCCTTGGCTGCATGATATTCGGCATTTTCCGAAAGGTCGCCATGGGCGCGCGCCTCGGCAATCGCTTCGATGATGCGCGGGCGCTCTTCCTGCTGGCGCCAGCGCAGCTCTTCCTTGAGCGCATCGAAACCGGACAAAGTCATCGGGACCTTGTTCATCCTACACCACCTTTCCATGCCGTAAGTACGGCGGTCTTCGCCCCCTCGGACAAAGCACCTTCCGCCTTCAGCAAGACAAAAAGAAAACGGTCCGAAAGCCCAATTGCTTGCGGAACCGCCAGTCACGAACCGGACGAATATAAGCAAGGCAAAAGGAATTTTCACTAAATTTTTTGGCAAGCCGGGAGAGTCATCGGAAGCGGGCGGGAATACCGCTTGCGACTGCGCTGGTCCAACGGCACTGGTCCTGGCCCAAGAACCCGCATGCGCTGGCGCAGATTCAGCCCTTGCCATGTCGCTTTGCCTTCGCCATTGCAAAGCCCGAATGCAATGACAGGTGAACATCCATGACCCGCTTCCAGGCAAACATGCTGCTGCTGACATCCGGCGCGATGTGGGGCATGGGCTTTGTCGCCCAGTCGACGGCCATGGAGGCCATCGGACCATTCCTTTTCATTGGCCTGCGTTTTGCGATCGCCACCCTGTCCATGCTGCCCTTTGCGCTGCGCGAAGGCAGACAGGCGGAACACAAGCTCGTATCCGCCGACTGGCGCAACTTCGCTCTGATCGGCGTCCTGCTCTTTGGCGGGATGGCGTCCCAGCAGGTGGGCCTGCTGACCACGAGCGTCACCAATTCCGGCTTTCTCACCGGCCTTTACGTGGTGATGGTGCCCTTTTTCGGCGTCATCCTGTTCCGGCAGTTTCCCCACCCCGTGGTCTGGCCGTCGGCCATGCTGGCACTCGTCGGCATCTGGCTGCTTTCGGGCGGCGGCGCGATATCGCTTGCCATCGGTGACTGGCTGACCATCCTGTGCGCGGCATTCTGGGCCTGCCAGGTGCTTCTCATTGCGCGCTCGGCAAGCCATACGGGCCGTCCGGTTACCCTTGCCGTGTCACAATTCGCAGTCACCGCCGTCATTGCACTCGCAGTCGCGCTGTTCATCGAACCCATCGAGTGGAACGCCATCCTCGCTGCAGCTCCCGAGATCCTTTATGCAGGCATCTTTTCCGGGGGTATCGCCTTCACGCTCCAGGTCGTCGGCCAGCGCTACACGACCGGACCGCAGGCCGCGATCTTCCTTTCGACCGAAGCCGTCTTCGCAGCCGCATTCGCCGCGATATTCCTCGCCGAGCGCATCCCTGCCGCCGGCCTCGTTGGCTGTGCCCTCATCTTCGCGGCCATACTCATCGTCGAGATCGTCCCGCCTCTCCTGAGAGGCCGCCGCCCTGCACCGGCGGAGTAAATCGCGACGCTGCAGCCAAAGCCTTCCATTTGCGCTATGATCGCAACCCGTGAGGAGGGTTTGAGGTGATACGCAGCCGGCCCGCAAAGGAATGGGATCTGTCAATCGATCCCGACACTGTCCGCTTCTTGGCAGCAAAGGCGCGCATGCTCAGCGCCGCGGTCAATGATGACTATGAGGACGGGCACGAGCACGAAATCGAAATCACCGGTGATGGCAAGGACTCCCATCAGCATGGCGGACTTGCCGAAGAAGAGGAAGACGACCTCACCGAAGCCGAGTTCAGGGAACTTGTCGCCGATCTCAATGTGGACGAGGCAACCGATCTTCTCGCACTGGCGCTGATCGGCCGCGCCGATTTCGAGGCGAGCGAACTGGCAGATGCGCGCGCGGCTGCCGCAAGCCGCATCAACAAGCGGCTGGCAGGTTATCTCCTTTCCATGCCGATGCTGGGCGACTGGCTGGACGACGCCCTCGAGCAGATCGGGGCATAAAAAGGCTCAATTCCGGGTGCATGGTCCAGGTTCTGTTATTTGAACCGGGAAGATTTGATGATGCTGCGCCCCATTTTGCTGTCTATTGCCATGGCGGCCATTGCACCCGTTTCGCCGGCTCCGGCCGCTTCCGTTACCCTGCCGCAGGAAGCACCTGTACCTTATCCGCGCCCGGCAACTCCCAGGCCCGCACCGGCAAGCCTGTCGCTTCCTGCCAATGAAGCCGCCTGCAGGCGCGATCTGGATCGCCTGAAGGTGGCCTACACGCCTGCCGCACCCGTCAAGGCGCCCGGCGCTTGTTCCCTGCCCCATCCCCTGAAGGTAACCGCACTGTCGCCTCATATTGCGGTTGCGCCTGCAGCGATCATTAACTGCCAGACCGCGCGCGCAGCCGCCCTGCTGATGCAGACCACCGGCCAGAAGACCGCACTCGCGCATCTTGGCGCGCCGATTGCCCGCATTCGCAACGCGTCAGGCTATGTCTGCCGCAGGCGCAACGGACAGAAGCGCCTCTCCGAGCACGCCTATGGAAACGCGCTGGACATCTCCCGCTTCACCCTGTCCGATGGCCGCAGGATCGATGTGAGAAGCTATCGCGCAAGCGCGGAGCGCAAATTCCTGAAGTCGATCCAGTCGAAGGCGTGCGGCATATTCAAGACCGTGCTCGGACCGGGCAGCGACGCCGACCATGCCGACCACTTCCATTTCGACATGCGTGAGCGTTCCAACGGCTCCACCTGGTGCAAGTGATCTGCCACATCTTCGCCTGAAAGGTAAAATTACGCGAAGAGCATTCATTTACTCTTCGTCATTATAACAATCTTCATCAGGCGGACCGGGACATCCGCGAAGAAGGTGCCGTGCATCTTTGACGGCAGGTCAGATGGGGATTTTATCGTGTTCGGCAACATGCGTAAGCGGCGGGTCTCGCGCCAGATGTTCATTCGCTTTGGCTGCGTGGTCGGCTTTTTCGCACTGCCTGCCCTGACTGCCTGCTCGGTGGATGCCGTCATGCGTCCCGACATCGATATCGGCACGACCAGGACCGCGTCCGTCTCTTCCGGCAGAGGTTTGCGCAATCTCGTCCCGTCCAACCCGATGATGATGGCCTATCCCCGTTTCAACCTGCCGCGCTCGGACAGTTCGGCCATGCCCGCCGAGGAAGCCTCCTGCCGCCGCCAGCTCAAGCGCCTTGGCGTGAAATACCGCGACCTGGCACCAATCAATGATGGCGGATCCTGTGGCATCGCCTATCCGGTGGAAGTCTCCAGCCTGTCCGGCGGCATCGAGATGAGTCCCTCAGCCACGCTCAACTGCCAGATGGCCCTGACCTTTGCCCGCTGGACCAAGAACGAACTCGCGCCAGCCGCACGCACGCGCTATCTCTCCGGCATTTCGAAAATCAAGCAGGGCTCCAGCTATTCCTGCCGCCGCATCGCCGGCACCAGCGTCGCTTCCGAGCACTCGACCGGCAACGCGCTGGATGTGATGGCGATCGAACTCAACAACGGCAAATATCTGGATGTCGCGAAACCGGGCTTCTTTGCCTTCCGCGAAAAAAGCCTCCTCAACAAGGTCCGCTCGGAAGGGTGCGATTATTTCAGCACCGTGCTCGGCCCCGGCTACAATGCCGACCATGCCGACCACTTTCATTTCGACCTGAAGCCGCGCCGCAATGGCTATGTGGCATGCAAATAGGTTGAGCGAATTGCACCTGCTCCCTCGCCTTCCCCTTGAGCGGGTGCTAGATAAACGCACATGGTCTTCCTTGAGCTCGCAATCCTTTTCGTCCTCATCCTCTTCAATGGCTTCATGGCCATGTCGGAGCTCGCCGTTGTCTCGGCACGCCCCGCACGCCTGAAGGCGCGCCGCGACAAGGGCGACAAGGGTGCCGCCCGCGCGCTGAAACTGTCGGCCGACCCGGGTCGTTTTCTGTCCACGGTGCAGATCGGCATCACGCTTGTGGGCGTATCCTCCGGTGCGGTTTCGGGCGCAACGCTGGGTGTGCGCCTGTCCAACTGGCTGGCCTCGCTCGGTTTCGAACCATCCATTGCCAATCCGGTCGGCGTGGGACTGACGGTGGCCCTCATCACCTATTTCTCGCTCATCATCGGCGAACTGGTGCCAAAGCAGCTTGCACTCAAGAATGCGGAAGGCATCGCGATCAAGGTCGCGCCGATCATGTCCTTCATTGCCAGGATCGCCATGCCGCTTGTCTGGCTTCTGGACGTGTCGCAGCGCGGTGTCATGATGCTGCTCGGCCAGGACAGCGAACAGAGCCAGCGTGTAACCGACGAGGAAATCCGCACGCTGATCGCCGAAGCCGAACATTCCGGCACCATCGCCACCGACGAACGCCGCATGATCTCAGGCGTCATGCGCTTTGCCGACCGCAATGCCCGCGCGATCATGACCCCGCGCAATGACGTGGAATGGCTGAACACGGATGCCGATGAGGACGATCAGGCACGCTCGCTTCGCGATGCCACCCATTCCTTCCTTCCTGCCGCCAGCGCCTCGCTGGACAATGCCACGGGCGTGCTGCGGGTGCGCGAGGTTCTGGCCGCACGCCTGTCCGACCCGCAGGTTACGATCGGGGACTATGTGAAGCGTGCACCCGTGGTGCACGACAATACCGGCGCGCTCGATGTGCTGGCACTGCTGCGTGATGCTGATGTGCCCATGGCGCTGGTCCATGATGAGTACGGCACATTCGAGGGTGTGATCACCCCCACCGACATTCTGGAGGCCATCGCAGGCGTCTTCCGTGCCGATCTCGATGAAGGCGACCGCCAGATCGTGGAGCGCGAGGATGGTTCATGGCTCCTGCCGGGCACGCTTCCAGCCGATGAGGCTGCCGACCATCTGCGCATCACCCTGCCCGTGAAGCGAAACTATTCCACCCTTGCGGGCTATCTGCTGACCCATTTTCAGCAATTGCCGCGCACGGGCCAGAAGGTGGAAGCCGAAGGCTGGCGCTTCGAAATCGTGGATATGGACGGCCGACGCATCGATCAGGTTCTGGCAACCCGCCTGCCCTCTCAGGACGGCAATGAGAGCATGGAAGCCGACAGCGACTGAACGCGCTGCCTTGACCTTAGTCTTCCGGCGGAACGGGCATGGGTTTGCCCGTCTCGTCCAGCGCAACCATGATGAAATCGGCCTGCGTGACCTTCACGCGCCCCTGATGCAGATAGCGCTGCGCCCAGGCCTCGACCCGCAGATTGATCGAGGTTCTGCCGATGGAATTGATCTTGGTGTAGATGCACAGCGTGTCGCCTATCTTCACCGGTCGCTCGAATGACATCTCTTTCACGGCAGCAGTTACGACGCGACCCCGGGCCCGCTCGGCGGCGCGTATGCCGCTGGCCAGATCCATCTGCGCCATCACCCATCCGCCGAATATGTCGCCGGCCGCATTGGCATCACCCGGCATGGCAAGCGTGCGCAGTGTCAGTTCGCCATCCGGCTGTTCATTGCTGCTCGTTGCTTCATCCGCCATCACGACCACCCCGAATTGCTGTGACCTTCATTTGCGGTAGCCCTCAGGCGACGAAGCGTCAACTGATCGCTGAACTTCGTTCACGCTTTCTAACAAGCTGCGGATTTTCTGGAACACAGCCGCCCCTCTCCTGTTGGGAGGGCGAAGACGGGATTTGCCCGCTTCGACAAATTCCAAGGGAGTGAGACATGAACAATCTTCTCAAGAAGACGGCATTTGCCGCCGCCGTGTCCGGCCTGGCATTCGCTGCCCATGCTCAGGACACCACCAACCCGACCGCAAACGCGACGCCCAATTCCCCCGGCTACTGTGACACACCCTGGCACAGCATTGACGGCAATGATGACGGTTTCGTTTCCAAGAGCGAAGCGACCGGCATGATGGAGACCCGCTTCGGCGAGCTTGATGCGGATGGCAATGGCGAAATCACCAAGACGGAATATGTGGACTGCATGACCCGCACCGGAGGTCAGACCGCCGCCGAGGCTGACCGAAACAAGGAGAACTTTGCCGAGGTTGATGCAAATGCGAATGGCGAACTGGACCGCGAGGAGTTCCGTCAAGCCGCCAAGGAAGCCTGGGATCGCAACAGCGGTGACATCTCCACGCAAATGAAAGGCGATGACACCACGACAACAGCCGCGTCGGAAACCAGAGATGACGCCGCAATGCGTGGCGACCAGGAACAGGCTGCGGCAAGCGCCCAGGGCGAGGAAAGCGACGCTGTGCTGGTCTTGCGCCGCTATGTCTGGCTTACGCCGGACGAGGACGAAACCACGCTCTCCGGCATGAGCGAGGATGAGGCAGCAGCACGCTCCGCCGTCACCTTCAACGCACTCGACAAGAACAATGACGACATTGTCGACACCGCGGAATGGTCCGAGCGTTCGCCGCAATCGGGCATGAACGAGGACTGGGCTTCGGCGAACTTCGACAAGCTTGATGGCGATGCCAGCGGCTCGATCACGCGCGATGAATACGATCAGGCGCAGAGCAGGATGCTGGATGAAACGACAACTGCGTCCACCACTGCCGGATCGTCCGGTGGAAGCAATGACGACGGTTCCGCATCGACTGCCGAGGCTTCGAGCAATGGTGAAGCCTACAATGATGACAGCGGAATTCCCGTCTATATCTATCGCTTCCACACCTTCTAAGTGAAGCGATGCCCTTTCCATCTCCTCATGCGGGGGGATGTGCAGCAGCAAGTCCGGACGCGGAAGACCCGCATCCGGACTTGCTATTTGCGATAATTTTCAACAGCTTGAACGAAACAGCGGAATCATCTCGAAAAGAACCTGAATCACGTTCTGACCCGCTTGATTCATCCTCTCAAGTGAAGCCGTGAGCCAACATCTCGGTGACGGACTTTTCCAGCAAATGCCATCCGCCGGGCACCCAACCGAGGGAATGAAGCTTCCCGGTTTCCATCGCGTTAACGGCTGAAGCATCACCGCGCTCCGGCAGGACAAGTCCTTCCCGTCCGGCTTTCTCCTTCACGATGGCAAGCAGATCCCGCCGGTCCAGCAGCAGATCGGAAACGTTGAATGCCTGCCCGGATATCGCCGCACCTGGCGCCTCCAGCATCAGGCGAACGGCAGCAGCGACATCTTTCCCATGGACTTCCGTTGCCACGCGCGGCTCGATCGCCTCACCATTCAGGAACTGCGAGAAAAGCGCGCTCCATTTGTGCTCCCCGCCCGCACGCGCACTGCCATAGACCCCGGTGACGCGAAGACTGGAGGTGATGAATTCCTTGGTCCCCATCGCGCTAAGCCCGGCCTCCACGTCGCGTTTCACCACGCCATAGAGCGTTTCCGGTTCGAGAGGTTCGTCCTCGCCAAGCGTCTTGCCCCCGGCCTTCGTCCCATAGACGGCTCGCGTCGAAAGAAAGACCGCCCGCTTCGCGCCGCACTGCCTTGCCTCTTCAAACAGAGCCAGGGAGCCGTCGCGATTGCGCCGCTCGAAGCCTTGCGGATCATCCCCTTCCCCGCCGCGATAACGTCCGGGCAGATGGTCGAATGCACAGTGCACGAGGTTGTCGCAGTGCGGCACCCCTTGCTCGCGCACAGCCTCCGGCTCCAATGACAGCGGCGCGTAGCCAACATGGCGGGAAAACAGATCGGGCGCGGGCGCGCGACGCCCCATAACGGTGACCCTGTGACCTGCCTCAAGCAGCACCTCCACGATGAACCGCCCCACATAGCCGGTGCCGCCTGTCACAACGCTGTGTGGCTGTGTCACCGTCGGGCCCGCGGATTGGCCAGCAGGTCGATATCCGGCAGGTTTTCGCCGGTGAAATAGGCCTGCCAGAGATCGATCAGCGGCTTCAGCGCATCGGCTTTCGGGTGGTCCTTCTGCCAGGGCTTTTCGTATTGGTAGTGCACCACATGCACCGATTGCCAGTCCCACAGTTCCGGCAGGTTGAACCAGACATATTGCAGCATGTTGAAGAAGACCGGCAGGCCGTGCCACTGCGGGAAAAAGGCCTGCAGGAAGGTCTGATCGGTACGCCGCCAGAAGGCGTCAGGCGCATCCAGCATCGCCATCATCCGCGAGAATGTTTCCTCGCTCGGATGCGCGACGAAGACGCCGGAATTCATGCGATGGAAGTCGCCGAGACCCTCATAGACATTGGGTGCAGCCGAGAATTCCGGATAACCGAAAAGCCGGTCGATATTGCGCACCACCACCGCATCGGCATCGATGAACACGACACGTTCATATTCAACCAACTGCCAGAGACGCAGCTTGGCGAAATTGTCGAGCGGCGTATGGAAGGCCGGCTTGTTGCCCTTGGTGAAGGGCGCATTGGCATGCAGCCGGTCACGCTGATGGCGGGCGTTGAACTCCGGCGACGTGTCGAGAAGCTCGGCCTTGACCAGTCGCGCCCCGAGCTCTGCCAGCGGCTCCAGTTCCCGGCTACCAACACCACCCGTATGAAGCACGACGATATCGGCGTTTGTGCCCGTCAGTTTCAGCGACCGCACAAGTGCGGTTGCCCCCATCGCATAGTCACCATTGGTCACCAGCGTCGCATAGGCGTAAGCGCCGTTTGCCATCACGTTCCTCTATCGCAGGAAGGGCAACAGCCCCACGGAGATCTGCGGTACGTATGTGATGAGGACGAGGCAAGCAAGGCTGACCAGCACGAACGGAATCAGCTTCGGCACCACCCTTTGCAGCGGCAGATTGGCCACCTGACACGCCGCAAACAGGTTCACGCCCAGCGGCGGCGTGATCATGCCCAGCGCCAGATTGACCACCATGATCAGGCCGAAATGGATCAGATCGATGCCGAACAGTGCAGCCACGGGCGCCAGGATCGGTGCCAGAACGATGATGGCCGCAGAGGTCTCGATGAACATGCCGACGAAGAAAAGGAACAGGTTGACCGCCACGAGGAAGGCCACCTTGCTTTCCATCGTCCCCGCAATCCACTCACCCACAGCTGCCGGCACGCCAGCCCGCGTGATGAGGAAGGAGAAGAGCCCGGCGGCGGCGATGATGAACATGATGACGGTCGACGAAATAACCGACTTGCGCAGCACGTTCATCAAGTCGTTCCAGCCAATGCTGCGATAGACGAAGACACCGAGAAACAGCGCGTAGAATACCGCCACGACCGAAGCTTCGGTCGGCGTGAAGACGCCCTGATAAATGCCGCCCACGATGATGACCGGCATCAGGAGCGCAAGCAGTGCCTGGCGGACCGCCGTCACGAAGTCGAGGCGATCCACATGGTCGTTCTTTCCCCAGCCCTTCACGCGGCAATAGATATAAACGAAGAGCATCAAGGCGCTTGCGATCAGAACGCCTGGCCCGATCCCGGCAACAAAGAGCGAGCCGATCGAGACTTCGGCACTCACGCCATAAAGGATCAGCGGGATGGATGGCGGAATGATCACGCCGAGTTCGGCAGATGTCGCCTGCAGCGCTGCGGCGAAACTTGTCGGATAGCCGTGACGCGTCATGGCCGGAATGAGGATCGCGCCAATCGCGAAGGTCGTCGCAACAGAGGACCCCGAGACCGAGGCGAAGATCATGCAGGTCAGGACGCAGGAGCATGCCAGACCGCCCTGCACCCCACCGACAATCGTCTTGGCGAACTCGACAAGCCGGGCGGAAATACCGCCTGCTTCCATCAGATTGCCGGCAAGAATGAAGAACGGCACCGCCATCAACGGGAAGGAATCGATGGAAGTCATCAGCTTCTGCGCCGCGACCAGAAGCGGCAGCGGCGTGAAGAAGGCGATACCGCCGATGGACGCAGCAGCAACGGCGATTGCGATCGGCACACCGAGTGCAAAAAGCACGATCATGGAGATCATCATGAAGGTGGACATGACTTAAACCTCCACCTCGAGCCCGGCCTGTGGCGCAGGCTCTTCCCCGAACAGTTCTTCTGCAAGCCGTGCCAGCACCGCGAAAACGCAAAGCGCGCCACTGACCGGGATCGCAGCATAGACAAGCGCGATGGAAATCCGCGAACCGGTAAACGGGTCGGTCAGTCCCGCCAGGCTCTGCGAACTCGTGCGCATGGTCATGAGCCAGCCATAGCGGATCATCACGTAAAGCACGCAAAGCGTCAGTACCGCGATCACCACCGCCAGCACCTTGCGCACTGCCTTGGGAACGGAAACGATGAGTATGTCGATCGATATGAGCGCGCCCTGCCGCAGCGCTGCTACCAACCCCATATAGACCATCCAGATCATCAGTGAGCGGGCTGTCACTTCCGACCAGGTGGAAGGGCTTTCGATCACGAACCGGGTTATGACCTGGTAGAAGGTCACGCAGGCCATGACTGCCATGAGCAACATGGCAAGCCCCAGCGCGAGCTTCACGATCATCCGGTCAATCAGGCGCAGGGCTGCGAGCATGCGTTCCTCACACGATGCGACCGGGCAGATGAACCGCCCGGTCAGGTTTCAGCGGAGCTTTATCGCTCAATGGTCGTGGTTGCGGATGGCATCGAGACGATCGGCACCGAACTGCTCGGCATATTTCGCCATCAGGGGCTCAAGCTCGGCCTCGAATGCAGCGCGGTCGACTTCCTCGGTCACCGTCATGCCCTGCTCCTTGAGCACGGCAACTCCGTTTTCCGCATCATCGCGAACCTTCTTGCGCATGGCAGCAGCCGCCGTCTTCGCAGCCTGACGGAACGCGTCCTTTTCCTCATCCGTAAGGCCGTCCCAAACGACGGGCGAAAGGATGATGAGCGCCGGCGAATAGACGTGGTTCGTCAGCGACAGGTGCTCCTGAACTTCGGAGAATTTCGCGGACAGGATCACGCCAATCGGGTTTTCCTGACCGTCAACCGTACCCTGCTGGAGCGCGGTGAAAAGCTCCGGAAAGGCCATCGGGGTCGGCAGGATGCCGAATTCCTTGAAGGCTTCCATGTGAACCTGGTTCTCCATGGTGCGGATCTTCAGACCTTCCGCATCGGCGGGCGTTTTGACCGCGCGCTTTGAATTGGTCAGGTTGCGGAAGCCGTTCTCGCCCCATGCAAGCGCGATCAGGCCATGCTCGGGAAACTTGTCGAGGATCTCCTGCCCGATCGGACCGTCAAGCACGGCATGTGCATGCTCGTAGCCCTTGAAAAGGAACGGGATGTCGGTGATCAGCGTCTCGGGCACGAAATTGCCGACAGGGCCGGTCGAGGTGATGACGACGTCGACGGTACCGATTTGCGCGCCTTCGACCATCTCACGCTCGCCGCCAAGGGCGTTGGCCGGATACTGCTTGATGGTGAACTTGCCGTCGGTGAGCTTTTCCAGTTCCTCACCGAATGCCGTCGCGCCCACACCGTAGTGCGAATCCTGCGACAGCGAATAGCCGACTTTCAGCTCCGCCGCCTGCGCGACGCTGGTCAGAAGTGCGGCAGCACCGGCAAAAGCCAGCGCCCTGGACATGATTGACATGGTATTCCTCCCAAATGAAACGCGTTGCGACCATGTCGCAGCGCGCTTCTTTTTGAAAGTTGCGTCGAACCCTGTCAACCAGACCAGTTTATGTCCGTTTGTTAGGACACACTTTTCAGACGTTTTCCTTCCGGATCACGTTCGATGGTGGGGGCGATATCCTTGGTCCAGGCGGAAACGGAAGGGATGCGCGAGCGGTCGACGCGATAGGCATATTTCTTCGCCACCTCGACAACCTCCGACAGAAGCCCCTCTTCCAGCGTGGTCGGGTTGAGGCCGAGCTTGAGGAACTGCTCGTTGCGCACGACGAGATCGTTCTCGGGTGCTTCCTTGCGCGGATTGGGCAGATAGGAAACCTTCGCGCCCGTCATCTTCGCGATAAGCTCGGCCAGATCGCGCACACGGTGGGTCTCGGTCATCTGGTTGAAGATCTTGACCTTCTCGCCCCGCGCCGGCGCATTCTTCAGCGCGATCTCCACGCAACGCACCGAATCCTGGATATGGATGAAGGCGCGCGTCTGCCCACCCGTGCCATGCACCGTCAGCGGATAGCCGATGGCCGCCTGGATGAGGAAGCGGTTGAGCACCGTGCCGTAGTCGCCGTCATAGTCGAAACGGTTGATGAGCTGCTCGTTGATGCGGGTCTCAGCCGTATGCGTGCCCCAGACAATGCCCTGATGCAGATCGGTGATCCGCACGCCGTCATTCTTGGCGTAGAACTGGAACAGGAGCTGATCGAGACATTTGGTCATGTGGTAGATCGAGCCCGGATTGGCCGGGTAGAGGATTTCCTGAGAAGCCTTCTCGCCTGCAAGCGTTTCCACATCGACCGGCAGATAGCCTTCGGGAATGGCCGCACCCACATTGGAGTAGCCGTAAACGCCCATCGTGCCCAGATGCACCAGATGCGCGTCGAGGCCGATCTCGACCATGGCATTGAGCAGATTGTGCGTGGCGTTGACGTTGTTGTTGACCGTGTAGTTCTTGTGCCGGTCCGTCTTCATGGAATAGGGCGCGGCGCGCTGTTCGGCGAAATGCACGATCGCGTCCGGCCGGTTGTCAGCCAGCCAGTTTTTCAGGACATCGTAGTCGCGCGCCAGATCGATGAGGTGGAAATGGATGCGCCGTCCGGTTTCCTGATGCCAGATGCGCGTGCGCTCCTGGATGGAGTCCATCGGGGTCAGCGACTGCACGCCAAGCTCGGTATCGATCCAGCGGCGCGAGAGGTTGTCGATGATGTGGATCTCGTGACCCTGCGCGGACAAATGCAGCGCGGTGGGCCAGCCCACGAAACCGTCGCCACCCAGAACAGCAATTTTCATGACAAGCGAATCCCTTCCAACAATGATCGGCGATGCTTAGCGCGCAATTGTGACATGTATAGTAAGCCCGCGCAGCCGGCGAAAGAACTCTCCACCTCTCCCGGCCGCCCATGCCACAGATCTTTTGGAAATGCGGGGGGTTCATTTCTTGGCCATATTCCTGCATCATGATCGCTTGTGCATACGACCAAGAGCCATGAGGGGGTTGGCTTCATGGTACGGGCGGGCCCACCGGCCGTCCGCTGAGGAAGGAGACCGGACGATGAGTAAGTCCGGAAGTAACACACGCGGCATTTTTGACACCACGGACATGGACGAGCTGAGCCGTGTTGTCGATGCGGTATGTTCCGAGTTGGGAATAGAGGCCACTGACGCAAAGCAGCGCGAACGCGTTGCGCGACGGATGCTGGCAAGTTGGGAAGCCGGGCGGCGTACGCCGCTGGTTCTCGTTCAGGCGGGCCTCGACGGCGCGCTTTGCCAGAAGACGGCCTGACCGGATATCCGCACCGCCAAGCCACCGCAGTGGCAAGACCGCAGTCGCCTGCCGACCCTAGCGCACGCCATGCATGGGGGCCTGTGCCCTTGCCCTCATGCCGTTCCACTTGATGCTCGGCGCGTTGCAATGCGCGCCCGCGAGGCAGTGGATGGCGCTGCCATGCCTTTCCGCCTGCCAGCCGGTCGCCAGCGACCACAGCGAATAGCCGACCATGACCGAGAGCGCGAAGGCTGCTGAAACGCTTAAGCGATGCATGCTGCTTTTCTCTGTCCCCCGTTTCCCGTCCCCTGCCAAACGCCCGCGACAGCAAAATGTTCACGAAAACCGGTCCGCTTGTCTTCAATGGTTAATCCGGCCACGGGATCTGATCGAGCACGGCTCGCTCTTGAGGGTAACGAAGTGGCAGGAGGATATTTCGTCGCCTTGTCTTTCACCTTGAGTTGCATAAAGTGCAGTCGGATCGCTTTGGGGGAATGATGGACGTCGAGACTTTTATCGCTCGCTGGACGGCACGCGAAGGCGGGGCGGAACGGGCCAACTATTCCATGTTCGTCACCGAGCTTTGCGACGTTCTGGGCCTACCCCATCCAGATGTGGCAGGGTCCGACACGGCGCTCAATGACTACGTTTTCGAACGTGCGGTAAAGCCGCGTCAAAGCGAGGGCGGAACTGCTCCGAAGCGTATCGACCTTTACAAGAAGGGCAGCTTCATCCTCGAAGCGAAACAATCCCGCATGAAGGAAGGACGCGGCTCGGAGCAGCCCGGCCTGTTCGGCGATGAACCGGCCCCGCGCGGCAAACGCACTGTTGCACGCGGCTGGGACCGCATGATGCAGGAGGCACGCCGCCAGGCAGAAGACTATGTCTTCCGGCTTGATGCCTCACACCCAGCACCACCGTTCATCCTCGTCTGTGACGTGGGCCATGCAATAGAGGTTTTCGCGGACTTCACCGGCACGGGGAGAGCTTATACGCAATATCCCGACCGCAAAGGCTTCCGCATCTATATGGAAGATTTGCGCGACGAGGCGATCCGCGAGCGCCTGCGCAAGATCTGGACTGACGCGGAATCGCTCGATCCGACGCGCGAATCCGCCCGGGTTACCCGCGAGATCGCCAAGCGGTTGGCAGCTGTCAGCAAGGCATTGGAGGAAAAGCACCAGCCTGAAGAGGTGGCGCATTTTCTCATGCGCTGCATCTTCACCATGTTCGCCGAGGATGTGGCGCTCCTGCCGGAGGCCTTCTTCACCGGCCTTCTGGAAGACTGCACCAAGTCGCCCGATGCCTTCGTCCCGCTGGTGGAAGAACTCTGGAAGAAGATGGATGCACCAAAGCGCGACGACCGCTTCTTCTCCGCCTTCCGCACCCATCTGCGCCATTTCAACGGCAATCTGTTCAAGAATGCCCGCGCCTTCCCGCTGGGGCGGGAGGAGATCGGCGAGCTCTGGCAGGCGGCAAAAGCAAAATGGACCGAGGTCGATCCCGCCATTTTCGGCACGCTGCTCGAACAGGCGCTGGAGCCCACCGAGCGGCGCAAGCTCGGCGCGCATTACACCCCGCGCAGCTATGTGCAGCGTCTGGTGGAAGTCACCGTCATGGAGCCCCTGCGTGATGACTGGCGCAAGGTGCTCACCCGCGCCGAAACCGCCAAGGAGAGCGGCAAGGAAAAGGATGCCGTGAAGCTGGTCAAGGCGTTCCACCACCAGCTTTGCGAAACCCGCGTGCTCGACCCCGCCTGCGGCACGGGCAATTTCCTCTATGTCAGTCTGGAGCTGATGAAAAAGCTCGAAGGCGAGGTGCTGGAAACACTGGCCCGCCTTGGCGAGACCGAGGCGCTGGGGCTGGAGGGCGAAACCGTCGATCCGCATCAATTTCTGGGTCTGGAGATCAACCCGCGCGCCGCGGCAATCGCCGAGCTTGTCGTGTGGATCGGCTATCTGCAACAGCATTATAGAAACCGAGACGGCCACCCCGCCGAGCCGATCCTCAAGGCGTTCAAAAACATCAATTTCGGCCGGCGCGAGGGCTATGACGCGGTTTTGACATGGGATGGCCATCCCGTGCCGACAATCGTGGAAAAGGATGGCGAGCGCGTGGAAACCTGCCCCAATCCACGCCGGCCCGACTGGCCGGAGGCGGAGTTCATCGTCGGCAACCCGCCCTTTGTCGGCGGCAAGGACATTCGCTCGCGCATGGGCTCACCCTATGCCGAGGCGCTGTGGGCCGCCCACAAACACATGAATGAGAGCGCGGATTTCGTCATGTATTGGTGGGACCGCGCCGCCGGGCTTCTGACCGCCAGGAAAACCCCGCTGCGCCGTTTCGGCTTCGTCACCACCAATTCCATCAGCCAGGTGTTCCAGCGCCGTGTCATGGAGCGCCACCTCAATGCCAAAAAGCCCATAAGCCTCATCTATGCTGTGCCCGACCACCCCTGGACCAAGGCCACCCGCGAAAGCGCGGCGGTGCGCATCGCCATGACCGTGGGCGCCCCCGGCAGCCATGAGGGCCTTTTGCGCGACGTGGTGCGCGAGGCGGCGCTGGACACGGACGAGCCGAGGATCGTGTTCGAAAACCGGGTGGGGAAGATCAATTCGGATTTGAGCGTGGGTGTGGATGTAACGAAGGTTACACCACTGCAAGCAAACCAAGGGCTCTGTTTTCGAGGGATTATTTTTCTAGGGGCTGGTTTCATTGTGGATCCGAAGCAAGCGAAGCATCTATCGGATATCGAGCCTGAATCCGCGAAGCTTTTGAGTGAGTATCGAAGCGGGCGTGATTTAACCGCACGGGCAAGAGGAGTTTGCGCGATCGACACTTTTGGCTTCTCGCAGGAGAAGTTAAGAAATGATCACCCCGTGATCTATTCACATCTACTGGACACGGTAAGGGGTGTTCGGCAGCAAGACCGTCGGAAATCATACCGCGAGAACTGGTGGTATTTTGCTGAACCTCGCCCGGAGTTTCGTGAGGCCGTGTCTCCCATAGCGCGGTTCATAGCTACCGTTCAGACATCAAAATATCGTCTATTCCAGTTTCTTGAGCAATCTACATTGATTGATCAGACCTTGATCGCGATATGCTCTGAATGCGCTTCAGTGCTCGCAGTTCTCTCCTCAAAATTCCATGTCGTTTGGGCAATGAATAGCGGTGGGACGCTTGAAGATCGCCCACGATATTCACGCGGTCGCTGCTTCGACCCCTTCCCATTCCCCGACCCCTCCGATGCCCTGCGCGAAAAGCTCCGCGCTGCCGGAGAAGAACTCGATGCCACGCGCAAGAAGGTTCTGGCCGAGCATCCCGATCTCACCATGACCGGGCTTTACAACGTTATGGAAAAGCTCAAATCCGGCGAGGCGCTTTCGGACAAGGAAGAGGATGTGAAGACGCGCGGCCTCGTGCTGATCCTCAAAGAGCTGCACGAAACCATCGACCGGCTCACCGCCGAGGCCTATGGCTGGCCGCACGATCTCTCCGACGAGGACATCCTCGAACGGCTGGTCGCGCTCAATGCCGAGCGGGCGAAGGAGGAGGCGGGAGGCCATGTTCGCTGGCTGCGGCCAGAATATCAGATCCCCCGTTTCGCAAAGGGCGCTGCCGCAAAAAGCGGAGAGCTTGCGCTCGATGCGCCGGTGGTCGCCATCGACAACGACAAGCCCTCCTTCCCCACCGATGCCTACGAGCAGCCGCTCGCAGTGGAGCGGATTCTTGCCGTCGAGGCCCGCCCCATGGCCGCAGCCGAGATCGCCCGCCAGTTCAAGCGCGGCGGCAAGCGCATCGAGGGCAGGGTCGAGCAACACCTGCGCACGCTGGCCGCCTATGGCCACGTCACCGCCCTGCCCGACGGCACCTATGCCGCAAGACGTGCGGCGTGAGGGGCTGAGAGGCAAGCGCCCCTTCGCGCCCCCCTCTGTCCTGCCGGACATCTCCCCCACAAGGGGGGAGATTGGCGGTGTGGATGCTGCGCCTAGCTGGTTGCGGGAGATGATGGGCTTCCTGCTGACCCCCTCTGTCCTGCCGGACATCTCCCCCTCAAGGGGGAGATTGGCAGGTGTTGATGCTGCGCTTGGCCGGTTGCGGGAGATGATGGGCGTCCTGCTGCTGATCTTCCGGATAGGTGCGGATATGGTAGCACCCTTTCGCGCCCCCCTCTGTCCTGCCGGACATCTCCCCCACAAGGGGGGAGATTGGCGGTGTGGATGCTGCGCCTGGCTGGTTGCGGGAGATGATGGGCTTCCTGCTGCTGGTCTTCCGGATAGGTGGGGATATGTTCGCGCCCTTTCGCACCCCCCTCTGTCCTGCCGGACATCTCCCCCTCAAGGGGGGAGATCAATCGCGTTTATGTCGGCGCCATACTTTATTGGGTAAGCAGGGCGTGACTCCTAGCCAATCTCCCCCCTTGAGGGGGAGATGCCCGGCAGGGCAGAGGGGGGTGTGCTTGGGGTGAACTTCAGCGGCCGAACGCCCTCTCCGTTATCCCGCCCGAACGGAAGGCGCGACCAGCCCGAACGCCTGCCGGCCACCGGGATGACGTGGGGCGTGTGACGCCCCTACCTTCCCGGCCTGCCCGTCTTGCCCGGGCGCCGCTTTTTCCGCCGTTCTTCGCCGGCATCCTCGTATGATCCTGCGCCGATTTTGCCGCGGCGGGGTTGGAGGGTGTCCTCGCCGGCACCCGTGGGGCCATACATGGGCATGGGGCGGTCGGGGGGCATGGCGTCGGCTTGCGGTTTCTTCGGCAAGGGCTTGCCGACCGGTTTTTCGGTGCGGCCGACGGTCATTTCGTCGAGATCGTTCTTGCGGAAGAGCGATTTGGATTGCGAAGCGCCCTCGCCCACCGTGCGGTGAAGCTGGCGGCCCTTGTTGTGCTGGCCTTTCCGGCGTCCCGAGGCGGGGCTTTCGGCCTCGACTTCGCGGGCCAGCGGATCGTCGGAGATGGCGAGTTCCATCTCGCGCAGGCGCTTGACCTCGTCGCGCAGGCGCGCGGCCTCCTCGAAATCGAGATCGGCGGCGGCGTCGCGCATGGCCTTTTCCAGATGCTCCAGATGCGTGGCGAGATTGTTGCCGACGAGATTGTTGGGATCGGTGCCCTTCGCACCGGTGATGTCGGCGCGGACGTGATCCCGCTCATAGACGGAGTCGAGAATGTCGCCGATATTCTTCTTCACGCTTTCCGGCGTGATGCCGTGGGCGGCATTATATTCAAGCTGCTTCTCGCGGCGGCGGTTGGTCTCTTCCATGGCCCGGCTCATGGAGCCGGTGATCTTGTCGGCATAGAGAATGACGCGGCCGTCGACGTTGCGCGCAGCGCGGCCGATCGTCTGGATGAGCGAGGTTTCCGAACGCAGGAAACCTTCCTTGTCGGCGTCGAGAATGGCGACGAGCCCGCATTCGGGGATGTCGAGACCCTCGCGCAGAAGATTGATGCCCACCAGAACGTCGAAGGCACCAAGGCGCAGGTCGCGGATGATCTCGATGCGCTCCAGCGTGTCGATATCGGAATGCATGTAGCGCACGCGCACGCCCTGCTCATGCAGATATTCAGTGAGGTCTTCGGCCATGCGCTTGGTGAGGACCGTGCACAAAGTGCGGTAGCCGGCAGAAGCCGTGGCGCGGATTTCGCCCAGAACGTCATCCACCTGAGCCTTGGCGGGACGCACCTCGACGGGCGGATCGATGAGGCCGGTGGGACGGATGACCTGTTCGGCGAAGACGCCGCCGGCCTCTTCCATCTCCCAGTTTGACGGCGTCGCCGAAACGGCCACCGTGGTGGGGCGCATGGCGTCCCACTCCTCAAACCGCAAGGGGCGGTTGTCCATGCAGCTTGGTAGGCGGAAACCATATTCGGCAAGCGTGGCCTTGCGGCGGAAGTCGCCGCGATACATGCCGCCGATCTGCGGGATCGTGACGTGGGATTCGTCCACGAAAAGCAGCGCATTGTCGGGGACATATTCGAACAGGGTCGGCGGCGGCTCGCCCGGCTTGCGCCCTGTCAGATAGCGCGAATAGTTCTCGATGCCCGCGCAGGAGCCGGTGGCCTCCAGCATCTCGATGTCAAAGCGCGTGCGCTGTTCCAGACGCTGGGCCTCCAGCAAACGCCCGGCCTTTTCCAGTTCGGCCAGCCGTTGGGTGAGCTCGGCCTTGATGGAGCGGATGGCCTGGTTGAGCGTGGGGCGCGGGGTCACATAGTGCGAGTTGGCGTAGATCTTCACCGATTTCAGGTCGCCGGTCTTCTTGCCGGTCAGCGGGTCGAATTCGGTGATGGATTCGATTTCGTCGCCGAACATGGAAATGCGCCAGGCGCTGTCTTCCAGGTGGGCGGGGAAGATCTCGATCGTGTCGCCGCGCACGCGGAAGGAGCCGCGCACGAAATTGATGTCCTGGCGCTTGTACTGCTGGGCGACAAGATCGGCGAGCAACTGGCGCTGGTCGAGCCGGTCGCCGACCTCCATCTGGAAGGTCATGGCGGTGTAGGTCTCGACCGAGCCGATACCATAGATGCAGGACACGGAGGCGACGATGATGACGTCGTCGCGCTCCAGCAGCGCGCGCGTGGCCGAGTGGCGCATGCGGTCGATCTGCTCGTTGATGGAGGACTCCTTCTCGATGAAGGTGTCGGAGCGCGGAACATAGGCTTCCGGCTGGTAGTAGTCGTAATAGGAGACGAAATACTCCACCGCATTGTCGGGGAAGAAGCTCTTGAACTCGCCGTAAAGCTGCGCGGCCAGCGTCTTGTTGGGCGCGAGGATGAGCGCGGGGCGCTGGGTCTCCTCGATCACCTTGGCCATGGTGAAGGTCTTGCCCGAGCCGGTGACGCCGAGCAGCACTTGGGTACGCTCGTTCTCCCTCGCGCCGGCAACGAGATCGGCAATGGCGGTCGGCTGGTCGCCCGATGGCTTGAACTCCGTCGCCATCTTGAAGGGTATGCCGCCTTCGGATTTCTTCGGACGTTCGGGCCGGTGCGGCATCCAGCCATTGGTGACATTGGGATCGCCACCCTCGATCAGCCGCGAGAGTGCGGCAACCGTGGCCGTGACGCCGGAGGACGAGAGCTTCTCCGCATCCTCAAGCGCGACATCCATTCCGGCAACGGGATTGAGACCGGCCGCAGCGCGTTCCTTGGCGGAAGCCGCACCGCCCATGGAGGTGCCGCGCGATGTGCGCGAGGCATCCTTGGAACGGGCAGCCGGCTTCTTCTTCGCCTTGGGCTGCTTTTCGGCTTCGCGCGCGATTTCATCCGCCCAATCGGAGATGGAGCCGGAAAGCGGCGCGCCTTCGAACTCAGCCTGAGGGGCTTCCTCGAAGCCGGAAGTCTTTTTCGGTGATGTCTTGGCCATGGGTGTGAATATGGAACCTCGACCCGCGCTTGGAAAGGGGCAGAGGACGCAGAAATGGCGGCAACTGACAGGAGGCTGGCAGGAACGTGGCCCCGCTTACTCCGCATCCATCTCCAGCGCGCGGGGAACGACGAAGCGCGTGAGGCAGGCCGTGCCGTGATCAAGCGCGCTCCATTGCTCCTGAACCTCGAAGCAGGCCAGTGCTGCCGTCGGATATTTCTCGCGCATGCGCGCTGCTGCATCCGCATCGGAATCTTCATCCGCCAGGCTCGAAGCGAGGTCCTCAAGTCCCGGATTGTGCCCGACAAGCAGGACGCGCGCGACATCATCCGGCACCTGGCGCAGAAGCGTAAGCAGCCGGTCGGCGGATGCATTGTAGATGTCGTCGTGGAACTCGGCTTCGGAATAACCCTGGCCCAGCTCCGAAGCCAAGAGCTTCCACGTCCGGCGCGTGCGCCTGGCGGGAGAGACCAGAACATGGTCGGGGAAGAGGCCCTGCTCGGCCATGTATCGGCCCATCAGTGGCGCCGCACGTTCACCCCGACCGGACAGCGGGCGGTCGTGGTCGGCAAGGGCGGGATCATCCCAGCTCGATTTGGCATGTCTCAGCAGATAAAGCTCGCGCATCGCGCAACCCTCCCTTTCACGCGGTGACCACCGTCGAGATCCCGAAAACCCGCAGAAGGACGATACGGTTGCACGCCTTGGCAAAATTGCGGCTCGACACCTGGCCTCGCCCAAATTATCTACAATTCATGAGCCCGCGCAAAGAGACTGTTGCCGCCCGCATCGCACGGGTGCTTTCCCAGAGGATCATTTCCGGTGACCTGGCCGCTGGCGAGCGTCTGCGCCAGGACCATCTCGCCGAGGAATTCGGTGCAAGCCATGTGCCCGTGCGTGAGGCCTTCCGCCTGCTGGAGGCGCAGGGGCTTGCGGAAAGCGAACCCAGGCGCGGGGTGCGCGTTGCCAGCTTCAGCCAGGAGCGGGTGCGCGAAGTGGCCGAAATGCGCGCAGCCCTGGAAGCACTGGCGCTGCGCGAGGCCGCACCGCATCTCACATCCGCCATATTGGCCGAGGCCGAGGCGGCAACGCTCGCAGGCGACAAGGCAGCCGACGTGGTGGCGTGGGAAGACGCCAATCGCCGCTTCCACCGCACGATCCTAGCACCCTGCAAGATGCCGCGGCTGATGGCCGCGATCGACGATCTTCATGCCGCCAGCGCGCATTTTCTCTTCTCCGCATGGCGTAGCGAATGGGAGCCGCGCACGGATCGCGATCATCGGACCATCCTGCATCACCTGCGCCGCGGCGAAGTGGATGCGGCAGCCGAAGCGCTTGCCCGCCATGTACGCCGCGTCAGCCACAAACCGGTGGAAAGCTCCGGCCGGCAGACGTCTTCGCTCTTCCTCATGCCGGGTTAGTGGCTGTCCGGGCTTCATCGGCGGACCCGCGAAGAGCACGGCCCGGCCCTCGCCCCACCTGCCCGCGCCGCCAGCTCCATCTGCCCAGACCGGCCGCGCTTCTCAACAGGTCCCGGCTCTCGCTACACTCGGCTGGATGATGCCGTGGCTCTTGAAATTCGCGGTCTGTTTCAAGAGTTGCCTCTGCCCTTCCGGGCTGCGCTCCGCGTGTTTTGACGCTGACAAAGCCAATTCGCTTGCTTTGTCTTGAACTGGGGTCAATGCGCTACTCACGCACCACAAGGGCGGCCATGTCGGCCCCTATCCGCAAGGAGAGGCGACACTTTCGTGCCAGCCAATCTCCCCACCCCTGGGCAGATGTCCGGCAGGACAGAGGGGGGCGCGAAGGAGCGCGACCATTCACACTCCTTCCTGCACCACCGACTGCCGACTTTCCACAGCGCCCCTTGCATCAATCCTCCGCTTGCGCACTAATAATCAATGGAATCACCAAATTATCTATACTTCTAAGAGGATCGAAATGACAGAAATTGCCACCCCCGCCTTCAGCCCCCTTCGACTTGAGGAGCGCTCGCTTGCCTACAAGGCAAGCGCAGTTCTGTTCGGCACGATCGGGCTGGCCGTGGCCTCGCGCATCGAGGTGCCTATGGTGCCGGTACCGATCACGATGCAGACTTTTGCGATCTGCATGGTCGGTGCGCTCTATGGTGCAAGGCTGGGCACACTTACTGTGCTTGCATGGCTTGGCCAGGCGATGATCGGACTGCCCGTTCTTGCAGGCGGCGCAGGCGGACTGGCCCATTTTGCAGGCCCGACCGGCGGATATCTCGCAGCCTTTCCTCTGATGGCATTGCTGGTGGGATGGTTTGCCGAACGCGGCTGGAACCATCAGCGTCCAATGCTGGCTTTCACATCCATGCTGGCAGCCAACCTGCTTTGCCTCGCGCTCGGCGGTGCATGGCTTGCAGGACTGATCGGGCTCGAGAAGGCCGTGACACTGGGCGTGACGCCATTCATCCTCGGCGGTGCTTTGAAATCCGCCCTCGGCGCAGCCAGCCTTGTGGCGCTTGACCGCGGATGGATGCGCAAGAAGCGCTGATCTCTGATCTGCGCCAGCGCCTGCTGAAAAAAGGCGCTGGCCGCCCTACCCTGCCGAGACGAAACGCGCCCATGACAATCCGGCTTCGCCCACACCACCTGCTGTGCACGCTGACCTATGTCGGCCACGGCTATAGCCGCGAATTCATCCGCAACATGGACACGACCATCGCAAGGCTGAACGAAGGCGAACCCGTACTCATCGTCGAGGGGCCCGACGACATCTGCGCCCCGCTGCTGTCCCATGACAAGCCCCACTGCATGCGCGAAAGCGTGCTGGAGCGTGACCGCGCCGCCGCTCACTCCCTGAGCCGCGCACTGAACCTCAACATAGAACCCGGCCGCCAGGCCAGACTCAACCACCGGATGATCCACCGCCTGCGCGACAACTTTCAGGCGGGCAGGACAAGAAAGGCCTGCCTGGGGTGCCAATGGATCAGATTGTGCACCGAGGTCGCCAATACCGATTTTTCAACCTCGTTTCTGACGGGCAAGGCGCCGGATTGAGGCGCCACGCCAAGTCCGAAACCTGCCTGTCTTGCTAATGACACATATCCGTGTCATGGTCCGCGCCTGTTCGGGTGATTGCAGACCCGGAGACTGGAAGAGTTTTTATTGGACGACCCCTTTCCCCGACATCGTAAGCTCTCGACGACCGCGAACCTGCGCGCAGTGCGCAGACGCAAATACTAATGGGAAAAGGAGTTTCCCCATGGCTCAGACTGGCACCGTCAAGTTTTTCAATTCCACCAAGGGCTTCGGCTTCATCACGCCTGACAACGGCGCGAAGGACGTGTTCGTTCACATTTCCGCTGTTGAGCGTTCCGGCATGCAGGGCCTCGCCGACGGCCAGAAGGTTTCCTTCGACACCGAAGAAGACCGCATGGGCAAGGGCCCGAAGGCAGTGAACCTGGCTGAGGTCTAAGGTTTTTTCAGCCTTCACCGGCTGACAGATGAATTGATGGAAGAGCGCCGGTATTGCCGGCGCTTTTTCTTTTCTGAAAGGCCTTCCTTACCCAACGTAAGAATGCACCGGAAAGCCTCCACATATTCAGATGGTAAGCATTGATTAGCGCGGATCAATTGCAATTGCATCCCGTCATGAAACTTTCGCTTGCCGCTTCGGAAAAAATCTGGAAAGCTTCGCACCGTTCGGGCATTTGCCGGCCCGGAGACTGGAATAGCATGCCCCGGGACAAGATCGCACAACGGCAACCGGGAAGTCGGACTTACAGACCTGCAAAGGCGCGGACGACGGAGCCCAAAAGCTCGAAAGCTGACTGTTTCTTCTCCCCCAGTAAAGGATCGGAACCGGAAGGGTGCATAAAACACACTTTCCGAAATCAGCATGGAAGTCGGGAGAAAGGACATTCCCCATGTCGAATAGCGGTACCGTCAAATTCTTCAACCACAGCAAGGGCTTCGGCTTCATTACCCCCGAAGAGGGCGGCAATGATGTCTTCGTGCATATTTCCGCGGTTCAGGCCTCCGGTCTGCCGGGTCTGGAAGACGGGCAGAAAGTGACCTTCGACACCGAGCCGGACAAGCGCGGCAAGGGTCCGAAGGCCGTCAATCTTCAGATCGGCTGAAAGTCCCACAATCGCAGCCAGCTGGCAGCGGTCCAGAAGGACGGGTGTTCGGCCCGTCCTTTTTCGTAAATGCGATTATGCTCAGTCGCGCGCTGCTGCTTCGAGCTTCGCAATCTCCAGCCTGGCCATGCCCAGCATGGCCTGCCCCACACGCGCCACCACGGACAGGTCATCGCTGTTCATCAGGTCGAAAAGCCGACGCGGGACGATCTGCCAGGACAGACCCCACCTATCGCGCACCCAGCCACATTGCTCGAACACTCCGCCCTCGCCCAGCGCATCCCACAACCTGTCGATCTCCGGCTGCGTGTCACAGGACACCATGATCGAGAAGCGGTGATTGAGCGCCTCATCCGTCTGCGCCTGAAGGGCCAGATATTGTTGTCCTTGAAGCGTGAAGCCCCCGAAGCGAACGCGCTGTTCGGGCGGAGTGCCCGGCGGCATGGGCTGGTCGTTCAGAAAGTCGATATGCGCATCCTCGAAGAGTGAAACATAGAAGCGCAGCGCCTCTTCCATGTCGCGGTCAAACCAGATGAAGGGTGCAGATTTCATGAAAGGCCTTCCTTGTTGGTCCGGGCAAAGCTCAAGGACGCGGCAGACCCGTTCCAGCCGACAGTGAGAGCATTTGCCCTGGAACTTTTCGCGCGCCGCCCTGGCCACGAAAAGGCCGCAAATCATTCAGGCAGCGTTCAGGATGACGCCGCTAGCGTGAGCATCATCATGGCGCGGAAAGATCCGCGTGATGTCTGGAGAACAGGACAATGAAGACCATTTTCAGAAACAGCCTTTACGGGCTTGCAGTGGGCGCCACCGCCTTGGCCGCAACGACCAGTGCAGAGGCCCATTCGCGCCGCTATCACCACGAGCACCACCATGTCGAGCGCGACAATGATGCAGCGATCATCGCCGGCATCGCCGGGCTAGCAGTGGGCGCGATCGCGGGAAGCATGCTGACGCAGCAGAGGCCCTCGCAGCCACGCTATATCGACCCGCCTGTGCGCGGCTACAGCACCGGCTATCGCAGCTATGAATATCGCCCGGCCTATCGGGGTTCGGATTATTATCCGCCTGCACCGACCTACCGCGTGCGCGATGTTCGCGATGCATCCTACGAGCCCTGGAGCCGGGAATGGTACCGCGCCTGCGAGGCCCGCTATCGCAGCTTCAATCCCCGCACCGGCACCTACACCACCTATGGCGGCGAGCAGCGGTTCTGCCAGCCGTAAGGAAAGCTACAACGATGATCAAAGGGGCGGCTTCAGGGCCGCCCTTTTCTCTAACTAGTCCATGCCCGTCAGGAACGGGTTGCCGCGTCGCTCGTCACCGATCCGGCTGCCGGGGCCGTGCCCGCACAGAAATCCGACATCGTCGCCGAGTGGCAGGACCTTTTCTCGAATGGAGGCAAGCAGCGTCCCGTGATCGCCGCCGGGAAGATCCGTGCGCCCGATCGACCCGTTGAAAAGCACGTCGCCCAGATGCGCAAAACGCGCCGCCTCGTTGAAGAATATCACGTGACCGGGCGCGTGGCCGGGACAATGGAAGACGGAAAAGTCGTGGCCTGCGAAGGAGAGGGTCTCGCCTTCTTCCAGGAAGCGATCCGGCGTGCAGTTGCGCACCTTCCCCGGCAGTCCGAACATCTGCGCCTGCTGCTCCAGATTTTGCAGAAGCTGCGTGTCGTCGCGATGGGGGCCGATGATATCGACGCTGAGCGCCTCCTTCAGATCCATGGCACCGCCGGCATGGTCGATATGGCCATGGGTCAGCCAGATGGCCTCGACGGTGACGCCGGTCTCGCGCACGGCCTCGACGATCTGCTCGACATCGCCGCCAGGATCGATGACAACGCCGCGCTTGGCCTCGCTGTCGAACATCAAGGTGCAATTCTGCTGGAATGGCGTGACCGGTATGATTGCGGCCTGAAGCTGTCCTGCCATGTCTATCCCTTTTGCCTTGGCCAGATATGTTGCCTGACCCAAGGGAGTGGCAAAAGAAAACGGGCGGCACAAGCCGCCCGCTGAAATTCCGTGAGAAAAGCTGGCGTCAGCTCATGCTTTCTTCATTGCGCCCATTACGGCACCGACAACCGCGGTGAGAATGCCACCGCCTGCAGCACCGCCGATGGCGTCACCCAGCAGGCCCGAGAGCGCGCCAGCGTCACCGCCAAGACCGGACAGAAGTGCACCACCGCCAACACCACCAACAACGCCGCTGATGATCTTGGCCGCATGGCCCATCGCAGCTTTCTTGACGACAGCACCAACAGCTTCGCCACCGATGACACCGGTGACTGCCTGAACAATAATCGGAAGTAAGGCTTCCATATCTGCTCCCTCATGCAAATACCGACTCACCCGCCGGCACCGACATGTGAAGCCACACTACACGCAGAAGTCAAATAGGCTGCAAATTATGCGCGCATAAGAGTTGCGCCAGAAGGCGGCCTATTCGGCCGCCATGCGCTGACGCGGACGCACTTCCTCAGCATAGTCATTCATCAAAAGACGAGCGATTTCACCAACTTCGAAGCGGTACGGACCGATCTCGGAAACCGGGGTCACTTCCGCAGCCGTGCCACAGAGGAAGCACTGCTCGAAGCCTTCCATCTCCTCGGGCATGATCGCGCGCTCGATAACCTCGATACCACGGCGCTTGGCAAGCGCGATGACGGTGCGGCGCGTGATTCCGTCAAGGAAACAGTCGGGCGTTGGCGTATGCAGCGCGCCATCCTTGACAAAGAAGACATTGGCGCCGGTAGCCTCGGCCACGCGACCGCGCCAATCGAGCATGAGCGCGTCCGTATAGCCCTTGGCTTCGGCCGCATGCTTGGAAAGCGTGCAGATCATGTAAAGGCCGGCAGCTTTCGAACGCGAAGGTGCCGTGCGGGGATCGGGGCGGCAATATTCGGCCATGTCGAGGCGAATGCCCTTCAGGCGCTGCTCCGGATCGAAATAGCTCGGCCATTCCCAGATGGCGATTGCCAGATTGATGCGGTTCTTCTGTGCCGAAACACCCATCATCTCGCTGCCACGCCAGGCAATCGGACGGACATAGGCGTCTTCCAGCCCCTGCTTGACGAGAAGCTCGCGGCAGGCATCGTCGATCTCGGCAACCGACCAGGGGATCTCGAAACCGAGAATACGCGCGCTCTCATGCAGGCGCTCGGTATGCTCGGTCAGCTTGAAGATCTCGCCGCCATAGGCGCGCTCGCCCTCGAAAACCGCACTCGCATAGTGAAGGCCGTGGGTCAGCACATGTACCTTGGCATCCGCCCATTTCACGAAATCGCCGTTGAACCAGATATAGCCGTCCAACTGATCAAAGGGGACCGATGCCATTTTAACCTCTCATGCGGGCGCTCCACCCGCCAATTGCAGCGTGACCTGTGACAACTGACTATGCCAGCACCTGAGCCGCGCTGGCAAATCCACTTGCAGGATGTTTTGTTCTGACCGCGAAAGCGAATAAAAAAGTTCGCCAAATGCGGAAAACGTTATCAAAAATTATCAATGCGCCAAATTTATGTCAATATGGCTGACATAAAATCGGAAGCATGGACATCAAGATGACGAAAACCGCCGACAGCCCGCCTGAAGCCTATATTGCCACCGAAGGCGACAGCGATCTGGACTTCACGCTGATCGAGCTTTTGTTTTACGCCTATCGCGACTTCACTTCCGACCCGGACGCGATTTTGGCAAGCTATGGTTTCGGCCGCGCGCATCACCGCGTCCTGCACTTCGTGAACCGCCGGCCCGGGCTGACGGTTGCCGAATTGCTGGAGGTGTTGAGGATCACCAAGCAGAGCCTTGCGCGCGTACTAAAGCAGCTTGTCGACACGGGATTTGTGGTGCAGGTTCAAGGCCCCCGCGACCGCCGCCAGCGCAAGCTCTATCCAACGCGGAAGGGACACGACCTGGCGCTGGAACTGGCCCTGCCTCAGTCACGCCGCATCCATGCGGCACTTGAGGAAGCCGGTTTCGCCGATCGCGAGGCGATAGAAAAATTCTTGAGGGCCATGGTCAATCCCGAGCTGCGTGCGCAGATGGATGGACCACAGGCAAAGGAAGGATCGGGCAGACGTGATGAGTCAGGCTGAACAGTCCATGCATGAACCGCCAAGCGACGACGCCCCCCACCTTCTGGTGGTGGACGACGACACACGCATCCGCACGCTTCTCAACCGCTTTCTGCGGGAAAACGGCTTCCGCGTGACGATTGCCGGCAATGCCGCAGAGGCCCGCCGCAAGCTGGCCGGGCTCGATTTCGACCTGATCGTGCTCGACGTGATGATGCCCGGCGAAGACGGCGTGGAGCTGACACGTTCGCTGCGCGAGGAAAAGGAAGTGCCGATCCTGATGCTCACCGCGCTCTCGGAAACCGACAATCGCGTGAGCGGGCTGGAAGCTGGTGCGGACGACTATCTGCCAAAACCCTTCGACCCGCGCGAACTGGTGCTGCGGGTGAACAACATCCTGCGCCGCGGCGGCCCCGCCAACACCCAGCCGAAGCTCGAGCAGATCGTCTTCGGTCCCTATACCTTCAACATCCCCCGCCGGGAGCTGAAACGCGCAGGCGAAGTGATCAAGCTGACCGACCGCGAGCGCGAGATCATGGTGATTTTCGCAGAACGCGCCGGCGATACGATCCCCCGCCACGAGCTGGTGGGTGGCGAAGCCGAAGTCGGTGAACGCACAATCGACGTCCAGATCAACCGCCTGCGCCGCAAGATCGAGCAGGATCCGTCAAACCCGATCTGGCTGCAGACCGTCCGCGGCATCGGTTATCGCCTGAGCGTGGAGTAGCAGGCGGCCTGGCCGCGCTAGAACTTGACGCCGGGCTGCCTGACGGCCTGCGCCACCCAGTCGGCCAGAAGGTCGTGGTCCAGCGCCTCGTTCTCGTGAATATCGAGATAGCGCGTGCCTTCCACCCTGGATTCCTTCGGTGGGGGAGGAACAAGCGAAGCACCCTGCAGAAAACCCAACTGCACATATTTCCTGTAGCAGTAGAGAGAGAGGAACCAGCCGTCCTCTTTTCCAAAGAGCGGCGTGTTCCATTTCACGGCTTTCACCACGCCGGGAAAGACGTCGACGACAATCTGGTCGACCTGTCGTCCTATGGTGCTCTTCCAGTCCGGCATGGCGGCAATATAGGCCTGAACAGGCCCGTCACCCTCGCCTTTCGGGATCTGAGGGTTGCCGCTGGACAGAAGTGGCGTCTTGTCATCCTTGCTCATGCACAAAGACTGGAAGGGAACGACGGCATCTTCAAGGCGTCGAGGCAACCCTGCTGACAACGATCAGCGCGGTGCACCTTTCGTGGATTGCATCACCCTCTCTCGCCCTCCCCCATACCCACGGCGCTCCCCTTCGGCTAAACTCGTGGCCAGTTTGAAGAATCCACGGGCCGGGGCGCTTCCTTTTTCATGAACGACATGCAGGACGAAGAGCGCAGGGACTGGCAGCAGGGCTGGCGCGGATTTCGGGCGAAGGCGATGCAGACCTATGTGGCCGCGCGCACGCCCTGGCGGCGCTTCTGGCGGCAGGTCTCGCGCTACATGCCGAAAAGGCTTTATGCGCGCTCTCTGATCATCGTGATCGCGCCGATGATCCTTCTGCAATCGGTCATCGCCTTCGTCTTCATGGAACGTCACTGGCAGACGGTGACCCAGCGCCTCTCCCAGGCCGTTACGCGGGATATCGCGGCAATCATCGAACTGATCGAGCAGTTTCCCGACGAGGAAGCCCATGCGGACATCATCCGCATCGCACAGGACAAGATGGCGCTGAAGATTTCCATCGAGCCGCCGGACCCCCTGCCCCCGCCCGGACCCAAACCCTTCTTCTCCATTCTCGATCAGACGCTTGGCGAGGAAATCACGCGGCAGATCAATCTGCCTTTCTGGCTGGATACGGTGGGCGATTCCAACATCGTCGAGATCCGTATCCGCATGGAAGAAAGCGTGCTTCGCATCTTCGCACGCCGCAGCCAGGCCTATGCGTCCAACACGCATATCTTCCTGCTTTGGATGGTGGGCACCTCGCTTGTGCTTCTGTCGATCGCGGTCGCTTTCCTGCGCAACCAGATCCGGCCCATCCTTCAACTGGCGGAAGCTGCCGAAAGCTTCGGCAAGGGCAGACCGAACCCGAACTTCAAGCCGCGCGGCGCAGAAGAGGTTCGCCGTGCCGGTACGGCCTTCGTGAAGATGCGCGAACGCATCGAACGCCAGATCGAGCAGCGCACGGCCATGCTGACAGGTGTCTCGCATGATCTGCGCACGATCCTGACCCGCTTCAAGCTGCAACTGGCGCTCTCCACCGACGAGGACATCAAGGCGCTCGATCAGGATGTGGAGGACATGCGCTCGATGCTTGAAGGCTATCTGGCCTTCGCCAAGGGCGAGGCGTCGGAGGATCCAGGTCATCTCGACCTGCAGGCGCTGCTGGACAAGCTGCGAGAAGAGGCTCGCCTGCGCGATACGGGCTTTGAGGCCAAGCTGACGGGTGACCCGGAAATTCTCGTCCGTCCCAACGCCTTCTCGCGGCTCGTGTCCAATGTCGTGGGCAACGCATTCCGCTATGCCGACAATGTGTGGCTGGAGGCCTGGCACGGGCGCGGGAGCCTGATCATCACGGTCGAGGATGATGGCCCGGGCATTCCCCAGGACAGCAGGGAAGACGTTTTCAAACCCTTCGTGCGCCTGGATGCAGCACGCAATCAGGATGAAAGCGGCACGGGCCTTGGCCTTTCGATCGCGCGCGACATCGCGCGCAGCCATGGCGGCGATGTCATTCTGGACGACAGCAGGAAAGGCGGCTTGCGCGTCGTGATCAGGGTTCCGGCCTGATCAGCGAACCCCGACGGGTGAAAAGCAGCCGGGTCAGGCCGCGTTGATCGCCTCGACCATCACCGTGCCGATCCCGGCAATCGCTCGGTTCCGGTCCGCCATTCGGCCGCGTGTCTGAGTGACATAGACGGTTGCAAGCACGGGCCTGCGCTGCGCGGGCCAGATGACCGAGACAATGCCGCGGGTGGCGTGTCCGCCGGCGCCTGTTCTGTCTCCAATCACCCAGTCGGATGGCAGCACACTCCGGAAAAGCGGTTGGCCGACCTTGTTGTCGAGGAGCCAGCGGCGGAATTGCTCACGCGACGCAGGCTGCAGCACATCGCCAAATGTAAGGGTCTGAAGGCTGGCGGTGATGGCGCTGGGCGTGGTGGTGTCGCGCGGATCACCCGGCCGTCCCTCGGTCATGTCCGGCTCCTTGCGGTCAAGGCGCGAGACATCATCACCGATTGAGCGCATGAATTGCGTCCACCCCTCCGGTCCGCCCAGACTGTCGGTGATGAGATTGGCGGCGGTGTTGTCACTCATGGTCGTAGCCGCTTCACACAGCTCGAACAGGCTCATATAGCCGCCAATACGCCTTTCGGTCACCGGCGCATAGTTGGATATGTCCTCACGGCGGATGGGGACCTGGCGCTTGAAATCTTCCTCGCCCCTGTCCACGCGCGCCAGAACAGCCGCAGCGGCAAAAGCCTTGAAGGTGCTGTTCATGGGAAAGCGTTCATCGGCACGATGAAGCCAGCGCCGCCCCGTATGCGTGTCGATGATCGTCGCGCCGAGCCGCCCGCCGATCTCGCGCTCCGTGGCAGCAAGTTTTTCGGCAAGCCGGTCGCCGGCTGTTGCGCCAAGGGGTGAGAACAAAGTGCCCGAGGCCACAGCGGCCATTCCCGCGCAAAAGTCGCGGCGTGTCATCGACATGCTCATGAAGTTTTTCCTGAATTGAAATGGCGGACCCGAAATTCCGGAGGCAAAGCTTGAGGAGATTGATGGTCAATCTGTGACGGAATGTCGTTTCCTCACAAGTTTGACGCGTATGCTATGCTACCGGCCACACTTTGTTTTTGTCTGCCGTTTCACGAAAAGGTATTTGCAGATGTTGAGATTCCTGATCATCGCCATCCCGTCTTTTCTGGTCGGCTGCGTTTTCGGCGCCGCTGGCTGGTATCTGGCCTCCCCCCTCTTCATCGACCGTGTCGTCAGCGAGGAACTGACCAGCGGCAGCAATGTCGAAGCGCTTTATTCGGGAGCTTTCCGCGGCGCGGACAGCGCACATCAGGCAGGCGGCACCGCTCTTGTCGTGAAGCGGGCCGATGGTCGTGCGGAATTGCAGCTCAAGGATTTCAGGGTGACGAATGGGCCGGATCTCGTTATTTATCTGTCGAAGAACGGCGATCCGATGAGCGCGCGGGACGTCACTGAGAGTGAATTCGTCAGCCTGGGAGCATTGCGCGGCAATGTGGGAGACCAGTCTTATACGCTGCCGTCAGATCTTGATCTGGCGACGTACAAATCGGCCGTCATCTGGTGCGAACGATTTTCTGTGCTGTTCGCCGCAGCAAGTTTCGAGCGGTAGTCGCTGACGGAACCCTGCGCATCACGTCCTAGTGCAGGCGCGATCCGTTCTGCACGGCCTTGCTCACGCCGGCCAGCACGATATCACCCTTCTCGTCGGAAAAGCCCAGCGTGAGAACCTCGGACATGAAGGGCCCGATCTGACGCGGTGGGAAATTGACCACTGCCATGACCTGCCTGCCCACGAGCTCTTCGGCCTTGTAGTGGACAGTGATCTGAGCCGACGACTTCTTCACGCCGATTTCGGGCCCGAAATCTATCTTGAGCTTGTAGGCGGGTTTGCGAGCCTTGGGAAAGGCTTCCGCCTCGACAATGGTGCCGACGCGGATATCCACTTTCAGGAAATCGTCATACGCGATTTCAGCTGCCTGTTCCCCGCCCATCGTGAAACCTCAAGCCGTGCCGAAAGTCTCGAAGAGAACCGCGTTCAGCGCATCCTGCGCGCTGGTGCCCGACCAGATCACATACTGGAAGGACTGGTAGTAGCACTCGCATGCTTCCAATGCGCTGTTGAGCATCACTTCCACCTGTTGGCCAGTAGGCTCCACGCCACCGGCAAGAACGAGCGCCTGGCGGAACATGATAACGTTTTCGCGTTCCCAGAAATCGAAATGGCCGAACAGCATCTGCTCATTGATGAGCGAGAGCAGGCGCATGACCTCGAGCGCACGCTTTTCGGGCACCTTCAGATCGAAGGCGCAAGCCACGTGAAGTGCCTCGAACTCTTCCATCCAGGAGAAGGAGACATTGTAGTCGGTCCAGGTACCGGCCACGGAAATGGCGATTTCATCGTCGCCATTGCGCTCGAAGCTCCAGTCATTGGAATTGGCGACATGCTCGATCACATCCACCGGGTGGGCTTCACGCGTCATGTCGAGTTCAAGAAGGCTCATAAATTCTGCTTTCCCGTAGTTTGCCGCGCCCACACGCAGCGCAAATTGCACATGCAGTTCACACGCACTTACAAAGATACTGGTGAACGAAGCGGACGCTTGGAAAACTTACGCGCAAACAACTCGCCGCCCCTTTGTCGCTGCCGACCCCGTTTCGAATCATGCAGCAAATTCAGTGTATTGATGCGGCATTGCGAGACCAGCCCTTTTTTGGCGTCTCATGTCCCCCCATGTGGATAGACTGGTTCTACCCAGGATTCATGCCCAGCCCCAAGTGACTCTCGCGACTGGACTTTTTCGACTTTCACACAGGTGAAAATTTACGAAAAATTATTTTTTCGCGGTGCGGCCACTTGCCGGCTTTTTCGCTGATTCTTCAGCGGTTTCGGTCGCAGCGGACAACCGAGCCTCGAGTGCCTCGATTCGAGCTGACAGCGCGATATTCTCCTCGCGCGCCTTCACGGCCATTTCGCGCACGGCCTCGAACTCCTCGCGCTGGACGAGGTCCATGGAGTTCAGCATGCGTTCGGCCTGCGCACGAAATGCGGTCTCCACCTCGCGGCGAACGCCCTGCGCCGCACCGGCGGCGTCGGTCATCAGGCGGGCGAAATCATCGAGTATGCGATTGGATGAATTGGTCATGGGTCGGCCCTCAAAAATCCTTTGTGAGAGAGGTAGGGCCAGAACCGGGCGAATGCAAGGAAAGCAAGCGGGTTGAGGCTGCTGCATCCGCGCATGATGCGGCTTTGCCTTGACCTTCGATGATCCCCTCGCCTATCTGCAGACGAATTCATGGCGCGGGAGGCCCGCTTGAGCGAATATCTGCTGCTGCCGCTGGCGGCCTTACCCTTTCCCCAGATCGATCCCGTGATTTTCCAGATCGGCCCGCTCGCGGTCCACTGGTACGGGCTTGGCTATGTGGTCGGCATCCTGTTTGCCTGGTGGTACACCAAGCGCATGGTTTCCACCCCGCGACTCTGGGCCCATGACACGCCCCCCATGAAGCCGCTCGATCTTGACGACTTCGTCATATGGGCAGCGCTCGGCGTGGTGCTGGGCGGGCGCCTCGGCTATGTGCTTTTCTACGACTTTGCCCGCTCCATTTCCGACCCCTTGAGCATCTTCGCGGTGTGGGAAGGCGGCATGAGCTTCCACGGCGGCATGTTGGGCACGATCGTGGCCATGGTGCTTTTCGCACGCAATCGCGGCATCAATCCCTGGTCCATGCTGGACACGATCGCCGCCGCCGCGCCGGTTGGCCTCGGCCTCGTGCGCGTGGCCAATTTCATCAATGCGGAGCTTTGGGGACGTCCAAGCGACGTGCCATGGGCGATGGTCTTTCCCGGTGCCGGCGACCTGCCGCGCCATCCAAGCCAGCTTTATGAGGCCGCGCTGGAGGGCCTGGTACTGTTCCTGGTTCTGCGGGTGCTCACCCACCATGCAATGAAGCTGAAGAAGCCGCGCTTTGTTGGCGGAGCCTTCATCTGTGGCTACGGATTGTCGCGCATATTCGTCGAGTTCTTCCGCGAGCCGGATGCGCATATCGGCTATCTGGCCGGTGATTGGCTGACCATGGGCATGGTCCTGTCCACGCCGATGGTGCTGGCCGGCATCTGGGCCATGATGACAGCCAAGACACCGGCAAAAGCGGCTGCATGAGCGAGCTGAAGCGCAAGATCGCAAGGCTGATCGAGGCGGCCGGACCAATGAGCGTCGCCGAATATATGAGCCTGTGCCTGCTTGATCCCGAGCATGGCTATTACACGACGCGCGAGCCCTTCGGCAAAAAGGGCGACTTCATCACCGCGCCGGAAGTCAGCCAGATGTTCGGCGAACTGGTTGCGGTATGGCTCTACAGCGCGTGGAAAGCCTGCGGCTCGCCCGCCAAACCCGTTCTGGCCGAGATCGGGCCGGGACGCGGCACCATGATGGCCGACATGCTGCGCACGCTGGAGCGGCTTGATCCATCGTTCCTGTCTGACGCCAAGCTGGTCCTGATCGAGGCAAGCCCCCGCCTGAGCAAGGTTCAGCGCAAGACGCTTGGGCAGCGTGCGGAAGAATGCACATGGATCGCGGATCTGGGCGATATTCCCGAGGGGCCTCTCTTCATCGCCGGCAATGAACTCTTCGACGCGCTTCCCGTGCGCCAATATGTGAAGACGGTGCAGGGTTGGCGCGAGCGCATGGTTGGACTGGATGATGAGGATCAACTGGCCTTTGTCGCAGGCGCGGGTTCGCTGGAGACCTCGCTCCTGCCCAAGGGAGCAGACAATGCTCTCGAAGGTGCGATTGTCGAGATCGCGCCTGCGCGCACGGCCATGATGCAGCGCATTGCTGAAGTTCTGGCCCTGCGCGGTGGCGCGGGGCTCTTCCCCGATTATGGCTATGAGAGGCCTGCCATCGGCGACACGCTGCAGGCGCTGCGCGCCCATGAATATGATAATGTGCTGGCACATCCCGGCGAGGCAGACCTGACCGCGCATGTGGATTTTCACGCGCTAGTGCAGGCCGCCCGTGCCGAAGGGCTTTGCGCCCGCACCATGAGCCAGGGCGACTTTCTGTTGGGTCTGGGGCTTCTGGAGCGCGCGGGGCGGCTGGGTGCGGGGCGCAGCCATGGCGAACAGGAAGCCATTCGCGATGCGGTGGAGCGTCTGGCAGGCCCTGAGGCAATGGGCGAGCTCTTCCGCGTGCTCGCGGTCACGCCGTCCACGGTCACGGTTCCACCCTTCACATCCGCGCATTGACTTGAACACAACCCTGCCCCACCATCCGCACCCGGCGGGCAAGCATCATGAAGGCGGCTTATGCTGAACACCCCGAAACCGGAGCCGATCCGCTCCCCACTGATCGAGGAACATGCCGCTTCAGCCGGCATCCGGCACGGCTTCTTCACACGTGAAGGCGGTGTCTCCTCCGGAATTTACGCATCGCTCAATGTCGGAATCGGCTCACAGGATGACCGTGAGGATGTTCTGGAAAACCGCGCCCGCGTGGCAGCGGCCTTAGGCGTCGCGCCCGATCATCTCGTCACGCTTCACCAATGCCATTCGGCAGATGCAGTTGTGGTCGACGAACCTTTGGACGGCCCACTTCTCAAAGCCGATGCGCTGGTGACGAACACGCCCGGCCTGGCATTGGGTGCATTGGCCGCCGATTGCGGCCCCGTTCTGTTTGCCGATCCGAAGGCCCGCGTCATCGCGGCAGCCCATGCTGGCTGGAAGGGCGCGCTTACAGGCGTTCTGGAAAGCGCGATAGAAGCCATGGAAGGCCTGGGCGCGAAACGCGAGAACATCGTTGCCACGCTTGGCCCCTCGATCAGCCAGGAAAATTACGAGGTCGGGCCCGAGTTCGTCGACCGCTTCACGGCGGAAGACAAGGACAATGCCGTCTACTTTCGTCCTTCCGGCAACCCCGAACGCTCGCTCTTCGATCTCAACACATACACGCTCGACCGGCTGAAAAAAGCAGGTGTTGCGGCCAGCATGCTTGGCCTTTGCACCTATGCCGATGAAGAGCGGTTCTATTCATACAGGCGTGCCACCCATCGCGGCGAGCCGGATTACGGGCGGCAGATTTCCGCCATTGCACTGGAGACGATTTGATGGCGCTTCATTTCGAGAAGTCAGAGTATGACGCACGCCTCGACCGCCTGGTCATGGCCATGTCCGAGCGCAAGCTGGACGCCATGCTGCTCTTTGCACAGGAAAGCATGTATTGGCTGACCGGCTACGACACGTTCGGCTTCTGCTTCTTCCAGTGTCTGGTGGTGAAAGCCGACGGGTCGATGGTCCTGCTAACGCGCTCGGCCGATCTGCGCCAGGCGCGGCACACCTCCAATATCGAGAACATCTCGCTGTGGAGCGACCGCCATGGCGCTGATCCGACGGTCGATCTGCGCAATCTCCTGAACGATCTCGACCTTCTCGGCGCGCGCATCGGCGTGGAATATGACACGCACGGGCTGACGGCGAAGAACGGGCGCCTGCTCGACGAGCAGCTTCAGACCTTTGGCAAGATCGAGGATGCATCCGATATCGTGGCCGGCCTGCGCCTCATCAAGAGCGAGGCGGAGATCGCCAAGGCGCGCAAGGCGGGCAAGCTTGGCGATGCGGCATTCGATGCCGCACTTCCGCTGATCCGCCAGGGCGGCGACGAGGCGGAGATTCTTGCGGCCATGCAGGGCGCGGTCTTTGCCGGCGGCGGCGACTATCCCGCCAACGAATTCGTCATCGGTTCCGGACCGGATGCGCTTCTGTGCCGCTACAAGGCGGGCCGGCGCAAGCTGAACAAGAACGACCAGCTCACGCTTGAATGGGCCGGCGTCTATCATCGTTACCACGCGGCCATGATGCAGACGGTGCTGACCGGCAAGCTAAGCAAGCGCCATCAGGAGCTGTTCGAGGCAGCACGCGATGCGCTTCTGGCCTGCGAGAAAGCCATGAAGCCCGGCAACACCTTCGGCGATGTCTTCGACGCTCATGCCCGCGTGATGGAGACCCATGGCCTGACCAAGCACCGGCTCAACGCCTGCGGCTACTCGGTTGGCGCGCGCTTCTCGCCCTCGTGGATGGACCCGCAGATGTTCTATGCGGCCAATCCGGAAGAGATCGCGCCCGACATGACGCTGTTTGCCCATATGATCATCATGGATTCGGAAACCGGAACGGCCATGTGTCTCGGCCGCACATACCTCACCACCGAGGGCGAGCCGGAAAACCTTTCCCGTCATGGCCTTGATTTGATCGTACAGTAAGGTTCTATAAGGGAACGGGGACGCATGACGATCCGGAGAGCAACCGGACGGGGATGATGACGATGAAAATGCGCCTGGCTTTCATGGGGCTTGCACTGGTCGTGCAGGGCTGCACCGGTACGGATGCGCTGAACGGGATCCGACCGCAGGCAGGTGTGCCGGGTGCCGGGACGTCGACCACCGCGCGCGCCGCACCAACCAGCAATGCCACCACGCAGGTGCAAACCGCAGCGCCATCGGGCAATGTGGAAACCACGGCGCTCGCCCCCGCGCAGTCGCAGGTAGAGCGCGAACCCGTTTCCCAGCCACAGCAGCAGGCACAGCAGACGCAGCCGCCCCCCCAGGCAACGCAGCAGGCCGCCCTGCCTTCCGGCAGCAGCGTTCAGTTTGCCCCTGTCATCGGCGCAACGCCACAGGCACTTGCCGCCCTTTCCCGCGGCCTCACATCGCGCGCCGCCGCTCGCGGCCTGAACATCGCACAGGGCTCCGCCCCCTATCTGATGAAGGGCTATTTCTCGGCCATGGCCGATGGAAGCTCGACCAGCGTCATCTATGTCTGGGATGTCATGGACGGTTCCGGCAACCGCCTGCACCGCATCCAGGGTCAGGAAAAGTCCGCCGGCAGCAGCGGTGACGGCTGGTCATCCGTTGGTGACGCCACCATGGAAGCGATCGCCGCCAAGACCATCGACGAGCTTGCAAGCTGGATCAGCCGCCGCCGCGGATAATTTTATACGGTTCTGGAAGTTCTCACGCCCATGGCCCCAGCTCTGCCTGTGCGTCCAGATGCGGGAAGTGTTTTGCTGAAGGTCGCATACCCCCAACCGCCTGAGCGCCAGGCCCACTGGCCGATCTTAACGTACGACGAGCGGATCGAGGTGCAAGCCGGTTCCAGGCACAGCGCAAACCACCCGCCTCAGATTCCCAAGCAGCGCTACAGCAAGAGGCACCCCCGGTTGGAGAGGCGCCTCTGGTGGTCAGCCTTGAAAGACTTGAAATCGTCAGCCCCTGCACGAGAGGGTTTGAGCCAGCGGCACCGTGCCGCTGGCATTGTTTCGTCAGAAGCTGAGCGTGAGGCGAGCGCGGCCGCCCACGCGGTGAATGTCGTTGCCGACTTCGCCGAAGGCTGTGACCGAGACATCGATATTGCTGCCAAGCCTGCCGCTCATGCCCACTTCACCCGTGGCAACAAGATAATCGCTGTCGAAACCACTCACCGCTCCGCTGCTGGCAATGGAGCTTTCGACATCGGTCCATTTCACGCCAAGACGGGCAACGCCGGTGGTCTGCTCGGTGAAGCTGTGCTCGACGCCGATATGAGCGCCCAGCACGAGCGTTTCGGAGGATATGTCGTCGATGGTGAGCCCCATGCTGTCGGCGAAGGGTTCGGCGTCGAACCGGGTCCAGCCGGCATAGCCGCGCAGATCGATGGCGGTGGCTGCTGCAATCGGACGCTTGATGCCGAGATTGGCAGCAACACCGTAGCTCGTGCCTTCGAAGGAGGCCGTGGCTGCCATCACCCCATTGACGACGTCGACATCTCCGCGACCGGCATGACCGAGGATCGAGCCGTAGAAGCCCTGCGCGGTGGAGCCCCGCAGATAGGCACCGCCGCCCCAATTGTTCATCTGAAGCGCTGTCGCATCAGGCTGGGTCAGATCGCCGGCACTCGTATAGAGGAAGCCGCCAAGTACCGCGCGATTGCAGCCAAGCCCCATCATGTCGCCAAGATCCGCCTCCGCACCCAGGCTTCCGGTCAGGGTATCGACATCGGCCGATCCATATTCGCCCCTGTCGCCGGAGATGCTGGACCAGACCGAGTAGCGGTGACCAAAGGCGCATTGGCCGCTCATCCCCTGCCCGTCGGCGTAAAGAACCTCAGGCTCCAAAGCGGCTTCTTCGCTTGTCACGACCGGTTCGGCACGCGTTGCAACCGAAATAGCCACGGCAGGCGTGCCGGACGCGAGATCGCCGACGATATCGCTAACCGCCTGCGGACCGGATGCCGAAAGTGCCGCAAAGCCACGACCTGCTTCGCCGGGGTCTTCACCCGGCGTTGCGCTGCCGCCGATATAGCCGCTGGTCGTCGTCTCGTTGATATTGGTCGTCCAGAGCAGATAGACGCCACCGCTGCCCTCATCCTGCAACCAGAAGCTACGTGCAGCGGTCGAAGGATCACTGACCAGGAGATAGTTGGTCGATGAATCAGGAGTTGCATTCACGCCCGGATCGGCATTGAGACCGGTGCTGCTCTTGTCATCCACGATACGACGCGCACCCGACAGGGCCGGCGTGCCAAGCAGGTTCACGTCAACCAGCGCACCCAGCGCGTAGACGTGGTCGGGTGCAGCCGTGTTGCGTATATGATCGGAGTCGTCAGGCGCATAGCCCGCCGCAGAAGTGTCGACGTCGACAGCAAGGACCGTACCGGCAGACGGACGGAAGGTGCCCACCTGAATGACGTCATCTGCCGCCCCATCCTGCAGGTCGACCCGGCTGGTGCCGTCCACATGCAGCGCCGAGGGATATGCGCCGCCAGCCTGGCTGCGCAGAGCCACGAAGCCGTCATGCTGGACGAGCATGCTGTTGTTTTCGAGATGGATGTCGTCAACGCTGGAATCGGCGAGATCGATCCGACTGTTGTTCAGAACCACCTTGCGCCAGCTGTCCCAGACCGTATTCGCGGCGAAAACACCGGCTCCCGCACCGTAGACGAAGGCATCGTCGTTGCCGCCACCGCCTTTGAATTCTGTGTTCTGGAATGTCAGGCTGGTGGTTTCTCCCGAAGGCGTGGAATAGGTCCATTCCGCAGCTTCCGCACCGCCAGGATTGATGACGAGGATATCATCATCACCGGCCATGTTGATGGCGTTCTGGATCGTGCCACCGAAGATGCCAAGCTTGTCGTTCTCCGCACCGGCAAAGACCGATTCGCCCGCGCCATTGGCGCCGATCGTGCCATTGTTGATCGTGATCGTGTCATTGCCGCGCTCAAGCAGGCGCGCTCCAATGCCGCCGGCGATCACGCTGCTGCCATTGATCGTGACCTCGTCATCATCATTCGGGCTGGCATTGCCCATCATGATGGTGCCGCCAATATTGGAGTCGGTGATAACGAAGATGTCGTCATTGCCGATCCCGTCCGGGAAGGCACTTCCCGCCGCATCGCCCACCACATTGCCGCTGGTGGTGACACGGTTCAAGATGATGGTATCGCGTCCCGCACCACCAAAGATGCTGCCATTCTGCGGCTGCTCGATGGCAATGCCGCCCGAATAGGGATTGCTCTCCCCCAATATTGTTACATCCGTCAGCTCCAGAAGGTCGTTGTTGCGACCTGCATCGATAATGCCGCTATAGGTCGCGGTTGAACCGACACCCGCAAGATCCGCGCCGGAAGAGCCGCCATAGGTGGTGCCCGACTTGATGTCGTGGGATGCTCCGTTCAGCACGATCGTATCGAAGGGTGAATGGAGGCTGACCTGATCGCAAAGGATCGCCACGCCATCTGTCCAGCTGCATGCGGCCTGTGCCTCGTCGCCCCCATACACCGCTGTGACGGCAAGCATGCACGGAACAACATATTTCAAACGGCGAGCGTCCATTCCCCATCCCCACAACCTTGAGTTTTGCGAGTGTTTGTTAACGGAAAATTATGACTAGTCAATAACAGGTTGCAATTTTCACCTGCTAGTTGTCCAGTTATCGGAGAATGGTTAAGCGATCCAGCAAACACATACCGCAGGGCTTCCCATCTTGGCGAGCTGTGCAGTGCATCGTTCGAAATGAACACCCGTGGTCGCGACATCGTCTACGAGAAGGCAGAATTTCTCGCGCACGCGGGCGTCCACCAGCTTCGACCGGAAATGCCGGCTTTGCATGGGGTGGCTGCTAGTACTTTTGTGGGCGCTTGCCGCCATCGTGCACCCCTGCAGTGCACGATACATGGGCAGGTTCAGCTCCCGCGCCACATACCAGGCGATGATTGTCGCAAAGTTGTTCGTCTTGCCCGAGGAGCCTGCCGGAACCGGGCACACGCAGTCATAAGCCGCTCCGTTCGTCAGCAGCCTGGCGGCCGCGACGATCTCTGATGCGATATGCTGCGCGTTTTCTTCGCTGGGCGTACGCTTCAAGTTCCGCATCGCTTTCAGCTGAAGCTCACGCACATTCTGCCGCCATGCGCGAACGCTGAAATAGGATGTCGCACCGCGCTTGTGTACCTTTACCCGCTGCAAGAGTGTCTGATCGAGAAAGAGAAGATTGGGGTCCGGCGAGGCGCTGTATTCAAGGAACAGCCTGGCTCTCTCCGGGCATTTCTGCATATGCTTGAACGAGTACCCATTCTCCGAGAAAAACCACTGCGTAGCCTGTCCCATCACCGCCCCCCGATATCTGTTATATTATGAAACAGGATGGCGATGAAAACGATTTCAGTCAAGCATAGGTTGTACATACTTTTATTATGCAATTTTACGTTAAGATCGTTTGAACCTCTCTTCACCACTGCATTAAGCAACTTGCCCTATGGGAGTGGGAAGAATGTGCATTTCTCCTCTCAATGCTTGCAATAACAACTCATGCCGCTAAAAGCCCCTGAAGATCACGTGGCGACGAGCCGGGGACACTTCATGAAGCTCTTTTCGGGCAATTCGAACCGGGTGCTTGCGGAATCCGTGGCCCGGTATCTCAACATTCCTCTGGGCAATGCGACAGTGAAGCGCTTCGCGGACGAGGAAATCTTCGTCGAGATCCAGGAGAATGTGCGAGGCGAGGACGTGTTCGTCCTGCAGTCAACGGCCTATCCGGCAAATGATCACCTGATGGAACTGCTCATCATGATCGATGCCTTCCGCCGCTCCTCCGCACGCCGCATCACTGCCGTTCTTCCCTATTTCGGATATGCCCGCCAGGATCGCCGCACATCTGGCCGAACCCCGATCTCCGCCAAGCTTGTGGCAAATCTGATCACCCGCGCCGGTGCCGACCGCGTGCTGACGCTGGACCTTCACGCGGGTCAGATCCAGGGCTTCTTCGACATTCCAACGGACAATCTGTTCGCGGTTCCCGTCATGGCACGGGACGTGAAGGCGCATTACAATCTCGAGAATGTCATGGTGGTCTCGCCGGATGTCGGCGGCGTTGTGCGTGCGCGCTCGCTTGCCAAGCGGATCGATGCACCGCTGGCCATCGTCGACAAGCGCCGCGACCGTCCCGGTGAATCCGAAGTCATGAATGTCATTGGTGATGTCCGCGGCAAGGACTGCCTCCTGATCGACGACATCGTGGATTCCGGCGGCACGCTGTGCAACGCGGCAGAAGCGCTTCTGAACAACGGTGCCACTTCCGTGACGGCCTATATCACCCACGGCGTTCTGTCGGGTGCTGCATGCGACCGCATCTGCAACTCGAAACTGAAGGAACTGGTAATTACCGATTCCATTCAGGCTCCGCCGACGGTGCAGAACACGAAGAATATCCGCGTCATCACCATTGCCGACCTCATTGGCGAGGCGATCTCGCGCACGGCAAGCGAAGAGTCGGTTTCAAGCCTGTTCAACTGAGCGTTTGAGGCCTTGGCGCATTGAGAACGCAAATGCGGGCTGGCCGACGCAAGCCATCACGCATGTGAAAGGTGACCTCGAATGCGCCATCTGGTCCTGGCCGCGCTGCTTGCGACGGCTTCTCCCGTCGGGGCAGAGGATGTCCCCGAACACCAGCTTTCCGACTGGCAGCAGAAGAAGTGCGCAACTTTCACGCAGGCTTATGAAGCCGCACTCAAGCAGCTGGGAACGGATGATCTGCGTCCCGAATTTCTCGCCTCGCAGCAGGCCTTCATGGATTCGCAGTGCATGGACAGGAAGACCCTTTGCCCGGCGTCTGGCAAGGAGCTTGAAATTGCCAATATCGTGTCGCTGGAGATGATCCATCTGGGGGCTTCCGGCACTTTTCTGCCCTACGACTGCCGCTAAGCCCCTGCGCGTCTTGCGCGCTTTCGCCCCATCCTGTATAGGCACGCGCGTCCGCGTAGACACCCTTGGAGGCAGCGCGGATGGGAGCCGGCAAGCCGGTTTTCACATTCGGGACGGCAAATTGCCCTTCGGATGCTCCATAACACTTGAAAGGAACAGGCCATGAGCCATCAGTCATATGAACTGAAGGCCGAGGCGCGCGAACGGGTCGGTAAGGGGTCCGCCCGTGCAGCTCGGCGCAACGGCAAGGTACCCGCTGTCATCTACGGCGAAAAGGAAGCCCCGCTGGCAATCGCTCTGCCATACAAGGAGCTGACCATGAAGATTCATGGCGGCGGCTTCATGACGACGATCGCCACGATCGATGTTGACGGCAAGAAGATTCAGGTCCTGCCGAAGGACTACCAGCTTGACCCCGTGCGCGACTTCACCATGCATGTGGACTTCCTGCGCGTCGGCAAGAACACCGTCGTGACCGTGAATGTGCCCGTGCACTTCACCAATGAGGAAGCTTCCCCCGGCATCAAGCGCGGCGGCGTCCTCAACATCGTGCGTCACGAAGTCGAGTTCACCTGCCCGGCCAATTCGATCCCCGAATTCATCGAGGTTGATCTGACGGGTTCCGAGCTTGGTGACTCCATCCACATCTCCGCAGTCAAGCTGCCGGAAGGTGTCACGCCAACCATCACCGACCGCGATTTCACCATCGCGACGGTTGCAGCGCCCGCCGGCCTGAAGTCCGACGACGCGGCTGATGAAGGTGGCGAAGAGGAAGCAGCAGAAGAGGGCGGCGAGGAGTAATCCTCACCCTTCGGAGGCATTCTCATGCTCATCATTGCAGGTCTTGGAAATCCTGGCCGGCAATATGAAAATAACCGGCACAATGTCGGCTTCATGGCGGCGGATGCGATATTCCGCCGCCATTCCTTTTCGCCCTGGTCGAAGAAGTTTTCGGCCGAGATTGCCACAGGCACGCTGGGCGGCGAGAAGGTTATTCTGATCAAGCCCCAGACCTTCATGAACCTGTCCGGTCAAGCTATCGGCGAGGCAATGCGCTTCTACAAGCTGGAGCCGAAGGATCTGGTCGTACTCTATGACGAGCTTGATCTGGCGCCCGCAAAGCTGCGCATCAAGACCGGCGGCGGCCATGGCGGCCACAACGGCATCAAGTCCATCGACGCCCATTGCGGCAAGGACTACCGGCGCGTGCGCATCGGCATCGGCCATCCCGGCGACAAGGCGCGCGTGCATGGTCACGTGCTGGGCGATTTCGCCAAGGTGGATCAGGACTGGCTCGAACCGATGCTTGATGCCATCGCGGATAATGCCGAGATGCTGGTGCGCGGTGACGATTCCGGCTTCATGAATCGTGTCAGCCTTGCGGTCAAAGGCAAGAGCGGCGAAGCGGAGACCCCTGCCCCGCAAAAGCCGAAGAAGCAAAGCCATATCCGGCAGGCAAGACAATCGAAGCCGGCAGTAAACATCCCCGAAGACGGGCCCATGGCCGCCATGCTGAAGAAGCTTCTGGGCGACAAGAACTGAGCCTGTTTGCCGAGCGCGAGCGGAGCGCTTATATTCACGGCATGAGCGCTGTATGGCGCACACGGAGGCCCGTGGTCCCATGAAGAATGTCACGATCGAGCTCGATGTCGAGCTTCACCGCCTGACCCGCCTTAAAGCTGAACCGGCAGGCAAGTCGATCTCGGAATATGTAGCGAGCGTGCTCGAGGAAGCGGCAGCATTGAAACAGCCTGTCACGCCTGAGGGACGGGAACGGCTCGCTGCACTCCAGCGTATTTTTGCCGGTCCCACATGGGACATCAGCGAGAACGGACGCATGCCAAACGCGGAAGAGCGGAACGCGCGTCGGTGAAGCAGTTCTTTCGCCAAGCACGATCGAAGCGGAGTTTTTGCAACAGCGATAATCGCGGCGGATCACGCGTGGCAGCCATCGGTCATTAGTTAGGGTATCTCATCGCCGTAACGGGATCTACAAATCTTAGAATCCAAACAAACCATTGAAAATTCTATATATTTCTGTTACAAAAGAGGGGTGTACGAGGAATTTTAGGAGATCATAAATGACCCCTCCGACCAATGAGAAAAATACAAAGCTGCAACAAGCCTTGACAAAAGCCCGTGCGCGACATAAAATATCTGGTCGATTTACTCTCTCGAGGTACTTTGCATCTCGGCCTACCGGCCGAGATGCAAAGTACCTCGAACGCGTATAGCATATTTCCTGAGTATTGTCAATACCAAATGCCGTTTGCATGGCGAGCATCGAATCCCTGCCATACGCGGCCTGCCTCGGGGGCTTGACGATCATGGACCCCTTCGCCCATAGCCCTGCTACGATTATCAAAGCCTGACAGGACTGACATCTCATGGGTTTCAAATGTGGCATTGTCGGCTTGCCCAATGTCGGCAAGTCCACGCTGTTCAACGCGCTCACCAAGACGGCGGCAGCGCAGGCGGCGAATTATCCGTTTTGCACGATTGAACCGAATACCGGCGAAGTGGCCGTGCCTGATCCGCGCCTGAAGAAGATCGCGCAGATCGCTTCTTCCAAGGAAGTGGTGCCGACGCGCATCTCCTTCGTGGACATTGCGGGCCTCGTGCGTGGCGCGTCCAAGGGTGAAGGCCTGGGCAACCAGTTCCTCGCCAATATCCGCGAAGTCGACGCCATCGTGCATGTGCTGCGCTGCTTCGAAGATGACGACATCACCCATGTGGAAGGTCGTGTCGATCCCGTGGCCGATGCCGAGACGGTCGAGACGGAGCTGATGCTTTCCGATCTTGAGAGCCTCGAGCGCCGCACCACCCAGATGCGCAAGCGCGCCACCGGCAAGGACAAGGAAGCGCAGACGCTTCTGCCGATGATGGACGAGGCGCTGAAGCTTCTGCAGGACGGCAAGCCGGTTCGCCTGCTGCTCGACGGCATTGCCGCCGAGGACCTGAAGATCCTGCGCAGCCTGAATCTTCTGACCTCCAAGCCTGTACTCTATGTCTGCAATGTCGCCGAAGGTGACGCCGCAGAAGGCAACGAGCATTCCGCCAAGGTGCAGGAAATGGCTGCAGCACAGGGTGCGAAGACGGTTGTCATCTCTGCTGCCATCGAGGCGGAGGTAGCACAGCTCGCCGACGAGGAAGCTGCCGAATATCTGGACGCAATGGGCCTGGAAGAGCCCGGCCTCGACCGCCTGATCCGTGCGGGCTACGAGCTTCTGGACCTCATCACCTTCTTCACCGCCGGGCCGAAGGAAGCCCGCGCATGGACCGTTGCAAAGGGCTCCAAGGCACCGCAGGCCGCAGGCGTGATCCACACCGATTTCGAACGCGGCTTCATCCGTGCGCAGACCATCGCCTATGATGATTACGTGACGCTTGGTGGTGAGACGGCAGCCCGCGATGCCGGCAAGGCCCGAGACGAAGGCAAGGAATATGTCGTCGCCGATGGTGACGTGATGCTCTTCAAGTTCAACACCTGAAGACGTGCTTGGCCACAGGTCTGCCCCGCCGGATTGCGGCGAGAAACCTGTGGCTATCACACGCTTTCAGAACAAGTTTTCGGTCCCTGTCTTGGCACTGCAATATTGCGTGCCTATGTTCCGGCCATCGTGAATGCCTGCCCTCCCCGGGCATTCCGGAAATCCGTCCGTTTCTGTTGATGACGCGCCTGTTAACGCAGCGCGCTTCGTTTCTATACGCATGAAGGAGCCCGATAATGCTCAACCGCAAAGTCCCCGACGTCACCTTCCGCACCCGCGTGCGTGACGAGTCCATCGAAGGACCGAACCCATATCGCTGGGAAGACAGGACCACTGCCGATTTCTTCAGCGGCAAGCGCGTCGTGCTGTTCTCCCTGCCGGGCGCATTCACCCCGACCTGCTCCACCTACCAGCTTCCCGATTTCGAGAAGCTCCATGACGAGTTCAAGGCTGAAGGCATCGACGAGATCTACTGCATCTCCGTCAACGATGCCTTCGTGATGAACGCCTGGGCAAAGCAGCAGGGCATCGAGAAGGTGAAGGTCATTCCCGACGGCTCCGGCGAGTTCACCCGCAAGATGGGCATGCTCGTTGCCAAGGACAATCTCGGCTTCGGGATGCGCTCCTGGCGCTATGCGGCCGTTGTCAACAACGGTCTGGTGGAGCAGTGGTTCGAGGAAGAAGGCTTTTCCGACAATTGCCAGAGCGATCCATACGGCGTCTCTTCCCCGCAGAACATTCTAGAAAATCTGCGCGCAGAGAAGAGCCAGGCGGCCTGACCCCTCGAACTGGCAAGCGCAAATCAGGAAAGCCCCGGTCGAAAAACCGGGGCTTTTTTTGTTTGAGAGCAAATTCAAAAGCCTCGGCAAGGTTTTGTTAGCGATCCAGCCTGCTTCAGCTGTAGACAGATACAATCAGCCCTCGACAAAGCGCGTCCTATGGTTGAAAAGGACAACCACAGGATTTGCTCCACAACTCTCACATGAGTTTGCACCGCAGCGTCAGCGCGGCGGACAGGCAACGGCTCATGGGAGTTGTTGTGGTGGTGGATGCGAAGGCGAATTCGCCGCGCTTGAGGGGATACTACCGCATGAAGCGACTGCTTTCGGTTATTGTCGGCACGATGGTTCTGCCAGCTGAGGCAATGGCACATCCACCCTTCAGTATTTCACTGATCGACGGCCTTCTGCACCCGATCTCCGGCGTCCATCATCTGCTCGCAATGATTGCAGTTGGCGTGTGGGCTGCACAATCGGGCGGACGCGCTGTCTGGGCTTGGCCGGTCTGCTTCATCATCATCATGGTCGGCGGCAGCGCGGCGGCATCTGCAGGATTCTCCATACCCTTTGTCGAGCCGGGCATACTGACATCGATCCTGGTCCTTGGCCTCATGATCACCTTTGCGGCCAAGCTGCACATTGCTGCCGGAGCCGCTCTGATCGCGGTATTCGCATTGCTGCACGGTTACGTGCACGGCGTCGCCTACCCGATCGATGGCACGATCATGCAATATTTGGCGGGGCTGATCCTCGGCACCGCATGCCTGCATGCGGCAGGCATAGCTGTCGCAGGTTTCTCGAGGCACATCGCAGCCCCCTGGGCGACACAGGCTCTGGGCGCGCTCACCGTGCTTGCCGGGTTCGGACTGCTCTTCACCCACGCCTGAACCACCTGCGTGGGCGGCAGAGTCCATGCTGGCCTTTCCTCAACTCCCGTCTGGTGCTTCACATCTGTGCTTCATGAGATAGGTTGTTCCCCGAGGGAGGATCTGACGTGATCACATGGGCACTGTTCATACCGGCCTGTTTTGCGCTCAATTGCGCACCGGGGCCGAACAACATGCTTGTATTTTCGAATGCTGCGCGTCTCGGTCTGCTGCCGGCCCTGGCAGGCGGCATGGGACGGATGCCGGCATTCGTCATCCTCATCGCCGTCACCATCGTCGGACTTGGAGCGGTGCTGGCCACCTCTGCCTTCGCCTTCACCCTCGTGAAGCTCGCAGGTGCTGCCTACCTGATCTATGTCGGCATACGTTTCCTGAGGCATGCGAGGGCGCTGGCGACGAGCCAGAGCGGCGATGTGGCTCTGCGCGCACTGATGCGGCGTGACTTCTTCATTGCCATCGGCAACCCAAAGGCGATTGCCATCTTCACCGCATTCTTTCCGCAGTTCATCGATCCCGCCATGGCCGCTCAGCCGCAGCTTATCAAGATGGGCATTGTGTTCCTTCTCCTGGAAGTTCTGGCCGTTCTGGCCTACGCCCTGGGCGGCACACTATTGGGCAAGGCACTGAAGTCGGCCCGGGTCTTCGTGAACCTCAACCGCTTCGTTGGAGGCGCACTCATACTCTCCGGCGCATCCATGGCCTTTTCCCGTCAGTGAATTCATGAACGACACCACCAAAATCCCAGCATACCGGACCTTTGAGGACTTCGAGCAGGGTGCGGAAATCGACCTCGGATCGCGTGAGGTCAGTGCCGAGGAGATCGTCGAATTTGCGAGCGAATTCGATCCGCAACCCATGCATTTGAACGAGGAAAGCGGACGCGCCTCCCTGCTCGGCGGTCTTGCAGCATCGGGTTGGCACACAAACGCGATCTTCATGCGCATGATGTGCGACGCATTCCTGTTGTCCTCAAGCTCGCAGGGGTCTCCCGGTATCGAGACACTGAAGTGGAAAAAACCGGTCATGGCCGGTGACATTCTGTCCGGTCGCTCCACGGTTATCGCCAAACGCGAACTGAAATCCCGACCGGAACTCGGGATGGTCACGTTGCGGCACGAGCTTCGAAACCAGCACGGCGAAGTCGTACTACAGCTGCAGAACCCGATCATGTTCCGCAAACGCCGAGACCGCGATGACGCTTGAAGAGTTTCTCCAGATAGGCCGCACGGTCGTTATTGGCGCACACCGGCTGGAAACAGGCGAAATACTGCACTTTGCCCGCAAATATGACCCGCAGCTTTTCCATACGGACGAAGAGGCTGCGCGCAAAAGCGTTCTCGGCGGGCTATGCGCCTCCGGCTGGCATACATGCGCACTTTGGATGAAATACAATGTTGCCGCCGGTTTTGGTGAGGCGGAATGGCAAGGGGAAGGACCTGCCCCCATATTTGGCCCTTCACCGGGCTTTCGTGACCTGAGATGGCTGAAGCCTGCCTATGCAGGTGACACACTCACCTTTGCGCGGCAATCGATAGGCTTCCGCCCTCTCACCTCGCGCCCCGGCTGGTACGTGTTGAACGGTCTTGCTACTGCGGACAATCAAGAGGGCGAGCGGGTCATGAGTTTTGAAAGCGCGGTGCTTTTCCATCATGCCCGCCACGAGGAGAAAGCTCAGTCGCCCTCATAGGCGATGAGCGTGTTCACCTCGACGCCAAGCGCTTCCAGTTTCGCACGGCCACCGAGATCCGGCAGGTCGATGACGAAGCAGGCCGCTACGATCTGCGCACCCATCTGGCGCAGAAGCTTTACCGCGCCTTCGGCGGTGCCACCTGTAGCGATGAGGTCGTCGACCAGAATGACCTTCTCGCCTTCCTTTACCGCGTCGCGATGCATCTCCATCTCGTCGATGCCATATTCGAGGCTGTAGGCGACGCGCACCGTCTCATGCGGGAGCTTGCCCTTCTTGCGGATCGGAATGAAGCCGGATGACAGCTGGTGCGCCATTGCACCACCGAGAATGAAGCCGCGTGCTTCTATACCGGCAATCTTGTCGACCTTCATGCCCGCATAGGGATGCACGAGCTCGTCCACAGAGCGGCGGAATGCTCGTGCGTCACCCAGCAATGTGGTGATGTCGCGAAACTGGATGCCGGGCTTGGGATAGTCCGGAATGGTGCGGATCGCCGCACGCAGCGTCTGTTCAAGCGTTTGTTTCATCGACAAGCCCCTTGGCATATCCTTTTGCGGCGTAATTGCCGCCAGTTCAAGTCAGCACCGCAGACATGAAAAAGGGCGCCGTAGCGCCCTTTCAATCACATGAGGCGAAGCTTCAGTGTGCTTCTGCCCAGATCTTGCGCTTGGTCAGATACATCAGACCGCCGAAGAGCACCAGGAAGACCATGACCACGAAGCCGGTCGACTTGCGCGCTTCCATATGCGGCTCTGCGGTCCACATCAGGAACGCGGAGACATCACGCGCATACTGGTCAACCGTCTCGGGCGCACCGTCTTCATAGGCGACGACGCCATCGGAGAGCGGCGGAGCCATGGCGAGCGATGCCGCCTTCAGGAAGTACGGGTTGTAATAGGTGCCGGGCGGCACTTCGTGACCGTGGGAATCTTCCTCATAGCCGGTAAGCAGATTGTAGACATAGTCCACACCACCTTCGGCATATTGGGTAAAGATGTCGAAGACGAAGGTCGGGAAACCACGCTCGGCCGTACGCGCCTTTGCCATCAGCGACAGATCCGGCGGATAGGCACCATTATTGGAAGCTGCCGCCTGCTGTGGATTTTCGAAGGGTGCGGGGAAGTAGTCCGACGGGGTTGCGGGACGGGTGAACATGTCACCCGCATCATCCGGACCGTCCTGTACTTCGTATTCGCTGGCCAGTGCACGCACCTGCTCTTCCGAATAACCCAGATCTTCCAGCGTGCGGAAGGCCACCAGGTTGAGCGAGTGACAGGAGGCGCAAACCTCGCGATAGACCTTGAAGCCGCGCTGCAGCTGACCGCGGTCATAGGTGCCGAAAGGACCTTCGAAGGACCAGTCCTGCTCGACCGGCTTCTTGATCGGATATTCGGCAGCACTGGCGGAAGCAGCCGTCAGGAGGCCAAGGCCGAGCGCTGCGAACCCATTGAGGAGAAGTTTCATGTTCAACATTCCTTTGCGCATGCGCTCGATCATCATTCGGCTGCGGCCGGCGCGATGGTCGACTTGCCGCCCTTCTTCTTTTCAAGAACAGCCTCGGTGATCGAGTTCGGCAGGCGCCGCGGGGTCTCGATCAGGCCGAGAACCGGCATGATGACGATGAAGAATGCGAAGTAGTACAGCGTCGATACCTGTGCCAGCGCCACATAGACACCTTCCGCAGGCCGCGAACCGAGCCAGCCAAGGAAGATGGCGTTCACGACGAAGAGCCAGAAGAAGAGCTTGTACCACGGGCGGTAGACTGCCGAGCGTACCTTCGAGGTATCAAGCCACGGCACCACGAAGAGCACCGCGATTGCGCCGAACATGGCCAGGACGCCGCCAAGCTTGGAGTCGATCGGGCCGATATTGAAGGTGATGGCACGCAGGATCGCGTAGAAGGGCAGGAAGTACCATTCCGGAACGATGTGAGCCGGCGTGTTGAGCGGGTCCGCCTCGATATAGTTGTCCGCATGTCCCAGATAGTTCGGGATGTAGAAGACGAAATAGGCGAACAGGATGAGGAACAGCACCATCGCGAAGGCGTCCTTCACCGTCGCATAGGGCGTGAAGGCAACCGTGTCCGTCTTCGACTTCACCTCGATGCCCGTCGGGTTCGTCTGCCCCGTCACATGCAGCGCCCAGACGTGGAGAACCACGACGCCGGCGATCATGAAGGGCAGAAGATAGTGAAGCGAGAAGAAGCGGTTGAGCGTCGGATCGCCAACGGCAAAGCCGCCCAGAAGCAGTTCCTGGATCCAGCTGCCGACCACGGGAATTGCGGTGAAGAAGCCGGTGATGACCGTTGCTCCCCAGAAGGACATCTGGCCCCAGGGCAGCACATAGCCCATGAAGGCGGTCGCCATCATCAGGAGATAGATGATGCAGCCCAGGATCCACAGAAGCTCGCGCGGCGCCTTGTAGGAGCCGTAATAGAGACCGCGGAAGATGTGGATATAGACGGCGATGAAGAACATCGACGCGCCATTGGCGTGCAGATAGCGAAGAAGCCAGCCGGAATTGACGTCGCGCATGATCTTCTCGACCGAGAGGAACGCGATTTCCGTGTTGGCTGCATAATGCATGGCCAGCACCACGCCGGTCAGGATCTGGGCCATCAGCATGAGGCTCAGGATGCCGCCGAAGGTGTAGGCGTAGTTCAGATTGCGTGGCACCGGATAGGCCACGAAGGAATCATAGACGAGGCGCGGCAAAGGCATGCGCGCATCCATCCAGCGACCAAAGCCGGTCTTCGGCGTGTAGGTAGAGTGTCCGCTGCTCATATTCTTCTCTCCCTGCCCTTAGCCGATCTCGATCGTCGTATCATTGACGAAGGTGAGCGTTGGAACCGGAAGGTTCGTCGGCGCCGGGCCTTTGCGGATGCGTCCCGCAGTGTCGTAGTGCGAACCGTGGCAGGGGCAGAACCACCCGCCGAAATCACCGGCCTGGCCAAGCGGCACGCAGCCCAGATGGGTGCAGACGCCAACCATCACCAGCCAGTTCTCACGGCCTTCACCGGCCGAACGGGCCTCATCGGTGGCCGGCACTTCGCCTGAAAGATTCTCGTTGCGCGCAATCGGGTCCTTGAGATCCTCGATGGCCACTTCGCGGGCGGCCTCGATCTCGGCTTCGGTACGGTTGCGAATGAAGACGGGCTTGCCGCGCCACTTCACCGTCAGGCTCATGCCCGGCTCGACGCCGGAGACATCCACCTGAATGGAAGCAAGGGCACGCGTCGATGCGTCTGGACGCATCTGATCGATAAACGGCCAGGCGACGCCTGCGGCGCCCACCACACCGGCCATGCCGGTTGCCACATAGAGAAAATCGCGACGGGTATGTTCGGTCGAATCGCTAGCGCTCACGGCACAGTGGTCCTTTCACCTCGGTAAGTGCCGGAAGGAAGGTGCATCTATGCCAAAGCGCCCGTCGGATTGGTCGCAACAGGCTGCCTGTTCCCCCGGCAATTCGCGTTGGTTTCTATGCTCGCATCTTTCACTTGTCCAGACACACAAGCCCCTTGTGGGCAGATTGTCGCGGGTGAAAGCCTTGAATACACAGCCAGAGGCACTTATGGCGCCGCCGGACAGGCCCGGACACTCTCCCTTCCCGCCCTAAAATGGCCATCTGGCTGCCCATGGAGATTCGCGCTTCCGCGGCTAGCGCGCGCCCAGGCGCGCCAGAACCATGCGCGGGATGCCCATGTCCCTGATCACCTCGTCATGACGCTTAAGGCCGCAGAGTTCGCGCTGGATGAAATAGGCATAGACGGCCTCGGCCGCCTGCTTGAGGAGCTTCTCCCGAAGCTCGCCGCTCTCGGGCAGACCATCGAGCGCCGAAACGGCCTCCTCGGCGCTTCTTCCGGCCGCACCGAGCGAAACCGCCATTTCCTCGACGAGTTCGTGGTCGAGAACCTGAACGCCGGTTTGAAGACGGTTGCCGGTACTGCTGGACATCTGGCGATCCTCTCGTGATTGCAGACGATCAGGCCGGAACGGATCGCCTCACGGCCACTTCACCACGGGCGGCATGCTGGACAGGATGGAGTTCACATTGCCGCCGGTCTTGAGACCGAAGATCGTGCCGCGGTCATAGAGCAGATTGTATTCCACATAGCGCCCGCGCTGGACAAGCTGCTGCTCGCGCTCCGCATCCGTCCAGTTCCGGTTGAAGTTCTGGCGCACCAGACGCTGGTAGATGATGAGGAAGGCGCGGCCCACATCCTGCGTGAAGGCGAAATCGGCCTCCCAGCCGCCCGCCTCCTCCGGCGATTTCAGCCAGTCATAGAAGATGCCGCCAATGCCGCGTGGCTCCTGCCGGTGGGGCAGATAGAAATATTCGTCGCACCACTCTTTCAGCCGCTCATGGTCGGCCACAGCGGAATGCTTCTCGCAGACAAATTGCAGCGCCTTGTGAAAGGCCTGCGCGTCAGGGTCCTCCTGGCTGCGCCGGTCGCTCAGCATCGGGGTGAGATCGGCCCCGCCGCCAAACCAGTTGCGGGTGGTGACGACCATGCGCGTATTCATGTGTACCGCCGGCACATGCGGGTTTTGCGGGTGGGCAATCAGCGAGATGCCCGAGGCCCAGAAGCGCGGATCTTCCTCCGCACCCGGTATCTGCTTGCGAAACTCGGGCGAGAACTCGCCGAAGACCGTCGAGGTGTGCACGCCAACCTTCTCGAAGACACGGCCATGCATCATGGACATGACGCCGCCGCCGCCCTCGCCTTCCTGGCGCAGCCATGGCGTGCGCTCGAAGCGGCCGGGCATGTGGTCCGACATCGGGCCTTCAAGCTCGTCCTCAAGCTGCTCCAGCCCGTGGCAGATGCGGTCGCGCAGGGTCTCGAACCAGGCCCGCGCCTTTTCCTTCTTCTCTTCGATATCGTCGGGCAGGCCGGCAGGCAGTTCTGGTCGTTCCATGATGGTCCATCCTGTTCCCGGACAAGGGTCGTGCGTCATGACAATATGGTCAAGGACAGTCCGGGAAGTCTCACAAATGACTCGCAAATTTTCCCGCCGAGACCTAAACTGAAAAGCAGACGGGTCAAGGAGTTCTTTCGTGCGCATACCCGCCAAACCACCGCTGGACGGGTTGAAGCGCAGCCTCGACAAGAGGCGCGCCGAGCCGGTTCGAATGCCCAAGGACGGCTTCCTGCGCGAGACCTTCGAACTCCCGCGCGCCCAGGCCCGCGCCAAGGCGCGCGAATGGCTGGAACGCTGGCCCCGCCAAGCCTACTGGACCGAAATAGAAAGCTGGTGCGAACGCCCCGGCGACGTCATCGAGTTCACCATGCGCAGGCTGCCGACGGCGGATTGAGGCAGCTTTCCCCATCTTCAGGGATGTGAAGCGCGCGCGAACGCGGCTAACCCATAATAATTATGTAAAATCATAGACTTGAACCAGAAATACGCCGCATTTTCCTGGCAGCCTGTGCGGGTTTTACAACCCATGTTTCAAAGGTTCATTTCATGACGAAGATCATCCTCGCAGCCGCTGCCGCATTGGTATCGCTAGGCACTGTTACCCAGGCCGATGAACTGCCCACCGCCGCCTATCTGCCCGTCGCCAAGGCCGTCGAGGCCGCCAATGCCGCCGTTGAAAGCTGCAAGGCGAAGGGCTTCGCCGTGACCACCGCCATCGTGGCACGCAGCGGCGAAACTTCAGTGCTGATCCATGGCGATGGTGCAGGCCCGCACACCAATGGTTCGGCCACCGGCAAGGCCTTCACCTCCGCGTCGATGGGTCGCCCCTCCGGCGCGCTGGCAGGAGGCATTGCCAGCAACCCGCCGCTTGCCGGCCTGCGCGACATGGACCCCCGCCTCGTCATCCTCGCCGGAGGCCTGCCCATCCGCATCAACGGCCAACTGGTCGGCGGCATAGGCGTCGGCGGCGCACCATCAGGCGATATCGACGCCGAATGCGCGATCGAGGGGCTGAAGGCGATTGGAGCTGAAGTGCCTGAGTAAGGCGGAACGGAAAAAGGCCGGCGCTTGGTGACGGGCGCCGGTCGGCTATGCAGAGATTGAGACTTGGTTCGGACGCAGTTGCGGCGAATTGGGGTGGTTTGAAGACGGTGCGGTTCTGGATCCGGATGTGAAAAAGCGGTTATTTGGGTAACCGTCGTGTATCGAGTGATCTGATCCCGGACCTTCCGCTCGGGGCGATCCAAGAAGATCAGAACATTGGCTGTGGCTCTATCCTCACCCGTGGCGAAGCGACCACCTAGCTGAACGGTGTAATGTCATTTTCCAGTTGCGCAACTTCTTTGCGTACAATCTTCGCAAATGCGCGATCCATCCGATCTTGCGGCCAAGTCATTACCTCTGCCGCCTCACGACCCATCATGTCAGCAATAAGCGAAGCCTTCTGCGCCTTGGTGTACTCATCGAAGCGGGGAATGTACTTTGTCTCGTCCAAATGATATCGAATTTCGTAATAAGTCTTCACAAATGTTTTAGGTCGGCCAAACTGTTGCATGCCCGCGCGTTGCCATGCTCGCTCAACGAACTTGTCGAGACGTCGAAGTTGTTTGATGTCCGTCGTCATCGAAAAGAAAAACATCCATCCTCGCCTTTTTTGATCGAAAATACAGCCTGTTATTTTGATGTTTAGGCGTCGTAGGATCTTCTTGTTGTTTGTCGTATGCTTGGCTGCTGTCAGAACACCCATTATGGTATCCATCATGCGGCGGTATGACGAAGTTCGGACGGAAATGATATCCGGTTTGACGTAATATCCGAGATAATTGACACCTGTATTCAGCGGTACGATCTTGCTTTTGCTGCCCTCAGTTGGCGGATGACACTGCAAACCGATCTTGTTTAGCTGCTTCGCGATGAACGCAAATGTCTTCTCCGCGCTATCCGTCTTACAGACCACGATAATGTCATCAACGTACCGAAAATACGAATAACGCGATTGCATCATCTCATCGAAGCGGATCATGTAAATCGCCGACAAGATGTTAGAGATACTCAATCCTTGTGGAACGCCCCTCACTGCCCCTTGTGGCGACGGAGCACCGGTTGGAGTTTGGATTGCTGTCTCGATCAAAGTAAGCAAATCACGGGTTCGGACACGTGATCGAACCCGCTGCATAAGCAGTTGATGGATGATGCTGGGGTAAAAGTCTTGAACATCAATTTGCACGAAAGAATAGTCATCACCTAGCGGTCGGATCAGGTCTGAAATCTCATAGATGTAGTGGTGTGGTGCAGCCTGACGCTTATCCGAGAAAGACTCGATCAAGACATCGTTGATTGCTCGCAAAACAATCCTATCACGCACAGTCGCAATGGAGATCTCTCGCGGGGCTTTTCCGACACCCTTGAGTACAAGCTTCTGGCGATAAGTTGTGAAACGATACGTTCCATTTCGAACTTTGGCGAGCGTAAGGGAAAGCTCCGAATCAATCATCCTCTGAAAGGCGTCGGGCGATACTCCATCTTTGCCGGTTGTTGCGGTATGAGCGATCCGCTCCTCGAAGATTTCCCTGAGATTATCAAAGGTAAATTGGCGATCGAAATGCTGGCGAGCGGTCATGAACACTTGGCCACGAAGGGTCCTGCCGCGAACGCGAGGGGGATCATAACGAGCGTTCCAATCAGAGCGCAAAAGACAACCCGCCTCCAGACGTAAGAAAGCTTCATGTATTTCGTGCAATGTAGCTGCTTGCCGTTGCTCGTGACCTCTTTGCCTTCGAGGACGATGTGGTTGAAAAGGAAATCATGGTAGTCGCCGTTTGAATGATTGGGGCACACAACCAAGATGTCAGCGTAGTCTTTCTGTTTCGCCCTCCCGTCACCCTCGTCTTCGTAAAGTCGTTGCAATGAAAGATAGCAATCGCGATATAGCGAAGCGGTCCTTTCAAACCTGAACCCACCAACGACAAGAGAAGCGACCAAGACGGCCACCGTAGCGACGATTGTTATCCCATCAAAATATGGATAAAAGGACTTGAAGTATTCAGAAAAAACCGAGAGTACGACGGTGAACAGAGAGTAATATGCAAGAAGAAATAGAGACCAGTTATTATACTGGAGAAGGCGCCTTTCAGCTGTCATCCGAACACGTGAAGTAATCCATATCTTGTCCTGGACCTGGTTTTTCTGAGAATCCAACTCGGACATCAAAGCTCCATAAAGGTACGGACGCAATTTCTCATGGATAACTAAGCACTCGTTGCCGAATGCAGCAAAAGCCAAGGCCGAAGCCCTATTTAGTAACAGTGACCCTTCCGAGCCAGCGAGCTTTCACTCGCTCCGTCCGCACCCGGGCGAAATAAAACGCATACGATAGAGAAACGCAAGTTGATCCTGCGTAGAGCATGCAACCATAACGCCCCATGCCTTACAATCTCGCCGCAAGGAACTCAATTTCTCGGCGTCGCTGGCCGGTTTTGGTTGCATGCAAAGCATACCGAGCGACTGGGCTGGGGTCGTTTAGTGCCATTGAACACTACTCTGTCCGTTCGAACACTGCAGAACGCGATCCACACACCTCCTATCTAAACCTGAACCTCTGCCACCGCCCCCCTACCCCATCGCCCCCAACTGCCGCAGTGCTTCGCCTGCTCCCATTGCAGCCGACATGGCCAGGTTGAGGCTGCGCGCCTCGCCTTGCATGGGGATCGTCACGCGCTGATCGGCCTGTTCGTGCACATGTTCGGGCACGCCTGCGGATTCGCGGCCGAACAGGAGCACGTCGTTTTGTTTGTAGGCGACGTTGCAATAGGAGGCAGCACCCTTGGTGGTGAAGAGGATGAGGCGGCGGTTTTCGGCCTCGCGCCATTCGCAAAAGGCTTCCCATGAGGGATGGCGGGTGAGGACGGCTTTGGCGATGTAGTCCATGCCTGCGCGTTTGAGCGAGCGGTCGGAGAGGTCGAAGCCGGCGGGCTCGATCAGGTCGACGGTGATGCCGAGACAGGCGGCAAGGCGCAGGATGGCGCCTGTGTTGCCGGGGATGTCCGGCTGGTAGAGGGCGATATGCAGGCTCATGAACTGTTACTTTCGCAACCTGTAGCCATTGGGCCACAGCGTCAGGTTGTTTTGCGCCTTGGCCAGACTTTGGCTGGAGCTTGGGCAATTGTGGGTCTATAAGACCATCCGTGTTGAACTGAAACCGCTGGAGGCAGAAATGGACAAGGCAATTGTGACCATCCCGTTCTGCGCGCGCCCCTGGTTCCCGGGCGCTGCCTGACGGCGGATTTCGTTCCACGCATTTTCACTGACATTCGAAAAGACGCACGAGCGGATCCGCCGGAACAACAATTCCGGACAATCAGGATTCGATCATGTCATCCAAGACCAGAACACCTCTGACCGCGCCCGCGGCCATCACGGCTTTCGCGCCGCAGGCAAACACTTCTGACACAGGCCTGTCAGGAGCGCTGGCTGGACGGCTGGCCAAGGCGCCAGCCATGCCCTACCCGCAATCTGCGCAAAAGGGCATGAAACCCGTTGCAGAAACTGCCGCGGGAAAGGCGAGCCGAGGCAGACAAGGCCTGAAAGCGGCCTATATCCCCGGCAAGGGCCACCGATAAGACTATACAGGCAGGGCGAGGCATCCGCCTCCCCTGTCCATTTTGAGGACGAAACATGTTTCGATGGTTTGAAGAGCGGCTGAACCCCTTCCCGGCGGAAGAACCGGAAGAGCCGCCGCGCACCTTCATCGCGTTCTGCATGCATTTCACCAAGGGCGCATGGCCCTTCATCGCGATGTCGGCGATCCTGATCGCGATCATCGCGATTGCCGAACTTTGGCTCTTCTCCTTCCTCGGCAATATCGTCGACTGGCTGGCGGAGCAGGATCGCGAGACTTTCCTTGCCAATGAATGGCCGAAGCTGCTCGGCATGGCGCTGGTCGTGGGCATCGTGCTGCCCGGTGCGGTGATATTGCAGGGGCTGGTCACGCATCAGGTGCTCATGGGCAACTATCCCATGCGCATTCGCTGGCAGGTGCATCGCTACCTCCTGAAGCAGTCCATGAGCTTCTATCAGGAGGAATTTGCCGGCCGCATCGCGACAAAGCTGATGCAGACGGCCCTGGCCGTGCGCGAATGCGTCATCAAGCTCATCGACGTGATGAACTATGTGGCGGTCTATTTCCTCGGCATGATCGTGCTGGCCGCTTCCGCCGACTGGCGGCTGGCCGCGCCGCTGGTGCTGTGGCTCATCGGCTATATCCTCCTGATGCGCTATTTCATCCCGCGCCTTGGGCAAGTGGCGGAAGAACAGGCCGATGCGCGCTCGCTGATGACGGGCCGCGTCGTCGATGCCTATACCAATATCCAGACGGTGAAGCTCTTCTCCCATGCCAAGCGCGAGGCGAGTTTCGCCCGCGAGGGCATGAACGGCTTTCTGCAGACGGTCTATCGCCAGTTCCGCTTTGTCACCGGCCTTTATGGTGCGCTCTACACGCTGAATGCCGCCTGCCTGCTGTCGGTCGGCGCGCTCTCGATCACGCTGTGGATAAAGGGAGCCGTCAGCGTGGGCGCTGTGGCGGTGGTGCTGGGCCTCGTTCTGCGGCTTTGGAACATGTCGCAATGGATCATGTGGGAGCTGACCGCGCTGTTCGAGAATATCGGCACGGTGCAGGACGGCATCGGCTCCATCTCGCTGCCGCGCGTGGTGGATGACGCGCCGGATGCCACGGAGCTTGAAGTGCCCGAAGGCGCGATCTCGTTTGAGAATATCCGCTTCCACTATGGCAAGACGGGCGGCGTGATCGAGGATCTGACGCTCAATATCAGGCCCGGCGAAAAGGTTGGCATTGTCGGACGCTCGGGCGCGGGCAAGTCGACACTCGTCAACCTGCTCCTGCGCTTCTACGACCTTGAGGGCGGGCGCCTGCTGATCGATGGCACCGACATTTCCGCCGTCAAGCAGGACAGTCTGCGCGCGAAGATCGGCATGGTCACGCAGGACACATCGCTCCTGCACCGCTCCGTGCGCGACAATATCCGCTATGGCCGCCCCGATGCCACGGATGAACAGGTGCTGGAAGCCGCGCGGCGTGCTGAGGCGCTGGATTTCATCAGGGGACTGTCCGACATCAAGGGACGCAAGGGGCTCGATGCGCATGTCGGCGAGCGCGGCGTGAAGCTTTCCGGCGGCCAGCGCCAGCGCATCGCCATTGCCCGCGTCATCCTCAAAGACGCCCCAATCCTGCTTCTGGATGAGGCAACCTCGGCCCTGGACTCGGAAGCCGAAGCGGCCATCCAGGAAAATCTCTACCGCCTGATGGAAGGAAAGACCGTGATTGCCATCGCCCACCGCCTCTCCACCATCGCAGCCATGGACCGGCTCGTGGTCATGGACAAGGGCCGCATCGTTGAGGAAGGAAGCCATGACGAGCTGATCGACAAAGGCGGCATCTATGCCTCGCTCTGGCAGCGCCAGTCCGGCGGCTTCATCGATATGGAGAAAGCGGAGGCCGCAGAATGACGAAGCGGGCGCGGGAGGAGGGCAAGCAGGGACCGCTGGAGGGCATTTGGCAACGCGCCGAAGGCGTGATCGAGCCCTTCGGCGATACCGACCGGGAAGTGCTGCCGGGCAGCGCCCGGGAGTTCATCTGGTTCTTTGCCACACAGGCCAAGTGGCCCTTCATCATATTGCTGATCGCCGGTGGCCTGATGGGTGTTGTCGATGCGGCGCTCTATTGGGGCCTCGGCTGGCTGATCGATGTGCTGGACCGCACCGAACCGTCGCGGCTTCTGGCCGAACACGGCCTTATGCTGGCGGGCCTGCTCCTGCTGGTGCTGGTGGTGCGCGCGGCCATCATGATCTTCAACACGGTGATGGAAGAGCAGGTCATCGCTCCATCCTTCTATCAGCGCGTACGCTGGCAGGCCTTCCGCCGCGTGATCGACCAGCCCTACGAGTTCTATCAGAACGACTTCGCCGGGCGCATCCAGACCAAGGTCATGCAGGGCGGCGAGGCGACGGGTGACTTCATCGTCTCCACGCTGCAGACCATGTGGAGCTTCCTGACATTCCTCGTTCTGGCCGGCACGATCCTGACGGTGCTCGACCCGCTGATGGGCGTGGTGCTGGCGGTGTGGTTCGCGCTTTACCTGCTGACGGCGCGCTATCTTCTCCCGCCGCTGCGCGAGGCGGGTCGCAGGACTGCCGATCAGCGCTCGCTGCTCAATGGCCGTATGGTCGACGCCTTCACCAACATAATGGCGGTGAAGCTTTTCGACAGCGGACGGCGCGAGCATGAATATGTGCGCGAGGGAATGGCAAGTTTCCTCGGCGCGGTACGCCGCCTCACCCGCGCCATCACACGGGTGCGCTCTGCCGTCGCCATTCTAAACGGCTTCATGATGGCCGGCGTCGGCGCGCTGGCGGTCACAAGCTGGATGAATGGCAATGCCACCACCGGCGAGATCGCCGCCGCGATGGGCCTCGTCTTCCGCCTCAACCAGATGTCGGGCTATGTGATGTTCAACATCAACGGCCTCATCCGCAATTTCGCGACCGTTCAGGATGCGACAACGGTTGTCTCGCGCGAGCCTGCCATCCGGGACAAGCCGGACGCGACTGTCATGCAGCGGGTGGAAGGCCATATCCGCTTTGATGATGTGAGCTTTTCCTACGGCAAGAAGGGCGATCCGGAGCAGCCCGGCGTCATCGAAAATCTCACCCTCGACATCAAGCCCGGCGAACGGGTGGCGCTGGTGGGGCCGTCGGGTGCAGGCAAGACCACGATCATCAACCTGCTGCTGCGTCTGTTCGACGTCGAGGATGGCCGCATCCTGCTTGACGGTGAGGACATACGCGACGTGACGCAGGCCTCGCTGCGCGCACAGTTCGGCGTGGTCAGCCAGGAGCCGATGCTCATGCACCGCTCCATCCGTGACAACATAGCCTATGGCCGCGCAGGTGCGAGCGAGGACGAGATCATCGCCGCGGCCAAGAAGGCATCCGCGCATGAGTTCATCATGGGCGTCACCGACCAGCGCGGCCGGTCGGGCTATGATGCCCATGTGGGCGAACGCGGCGTGAAGCTGTCGGGCGGCCAGCGTCAAAGGCTCGCCATTGCCCGCATGATGCTCAAAAACGCGCCCATCCTCATCCTTGATGAGGCAACATCGGCGCTTGATTCCGAGATCGAGGCCGTCATCCAGGAGAAACTGGAAAGCCTGATGGAGGGCAAGACGGTCATTGCCATTGCTCATCGGTTGTCGACCATCGCAGCACTCGACCGGATCATCGTGCTTGAGAAAGGGCAGATCGTGGAGGAAGGCAGCCACAGCGCGCTGGTGGAGGCCGACGGCCTTTATGCGCATTTGTGGAAGCGGCAATCGGGTGGTTTTCTGCCCATACGCATGGCCGCCGAATGACAACCGACGGGAAAATGTGAACGGCGCAGGATCAAAAATGCTGTGATTTATGCTATATTCGCCATCCGAAGCCCGTGATTTGCTGCACTCAAGCAGCAGATGCGAGCGGCAAATGCTTGAGCATCAAGACGGGCGCGAAACATGGAGGACATGGGATGAAGGAATTCCATTGCGGTTCGCTTGTACCCGGCTGCGACTGGCATACGCGCCATGAAGAGGAAGCCGAAGTCATTCGCCGCGCGACCGAGCATTTACGCCAGGCGCATGGTGAAACGGTCATCCGCGAAAGCATGATCGAAGCAATCCGCTCGCGCATCGCGTCGAAGAAAAACGCGGCCTGAGCTGAAACCAAATTGCGGAAAATCCGGGCTGGCGGTGCTTCAGGTACCGCCGGCCTTTGCTTTGGCGCTTTCCAGGAGAGCGCTGCGGTCGAGCGAGAAATCGCTGTCCACCCACCGCTCTTCAAGCTGCCGCAGAACCTCCCCGACCTGCCGTCCAGGCTCCATGCCGAGGGACAGAAGATCTTCGCCCTTCAGGGGAAAGACAGGACGCTGATAGGTTTCTGCCATCTCGATCTGACGCTGCAATCCTGCGCTCTCCTTCAGGACCTCCGCATCCTGCATGGCGCGTTGGCGCGTGGCCACGAGGGCAAGACGCAGGCGCATCAGCATGGCCTCCTGCGGATGGTTGTAAAGCTGCTGGCGCAAATCCTTGTCGCTCGTTTCGTGACTTGGCTGCGGCGCTTCGGCCCACGCGCTCAGCGTAGCCGTTTCCGCGCGTGACAGGCGCAGGCGTTTGGCCAGTTCCTCGATCCTTGGCGGATAGGGTGGGAGGATGGCGGCGAAGCGCAAGAGCGGCTGCGGCTCCCAACCGAGCGCCTTTTCCGTCTCCACCAGCGGCACCATGCTGTCGATGCCCCATTTCTCCGTCTCGGGAACTATGGCCGTAAGAACACCGGTCTGACGCATCCAGAGAATTGCCCGGTGAGGATCGGGCGCGGACAGGAGCTTCTTCAACTCCGACCAGACCCGTTCCACCGAGAGACTGCCCAGGCCATCCTTCAGCCGCGCGCAGGCTTTCAACCCTTGAGCATCCGGGCGCCCTGCCCCATACCAGGCAAAGAAACGGAAAAAGCGCAGGATGCGCAAGTAATCCTCGCGTATCCGCTCCTCCGCCTCACCGATAAAGCGCAGATTGCGGTCTTCCAGATCCTTCAGCCCGCCGACGAGATCGTAAACCTTGCCCTCGGCATCCGCATAAAGCGCGTTGATGGTAAAGTCGCGCCGGTTCGCATCCTGCTGCCAATCGCGGCCAAAGGCGACGACCGCGTGGCGACCATTGGTCTCGACATCCGCCCTCAAGGTGGTGACTTCGAACGGCTTTCCATCCGCAACGACCGTGATCGTGCCGTGCTCGTAGCCGGTGGGTATGGCCTTGAAGCCGGCAGCCTCCGCACGCCTTATCGTTTCGTCGGGCGTTGTCGTTGTGGCGATGTCGATATCGGTGACGTCCTGCCCCAGAAGTGTATTTCGCACGGCACCGCCTGCGATGCGTGCTTCCTCTTCGCCTTCATTGAGCGCGCCAAGAAGAACCTGCAGCCGCTTGTCGGAAAGCCAGGCGGCGTCAGCGATTGTCGTATTCGTCATCGGGCATAAAGCCTTTCGTAAAGCGTGCGAAGAATGCCGGCGGTAACGCCCCAGATGAAGCGTTCGCCATAGGGCATGGTGTAATAGAACCGCTCCCGGCTCTGCCAGATGCGGCTTTCGCGGCGGTGGTTCCGAGGTTCCATCAGGAAGGAAAGCGGCACCTCGAATGCCGCATCGACCTCATCCGGATTGAGAACCAGTTTCAAGCCTGGCTCCACCACGCCCAGTACCGGGCGAATGCGATAACCGCTGCCGGTCACGTAATCTGGCATGCGCCCTACAATCTCCACGCGGGAAGGTTCAAGGCCGATTTCCTCCTCAGCCTCACGAAGGGCGGCATGTTCGGGCGAGGCATCTTCCGGATCGATGCGCCCACCGGGGAAGGCGATCTGACCGGAATGGGCGCGCAACTTCTGCGTGCGCTGGGTGAGGATGACGCTTGCCTCGGCTCCGTGATCGACCACAGGCACGAGAACAGCGGCATCATGCAGGCGGTCGCGCAGGATCATCGGCTTGAGGTCCGGATTGAGGCGATGATCGCCATAATCGTCAGGATGCCAGTCGGGATCCTGGGCGCTCGCGCGGCGGCGGAACTCCATGGCGGAATAGCGATCGTCGAGCATGCTCATTCGCCATCCGCTGCGGCCAGCGCCTCCAGTTTCTCGACCGGCATGATTGGAAAGACCGAACCCTTCGAACGCACGGCAAACATGGCCACGCCGTCCATCTCGATCGTCTCGCCCAGATCAACAAGCTGATAGAGAAGCGCGCGCGACAGAAGCGCCTCAAGCCGTCCACGTACCAGAAGATAGGGCTTCACCCCGCCGGTGGCCGGCTCATCCTCGAAACGCAGTGGATGGTCTTCTCCCGCCTCGACCACGTCGCCAACATTGGTGCGGAAGGTGAGTATCTGCGTGTCGCCCTGGCCGGTAACCGTCATCTCCACGGCAATGAAATGCGCGTCTTCGACGATGATGCCGACTTTTTCCACCGGGGTGACGAGATATGTCCTGCCATCCTCATCCTTGCGCAGAACTGAGGAGAAAAGCTGAACAAGCGCGGGCCGCCCGATGGGTGTGCCCATATAAAACCAGTTGCCGTCAGCCGCGATGCGCATGTCCAGATCGCCGCAAAACTCCGGGTTCCACTTCTCAACCGGTGCAGCACCCTTGCCAGCACGCGCTGCCCGCGAGATCATGGCTTCCAACGCACCCGCGTCACCCGCGGCGCGAAGGCTGTCACTGCTGCTCTTGTTGTCGTCGCTTTGCCTGTGCATGGTCACGAAATAGTCACTGTTCTTAGGATTGTCAGCCTTATGGAGTGATTTAAGCTCCGGCAGTGTGGCACGCTGCGAATCCGGCGTTTGTGACTATTGCATGCAACGCGCCATCGGTCGAAGGGAAGGGACAGCCATATGAGCATAATCGCCCGCGAGGATGCAGCAGCCGAACAGGACCCGAAGCGGATGGTCGCCGAGGCCGAAAAGGCGCTGGAAGACATCGCCCGCGCCCGCGACGGTGTGGGCCGCATCATTTTCGGCCAGGAAGCGGTGGTCGAGCGCACGCTGGTGGCCCTGCTCGCAGGCGGTCATGCGCTGCTGGTCGGCGTGCCGGGCCTTGCCAAGACGAAGCTGGTCGAGACGCTGGGCGTGGTGCTGGGCCTGGATTCCCGCCGCATCCAGTTCACCCCCGACCTGATGCCGTCCGACATTCTGGGCTCGGAAGTGATGGAGCAGGATGACAATGGCAAGCGTGGTTTCCGCTTCCTGCCCGGCCCCATCTTCAGCCAGCTTCTTATGGCCGACGAGATTAACCGCGCAAGCCCGCGCACCCAGTCGGCGCTGTTGCAGTCCATGCAGGAATATCACGTAACGGTCGCGGGCCACCGCCATGACCTGCCAAAGCCTTTCCACGTGCTTGCCACCCAGAACCCGCTGGAGCAGGAGGGCACCTATCCCCTGCCCGAAGCACAGTTGGACCGCTTTCTGATGCAGGTGGACATTCTCTATCCCGAGCTCGAAGCCGAACGCCGCATTCTTCTGGAGACGACCGGCACCGAAGATGCGAAGGCTGAGAACGTGCTCACGCCCGAACGCCTGATGGAGATACAGGCCCTCGTGCGCCGCATGCCGGTGCCGGAAAGCGTGGTCGAGGCCATTCTCGCCCTTGTACGTTCCGCGCGCCCCGGTCTGGGCCACCCGGAAACGGACCGTCATGTTGCATGGGGACCCGGCCCGCGCGCGAGCCAGGCGCTGACGCTGTGTGCCCGCGCACGCGCGCTCTATGACGGACGCCTAGCCCCTTCCGTTGACGATGTGCGCGCACTGGCCGAGCCGGTCCTGCAGCACCGCATGGCACTGACATTCGCCGCTCGCGCCGAAGGCATGAGCGTGCGTGACGTGATCGCCCGGCTTGCCCAGGCGATCTGAACCTTGAAAGGCATTTGATGGCGCCCATCGGCCAGATTGCAGAACCGGTAGAAACAAGGGATGCGCTTGCGCGTGCACGCCAACGCGCCTCGCTGGTGCCGGATCTTCTGGTCGATGCCAGGCGGGTCGCAAACAATGTCATCGCAGGCTGGCACGGCCGCCGCCGCCGCGGCATTGGCGAGAATTTCTGGCAGTTCCGCCCCTATACCGAAGGTGAAGCCGTCTCCCGCATCGACTGGCGGCGCTCCGCCCGCGACGAGCATCTTTATGTGCGCGACCGCGAATGGGAGGCAGCGCATACGGTGTGGCTTTGGGCCGACCGGTCGCCCTCCATGCGGTTTCAGTCGAAAGCGGCGACCGTTTCGAAAGAGAGCCGCGCGCTGGTTCTGGCATTATCACTTGCCGAATTGCTCTCACGCAGCGGCGAGCGCATCGCCTGGCCCGGCCTGACGGACCCTTTCTCGGCTCGCAACGGGGCCGAGCGCCTCGCGCATCATCTCGTTCATGCATCTGAGGAAGACGAATTTCCCGATCTGGGAACCGTCAAACGCTTCTCCGACGTCGTGCTTGTCAGCGATTTTCTCGACACGCCCGAAGAAACCATGCGCCGGCTCGATGTGCTGGCACGTACGGGCGCGCGCGCTCATCTGATCGAGGTAGCTGACCCGGCGGAAGAGACATTCCCCTATTCCGGCCGCACCGAGTTCCGTGATCCCGAGACCGGCGCGAAACTGACTGCAGGACGTGCGGAGACGCTGGCCGAAGACTACCGCAACCTCTACACCGCGCGCCGCGACACGCTCTCGCGCTGGTGCAAGAAGATCGGCTGGAGCTACACGGTCAATCATACGGACCGCCTTGCCTCCGAGGCATTGGTCTCGGTTCACACCGCGCTGTCGGTCGATGCGGGCTTCGGCGCATGAACATCCTTGGCCTCACATTTTCGACGCCGATGGTCCTGTGGGGCCTGATCGCGCTGCCGGCCATATGGTGGCTGTTGCGCCTCACCCCGCCGCGACCGCAGAGCGAGACTTTTCCGCCACTGCGCATCCTGGCAACTGTATTGAAGCGGGAAGAGACGCCGCACAAGAGCCCGTGGTGGCTCACATTGCTGCGCCTGGCGCTGGCGGCATTGCTGATCCTTGCGCTGGCCGGCCCAGTCTTCAATCCGCGCGAAAAGATCGCCGTGTCGGGAAACGCGCTGGCCATCGTGCTCGACAATGGCTGGGCCTCCGCTGCCGATTGGGAGCGCCGCGTCTCCACGGCCGAACGGCTGATTTCCGATGCGGCAGACAATGATTTGCCTGTCTATCTGCTGCTGACCGCCGAACTGCCCTCCCAGGATATCGGACCGTTCAATGCGGCAACTGCGCGCGAGCGTCTGAATGCCGCCGAAGCACGTCCTGTACCCGTTGACCGCCTGTCCGGCTTTGCCCGTCTGGCAGAAGCCTTGAATGACGCTCCCGGTGCATCGCTGGCCATGCTCGCCGACGGTCTGGCCACGGGGGATGACGAGAGCGCGTTTGATGAACTGCTTGCTGCACCTGTCGCTGATCTCCTTTGGATCGAACCGCAACGCATGAATGCGGTGGCGATGCATGCAGCCAACAACCAGCCAGACAGCTTCCGGGTGGAACTGGTGCGCTCTTCCGATGACAGCGCGCCGAGGCAGGTCACCGCCTATGCAAGCGACGAGAAAGGCCGGCGCATCGCGGAGACCGCGATCACCTTCGGTCCCGGCGAAGAAACGGCATCCGGTGAGATGCGCCTGCCCTTCGAATTGCGCAACGATTTTGCAACACTCGCGATCGAGGGCGAAAACCACGCCGGCGCGCTGCGCGTGCTCGATGAAAACGCAAGGCGCCGCAGGATCGGGCTTCTCTCGCAGAACGAAGGCGATCGCGCACAACCGCTCCTTTCACCGCTCTATTACATCCGTCGCGCGCTGGCACCCTATGCCGATCTGCTCGAGCCATCCGCGCCGGAGCTGACCAAGGCCATCCCCGAGCTTATCGAGCAGAAGCCTGCAGCCATCATCATGGCCGATGTCGGCACCCTGCCCGACAGTGCGCGTGACGCACTGGTGGAATGGGTGAATGCCGGTGGAACGCTGGTGCGCTTTGCCGGTCCGCGGCTGGCTGCAGCGGAAAATGACGAGACGCTGCTGCCGGTTGCGCTTCGCGTCGGCGAGCGCTCGCTTGGCGGTGCACTCTCCTGGTCCGAACCCCAGCCGGTTTCCGAATATCCCGCATCCGGCCCCTTCTCCGACCTCACCCCGCCGCGCGATGTCGTGGTGCGCAGGCAGGTTCTGGCCCAGCCCTCCCCCGATATCGTCGAGCGCACATGGGCCAATCTCGCCGACGGCACCCCGCTCGTCACGGGTGCCGAACGTGGCGATGGACGCGTCGTGCTCTTCCATGTCACGCCTGAAGCAACCTGGTCGAACCTGCCGATCTCGGGAAGCTTCGTGGAGATGTTGCGCCGTATCGTGCAATTTTCCCGCAATCAGGGAGCCGCTACCCGTGAGGGGGAAGACAGCGGCCAGAGGCTTGCACCTTACCGCATGATTTCTGCCGGCGGCTCACTCGTCCCGCCCGGCCCCCAAGCAGAACCACTGCCAGCCTCCGGAAGTCCAACGGTCAATCTGCAGCACCCGCCCGGGCTCTATGGCGGCGAGGAAGGCGTCTTGGCCCACAATCTGCTAGAAGCCGATGACGCACTCGTGCCGCTCGCTCGACCCGAAAGCCCCGTTCCTGTCACGGCCATGGACTATGCCGAGGACAGCTCCGTCGAGCTGAAAGGCCCGTTGCTGCTGGCCGCGATCATCCTGCTGGCGCTGGACACCCTGGCTGTTCTCTGGATGGGGGGACGGCTCAAATCCCGCCGCCTTGCCCCACGCAACACCGGCGCCGCAATCTCGCTTCTGGCGGTCGTGACGCTGGCCGCGGGGCTTGTGGCTGCAGACCATTCCCTTGCCCAGGATGCAGCACCTGATGACGCGGCTGCGATAGAGGCCGTCTCCAAGACACGCATCGCCTATGTGAAGACGGGTGTCGCAGCCACGGATGCTGTCAGTCGCGCGGGCATCGCTGGTCTGAACCGGTTTCTGTTGGACAAGACCGCTCTGGAGCCGGGTGAACCGGCAGCGGTTGATATTGCCGAAGACGAACTGTCCTTCTACCCCCTGATCTATTGGCCCATCGAGGCCGATGCCCCCATGCCTTCCGAAGAAGCCATCGCCCGCATCGATGCGTATATGCAGGAAGGCGGGACGGTGCTGTTCGATACGCGCGACCAGTATTCGAACGATTTCAGCGGCCAGGGCTCGGTAAGCCCTCCGACCCAGCGCCTGCGCGACATCCTCTCCTCGCTCAATGTCCCGCCGCTTGAGCCGGTGCCCGAGGACCACGTGCTGTCGAAGTCCTTCTACATCCTGAACGAGTTTCCCGGCCGCTACCGCGGAAGCCCGCTTTGGGTTGAGGCTGCAGCCGGCGCGAGCGAACGCAGCGACCGCCCCGTGCGGACCGGAGACGGGGTTTCCCCCATCATGATCACCGGCAACGACCTCGCTGGCGCATGGGCGATAGACGAAACTGGAGCCGCACTCCTGCCTACCGTGCCTTCCGACCCGATGCAGCGCACCTATGCGCTCAGGACCGGCGTCAACATCATGATGTATATGCTCACCGGCAACTACAAGGCCGATCAGGTTCACGTGCCGGTTCTGCTTGAACGGCTCGGGCAATAGGTGGCGCGATGAACCTTTCCATCAGCTTCGAGCCGCTTTTCTCCTTCACCACGCTGGCCATCGTGCTGGTGCCTTTCCTTCTGATCGCGGGCGCGGGCCTCGTGCTTGGGCAACGCGGCGCATTGCTGCGCATGGCAGCTCTGGGAGCATTGGCGCTGGCGCTATTCAATCCGGTCCTGCTTGACGAAGAGCGCGAGCCCTTGTCGAGCGTCGTTGCCGTTGTTCTGGACCAAAGCCAAAGCCAGGAGATCGGCGAGCGTTCGCAGACCGCGCGTGCAGCACTTGAAGGCCTGAAAGAGCGCCTTTCCCGCTTCGGCCAGTTCGAGCTGCGCGTGGCAGAGACCACCAGCGACAATGCACAGGAACGAACGCAGACGCGCGCCTTCGAAGCGCTTGAAGGTCTGTTGCGCGACGTGCCGCCTTCGCGGGTTGCCGGCTCCATCATGATCACCGATGGCCAGGTGCATGACGTGCCCGAGAACGCTAACGGGTTGTCGGGTCCGCTGCACGCCCTCATCACCGGTGAGGAGGACGAGAAGGACCGCCGCATCCGGTTTGAACGCGCGCCACGCTTTGGCATTGTCGACAAGCCGCTGGAGATGACCTACCGCGTGCTTTCCAGCGGTGATGAGACCGGCCCGGTGGAGGTCGAGATCTTCGTGAATGGAGAGCTGGTGGCGATCGAACAGGCCAGTATCGGCCAGGAAATGCCGCTGGAAGTCACCATCCCACGCGCCGGACGCAACATTGTCCAGCTTTCCATTGCGCCGGAACCCGATGAACTCACCGATGCGAACAACCGCGCTGTCGCGCTGGTTGACGGCATCCGTGAAAATTTGCGCGTGCTTCTCGTTTCCGGCGAGCCGCATTCGGGCGAGCGCACCTGGCGCAATCTGCTGAAGTCGGACGCTTCCGTCGATCTCGTGCATTTCACGATCCTGCGCCCACCGGAAAAGCAGGACGGCACACCCATAAACGAACTCTCGCTGATCGCCTTCCCCACCCGCGAACTCTTCGTGGAAAAGATCGAGGATTTCGATCTCATCATCTTCGACCGCTACCAGCACCGCGACGTGCTGCCGATCCTCTATTACGACTATATCGCGGAATATGTGGAAAATGGCGGCGCGCTGCTGATTGCGGCAGGTCCTGAATTTTCGGGCGAGGAATCCGTTGCGCGCACACCGCTGATCGGAGCCTTGCCTGCCTTGCCGAGCGGCGAGGTCATCGAGGAAGGCTTCTTCCCGCGGCTCAGCGAAACGGGACAGCGCCACCCTGTCACGCGCGGGCTGGAAGGGTCCGCCAGCGAACCGCCGCGGTGGAGCCGGTGGTTCCGCATCATTGGCGTCGATGATGTGGACGGGCAATCCGTCATGGAAGGTCCGGACGAGCGCCCACTGCTTGTTCTCAACCGTCGCGGCGAAGGGCGCGTCGGCATGTTCCTCTCCGACCAGGGTTGGCTCTGGGCGCGAGGCTTCGAAGGCGGCGGCCCCCATGTCGCGCTCTACAGGCGCATAGCCCACTGGCTGATGAAGGAACCGGAACTTGAGGAAGAGCGCCTGACGGCTGACGGGCGCGGCATGGTTCTGGAGGTTCGTCGCCAGACAATGGAGGATGAAGCCCCCACTGCCGTCATCACCACACCCGGCGGCGAGACGCGTGAATTGAGCTTGAACGAAAGCGAACCGGGATTGTTCGAGGGGCAGATGGAGACCGATGAGATCGGCCTCTACGAGATACAGAATGGCGACTTGAGCGCGCTCGCTCATGTCGGTCCGGTCAATGCGCCCGAATTTGCCGATACGGTTTCAACCGAAGAGGTTCTTCGCCCCGTTGCTGAAGCCAGCGGTGGAAGCGTGCGTCGCATCGAAGGCGGGCTTTCGGGTCTCTCGCTGCCGAATATCGTGCCCGTGCGCAACTCTATCTCGAATGCGTCAGGTCGCGACTGGCTGGGCCTGAAGACGACAAATGACAGCGTGCTCAAATCCGTGCGTCGCGTACCACTGTTCGCCGGTTTCTTCGGCCTCGCCCTGCTTCTGATGGCGTTGGGCAGCACATGGTGGCGCGAGGGGCGGTAGCGCCCTATCCGCGCGCTGCTCTCTTCTGCTGAAGCATGGCGCCGTCACGCTTGCGAACCAGACTTGCGTGAAGGACATCACCCTGCAGCCGCGCAAGCGCGCCCTTCACCAGTTCCGCCGCCAGAAGCCGGCGCGCATCGACTGGGCGCGGCATGCGGATCTGACCCTGCGGCACGATCTCGAAGCCAAGGGGGCCGTAATAGGGCTGGTCGCCGACCAGAAGCACCACACCCGCACCCGCTTCGCGCGCGGTCTCCAAAGCGATTGCCACAAGCTTGCGCCCGATGCCCATATTCTTGAAGGCCGGTCTCACGGCAAGTGGCCCGAGCAACAGCGCCTCCCCCTCGCCTGCCGCGATCGGTGTCAGGCGGACCGAGGCGATCACCTGACCGTCGACGACTGCGACATGGGAAAGCGCGCGATCATGTCCGCCACCTTCGCGGATCTTGTAGGCGGCCTTGGCAAAACGGCCCGGACCGAAAGCTTCTTCATTGATGAGTTCGATCTCTGCGTCATGCGCCGGCGCTTCAGGCAGATATGCGATGTCGAGATGTGACATGGGAGGTGGTCTTTCGGTGGAGGAAACAGGAGTTGCGACCGGCCATGCGCCAGCCTGCGCCTGCCGGCGCCTTTACACCTGTCGTCGTCGCTCCACCCGCAGGAAGACCATGGTCGGAACCATCCCTGAAAAATTCGGTGAAATCCGCTAGCACCAAAAGAAGAAGCAGTCCACTTGAAAATACAGGCCGCTCGCTGCGGCTGAACGATGCGTTCACAGAAGGATTGCTTGGCTTATACCGGCCAGTGACTAGGTTTATGAGAAATGGACAAGGAGAATTCCGATGGGCCTGCTCGTAGACGGCAAGTGGCAAGACAAGTGGTATGATACCTCCAAGACCGGGGGGCGCTTCCAGCGGTCCAAGTCGCAATTCCGCGATTTCGTGACACCGGACGGCGCACCGGCAGAAGGGCGCGAGCGTGGTTTCAAGGCAGAAGCCGGTCGCTATCACCTTTACGTCTCGCTGGCCTGCCCCTGGGCGCACCGCACGCTGATCTTCCGCAAGCTGAAGAAGCTGGAAGACGTGATCTCGGTCTCGGTTGTCCATCACTTCATGGGCAAAAACGGCTGGACGTTCCTTGAAGAAGATGGTGCGACAGGTGATGACCTCTACGGTCTCGACTATCTACACCAGATCTACACGAAGGCGGACCCGAACTATTCGGGCCGCGTGACGGTACCGGTGCTCTGGGACAAGAAGACCGAGACGATCGTCTCCAACGAGTCTGCTGAAATCATCCGCATGCTCAACACCGCCTTTGATGAATTCGGCGACGCGTCGCTCGACTTCTACCCGCAAGAGCTGCGCGAAGAGATCGACGACATAAATGCGCTCGTCTATGACAACATCAACAACGGCGTCTACAAGGCCGGCTTCGCGACCACCCAGGAAGCCTATGAGGAAGCGTTCGACGCGCTCTTCGACGCGCTGGACCAGGTGGAAGACCGTCTGTCACGCCAGCGCTATCTCGCAGGTGACAAGCTGACCGAAGCCGACTGGCGGCTGTTCACGACACTGGTGCGTTTTGATGCAGTCTATGTCGGGCACTTCAAATGCAATCTGCGGCGGATCGCCGACTATCCGAACCTGTCGAACTATCTGCGCGAGCTGTACCAGATCGAAGGCGTGGCAGAGACTGTGAACATGCACCATATCAAGGCGCATTATTACGGCAGCCACGGCACGATCAATCCGACCGGCGTCATCCCCAAGGGGCCTGAACTGCATCTGGATGCCCCGCATGATCGCGACCGGCTGAAACGGGCGGCCTGAACTACCAGTAGGGCGAAATCTCCGCGCCGCTGAAAGCTTCCGCGAGACGGCGCCTTGTTGCCTCGCTTAACGCATCCGGAAGATCATCGAGCCCAAAGAAACGCGCCTCGGCGATTTCGCTGTCGCCGGGGTGCGTTCCGTCAACCGTGAAATTCTCGATCAGATAGACTGCGACATGGTCGCGCCTGCTTGCCTGCCTGTTGAGATGGACCGAGCACAGGTTTGGCTTGCCGGTGAGCGTCACACGTCCCTCCTCCGCAAGCTCCCGCGTCAATGCCTCTTCCATGGGCTCACCAACCTCGACCCCGCCACCGGGCAGATGCCAGCCCGAGACATAAGTATGGCGCACCAGGAGCACCGCGTTTCTCCCGCGGTCATGAACGATCCCGCGCACGCCCAGCGTCATGGGGCGCGCAAGCAGGAACCAGAGGTGAAACAGGCGGATCTTGAGCTTCTGCATGTGGCTCCGGATAACATGTGTTTGTGCTACGGGCTGGAAAGCAGCATCCCAGTGCACTACACCCAATGCAATGTTCAAGCTTGCTCATTTTTCCGACATTCATCTGGGCCCACTGCCCGACGTCACCTTCCGCCAACTCGCCTCCAAGCGGGTTACCGGCTATATCAACTGGCGACGCAACCGCCGGCTGAACCTTGATCACGGCATTATCGACCGCATCACCGATGACATGCTGGCGCAGGATCCCGACCATGTGGCCCTGACCGGTGATCTGGTGAACCTTGCGCTCGACAAGGAGATCGAGGCGGCGAAGCTGTGGCTGGAAGGTCTGTCATCGCCCGAAAACGTTACGGTCGTGCCCGGCAATCATGATGCCTATGTGCCCGGCGCCCTCGACAAGGCCGTGAAGGCCTGGGGCCCTTATATGGCAGGTGACGGCAAGAAGCCGCCGAAGGATCGGCACACGTTCCCCTTTGTGCGTGAACGCGGGACTGTTGCCCTTGTGGGCGTATCCTCCGCACGCGCAACCGCGCCTTTCCTTGCGAGCGGATATTTCACCAAGAAGCAGGCCAAGGCCACCCGGCGTCTTCTGGAGGAAGCTGGCGAGAAGGGGCTGTTCCGCGTGGTCATGATCCACCACCCGCCCATCCGCGGGGCAACAGGCGCTCACAAACGCCTATATGGCATCCGACGGTTCCAGAAGATGATCCGCAAGGTGGGCGCGGAACTCGTGCTGCACGGCCACACACATCTGCCGACCGTGCACCATATCGAAGGACCGGACAGCACAAGCGTGCCGGTTGTCGGCGTGGCTGCCGCAGGCCAAGCCCATGGCGGCTCCAAGCCCCCTGCTCACTACAATCTCTTCGAGATCGAAGGTGAAGCGGGTAACTGGAGCATCCGGCATAGCCGCCGCGGCGCACGCGAAGGCACGCTCGAGCCGACTTTGCTTTCCAGCGAAGAGCTTTACCTCCAGCGCCCTTAGTGGTGCGAGCCGCGCACATATCTGACGAGCCGGGTCGCGACCGCCAGGAACGCCCAAAAGACCGCAGCAATGAAGGAGAGAACGGTCAACTCCATCAGCAGAATGGGCTCGCGCAGAACATTGTCACTGTCAATTTCGCTGCCTATCAGCATAACCGCGATGAGAAACACAATGCCGAGCACAAGAAAGAAGATGGCGTTGAAGATAAGAATTTTCATGGCAAAGTGCGCTTCTAACCAATTTTGATGCAGAACAGAATTGGAACCGCTCCCGCGACGCATGTGGCGGGTTCCTGTTCCAGCGATATCTCTTTTTTGGGATCAGGTTGACGTTGGGAGATCTGCGCGCGTTTTTCTCGCATATTCGGCCTGCAGAAGGATTTTCAACTGCAGACAGATGAGTGCAAGCGCCGTCAGCGCACCCAGAGCAAACATGTTCAATCCACCGGCAAACAGGAATGCGGTGAGTCGATCGTTTATGCTGCCGTCAGGCCTTATCGTGATGAGATCGAAATAGGTGCTGCAAAAGACAAGGATGGTGCCGCAGAACATGAATAGTGCTGCGGTGATGCTCAAAGCTTTCATAATTGGCAACTCTCGAAATGAACTTCATGAAAATACTACCCTTGCGGGTATAAACAATATGCTTCCCAGGCCGTTAAAAAAGCCTGACCAGCTTTGGCTCACCCCTTGATAAACAGAATAGCGTACTCGTGGAGTTGGAATAAAATGCAATTTTAAGCGACTACTTCGGTTCAAAAGAGCCAATCAAAAAAACTACCTGTGGGTGTATGACCCAACTAAAACAAGGACAGCCCCGGCACCTGCTCTGAAAGCACGTAACCCATCACGACCGCACCGGTCACGGCGCCAAGCAGCACCAACAGGAAACCGGTCAGAAGACCCCGCCTGCGGCTTTTCCTTGCACGCAGGCGTCGCGCAGCCATCTGCTCTTCCGTCTCACCGTCGCTCAGATGCCGCGGCAGGTCTTCCACATCGCCTTCGATCATGCGTTCACGTTCCACCATGCGTTCGGCAATATAGCGCGTGACCTTGTCCGCAACCTCGCCGGCATGGGTCGATTCGGCCAGAACGACACGTCCCATACGCGTATCGCGCAAGAAGCGATAGGTTCGCCGGTCGCGCCCCATTGTCACATGAGCCACTGCATCGATCCAAAGACGCGGATTTTCGCCATTGGATATGGAAAAATCGAACAGCGGCACATCATCGGGCACTTCCGCAAATACCGGCTGCAACTCCTGTGCGAGCAGTTCAAGCCGGGTGCGACTTGCCTCGCGCATGTCGACGACCACGTCCTCGCGATCGGCAGCAGCATTCTTCATGTCGCGGATGGCATCCGACAGGCGGCGCACATTATCATGCGGACCGATATTCTGCTCGGCTTCACTCATTACAACTCTCCAGCCAAAGGCATTGGTTAACCCATTGTTAACATGCCTAAACGTGGAAAGCACCTTGCTTTGTTCCGGATTCGTCCACTCCGGAACCTGATTGAAGCGAGACGTAACCTCTCAACCCATGCTGTAGCGCAGGATGCGCGCCATTTCGGCCGGAGCCTCATGCGGAAGCATGTGGCCGAGCGTGCGATAGCGATGCACGGCAAAATGCGGGGGCACGTTGTCGAGATGGCGGACGGGCAGGACCGTATCGAGATCACCCCAGACAACGCGCACCGGCAGGTCAAGGCTGGATAGTTTGTGCGGCGGCAGTCGCCCTTGCTTGCCGTCCTTCGAGAGAACAGACGCGATCTCACGCAGCTTTTCCGCCTGACCCGGCTTCTGGCGCAAAGCGCTGGCAGCCTTCACCAACTGATCAGGCAGTTCTGCCTCGAAGCCTGACATGAGGCGCAGACAGCGCCCCAGCGCGGCTTCATCATCGGCAGCGGCAAACTCTGCCAGAAGTGCGGAATTGATTTCCTCCCCGAAGCCACCCGGTGCCAACAGAGTGAGCGAGGCGACGCTTTCGGGCTTCGTCAACGCCATGAGAACGGCCACTGCGCCCCCGAAGGAGTGGCCCGCGACGTGCACGCGACTGATGCCGCGCGCTTGCAGATCATCGAGTACGGCGCGGGCCGCCGTCGCGGCCGGTCCGGCATCCGGATAGTCAAGCGAGCCGCCATGACCCGGCAGGTCATAGGAAAGGCACCGGACGAACTCGCCCAGCGCCTGCTGCACCTCGCGCCAGTCCAGATGGCTGCCGCCAAACCCATGAAGGAGAACGAGGGGGATGGCCCCCTCGCCGCTGTCTTCGACGAAGAGGCCTGTCGTCACGAAAGGATCCTGTTTGCTGCCGAAACCACAGCCTCCAGCGAGGCCGTCACGATATTGTGGTTGATTCCAACCCCGAACAGTTTGCCCGCGGGATGCTCGACTTCCATGTAGCAGACTGCTGCCGCATTCGAGCCCTGCTGCAACGAGTGCTCGGAATAGTTCAGCACGGTCATGTCAATGCCGATATGCTTGGAAAGCGCATCGATGAAGCCATCGACTGGGCCCGTACCCGAGCCGGTGATCGTCTTTTCCACTCCGCCATCCGTGATGGTCGCTTCCACCACACGGCGTCCCTTGGCGGAATCATCGGGGAAGGTCTGGTGATCGACAAATTTCAGCCGCGCACCGGGCTGCTCGACATAGAGCTCCTGGAAGCGTTCGTGGATGCGCGAGGCGGGCAGTTCCTTGCCTTCGCGGTCGGTGATGTCCTGGATGTCCTCGCGGAATTCCACCTGCAGATTGCGCGGCAGGTTCAGGCCGTAATCGGCCTGCAGCACATAGGCGATGCCGCCCTTGCCCGACTGGGAATTGATGCGGATGATCGCTTCATAGGAGCGACCCACATCCTGCGGGTCGATCGGCAGATAGGGCACTTCCCAAAGCGGCTTGTTGGCTGCCCTGATCGCCTTCATGCCCTTATTGATCGCGTCCTGATGCGAGCCGGAGAATGCCGTGTAGACCAGTTCGCCGACATAAGGGTGGCGCTCAGGGATGACGAGCTGGTTGCAGTATTCGTAGACATCCTTCATGCGATTGATGTCACGGCAGTCCAGCATTGGATCGACGCCCTGCGTATACATGTTGAGCGCCAGCGTCACGAGATCGACATTGCCGGTGCGCTCGCCATTTCCAAACAAGGTGCCTTCGACACGGTCCGCACCCGCCATCAAGCCGAGCTCAGTGGCGGCGATGCCGGTTCCACGGTCATTGTGCGGATGCAGCGAGACGATCAGGTTCTCGCGATTGTCGAGATTGCGGCACATCCACTCGATCTGGTCGGCATGGATGTTGGGCGTCGACATCTCCACCGTGGAGGGCAGGTTGATGATCAGCTTGTTGTCAGGCGTCGGCTGCACGATCTCGATGACCGCGTTGCAGATCTCGAGCGCCACTTCCAGCTCGGTTCCGGTGAAACTTTCCGGCGAATATTCAAAGCGATAGCCACCGCCCGCCTTGGCGGCCATGTCGGTGATCATCTTGGCCGCATCGGTCGCGATCTGCTTGATGCCGGCGACATCCTTGCCGAAGACCACGCGACGCTGCAATTCGCTCGTGGAATTGTAGAAGTGGACGATCGGGCGCTTTGCACCTTCCAGCGCCTCGAAGGTGCGCGTGATCAGTTCGGGCCGGCACTGCACCAGGACCTGGAGCGATACGTCATCCGGCACGCCCCCCTGCTCGATGCACCAGCGGGCGAAATCGAAATCCGTCTGCGAGGCGGAGGGAAAACCGATCTCTATTTCCTTGAAGCCCATGTCGAGCAGCAACTGGAACATGCGCGCCTTGCGCTCCTGCCCCATCGGATCGATCAGCGCCTGGTTGCCGTCACGGAGATCGACCGAACACCAGATCGGTGCTTTTTCGATGCGCTTGGATGGCCAGGTTCGGTCAGGAATGTCGACTTGCGGATAGGCTTGATATTTCACGGCAGCATCGCCCATGCCCTTCGGTCCGGCATTGGCGATCTGGCTGTTGATCTTGGCGTCCATTTTCTACTCCCGGCGGGCCGCTATTTGGTTCAATGCGAGCTGCCGCCTGTCAAGGCTTGCATACGGATTTTGAGGCAGAAGGAGCTGTACCAGGCGCGGCGATGTCGATCGCCAGGCGCCCCTTCAGCGGACCCGGCGATCGCCGATAAGGCCGAGTAGAAGGAGGCTGGAGTTGAACGCACGCGCCGTCGCGCCGAAAAAGGCGACGGGGCTGGACAGTTTCTTGCGTTCTTTCCTGGACATGGCCAGCTTGATAGCCGAGCGGGATTGAACGTGCAAGCGCGAATGACACGCCCGCGACATGCAACCAATCGAACAACTAATACCCGAACCGCGAAACAAATGAGCGCGAGCAACAACCGCACCGCCCCCCTTGAGCGCTGATTTGGGAGGGCGAAGCGACTGTCACGCCTGGGGCTGGGAACCGCCCTTCAGGAGTCTAGAGCGCGTTCCAAAGGAGATACCGAGCAGCCGACCAACCTCAGGCAATGGCTCTGCAGGATCATGATTCTGCGTGGGAGCATTCGCCGGCAAGCCATTGACGCGATTCACGAAGCGCTGGACACCGGCGCTTCCGGATCGGATTTGGCGGCAACCACTCGCTCATAGGCGACCTGAAGCTGTTCGCGCACTGAAGGCCCCTTCCGATCCGGCATCTCTTTACCAAGATGCTCGCCGCGGAGATCCTCCATGAAAGCCTCCCAGAGCTCCGGCCCACCTTCGGAAAGTATCGTCGCTCGGATGGAAAGCTCTTCCGTCACCGGCAGCCAGCGGCTGCCCCAATCTCCGACCATCGCGAAGACGGGGACGAGCTGAATGCCCATCTCGGTCAGGCTGTAGATTGCCTTCTGCTTGTGGCTTGCATCTCCTTCGCGCGTAATAACGCCTTCAGCGGCAAGCCGGCGCAGCCTGTCGGACAGAATGTTGGAAGCAATGCCCTCCTGCGAATTCGTCAGCAGCTCGCGAAAGTGACGGCGGTTGCCGAACATCATGTCTCGCAGCACGATCAGGCTCCATTTGTCGCCGAGCACCTCCAGCGTGAGATTGATCGGGCAGCCTGAGCGGCGGTTTAAGCCGCCCTTCGCAGTTTGGTTCACAAGCACCTCCAGAAACAGCTTGCAAAATAGGATAACTAATATCAAGATGCAACCAGTTGCATACTGCAATCTGTTCTTTCAACCGCGAATGTCTGGTCACCGGAGGACGAGATGTTGAGCCGTCAGAGAAACAGCCTCAGTTTCCTTCAAGGAGGCTCGCCATGCCCCCTTCCATGATCATGCACAGGCGCCGCCTTCTCATCGGCTCTGCGGCGCTCCTCGCAACCATCCCCTCCAGCCGAATCCTAGCAGCAAGTTCAGCAGGAGCAGAGATGCGACAACCCGGCCTTGATGAAGACGTGCTTCGCCACCTAGCGGCGGCGATGGACCGCCATGTGGAAGCCCGGCTGATGTCGGGCGCAGTCTGGGCGATCGAACAGGACGGAGAGTTGCATGTCGCAACGGCAGGCACGTTCGAGATGGGCGAGGGTCGCCCCATGGCACGCGACACCATCTTCCGCGTCGCCTCCATCACCAAGCCGGTCACGGCCTTGCTGGCCATGATGCTGGTGGAGGAAGGAAGGCTCTCGCTGGACGGGCCCGTCAAGGACCTTCTCCCGGAACTCGCCGAGCCGCGTGTCCTGCGCAGCATTGACGGGGAGCTCGACGACACGCAGCCGGCCCACCGTCCGATAACGCTGCGCCATTTGCTCACCATGACCTTCGGTCTTGGCGCCATCATGGAATTTCCGCCGCGCTATCCGATCCAATTGGCCATGCAGGAAGCGGGCATTGCACCGAACTGGGTTCTGCCCAGATTGACGGCAGACGAGTATATGACCCGCCTCGGCGAGCTGCCGCTGGCTGCCCATCCCGGCGAACGCTTTTTATACAATAACGGCCTGGATGTCGCTGGTATCCTCATCGAGCGAGCGGAGGGGCGCTCCCTAGGCGAGGTGATGCGAGAGCGCATTTTCGAGCCGCTCGGCATGGTCGACACCGGCTTCTGGGTGCCCCGCGAAAAGCTGGACCGCCTGCCACCGCAATATGGTCCCGATTTCGCCGCCGGAACCGGCGAAACGGTAAAATACGGCCCCGAACGCGGGATAAATTTTGCCGCCCCGCCACCGCTGGAATCCGGCGCAGGTGGGCTTGTCACCACGATTGACGACTATCTCGCCTTCCAGCGCCTGATGCTGAATGGCGGCGTGCATGAGGGAAAGCGGCTGATCAGCGAGGCCTCACTGGCGGAAATGACACGGGATCAGCTTCAGCCGCAGCATCGCAATGACCCGCATGCGGCCTTCTTCATGGAAGATGGCGGCGCGAGCTGGGGGCTGGGCGTGAGCGTCACGCTTGACCGCGTGCATCCATGGATGACACCTGGACGCTACGGCTGGAATGGCGGATACGGTACAACCGCCTATGTCGATCCGGAAAAGCGGCTGATCGGCGCCTTCTTCAGCCAGCAGATCATGTCTTCGCCGAGCGCCCCGGAAGCGCATCGCGACTTCTGGTCCCATGCCTATCGTGCCGTGCCGTGACCTTTTCTGCGGCTTCCGTGTCGGATCGCGTGTAGGCTGCACGTCCTTTGGTTTTCGAAGCGAGCTGACACGAAAGGAACGGACATGCGCTTCATGATGTTGATGATACCCGCCGGATACGAGAAGGCAGGCCCCGAAATCGATCTCGACCCCAAGGCGGTCGAGGCCATGATGGCCTATAACAAGGAACTGGAAGAGGCTGGCATCCTGCGCGAACTCAATGGCCTCCATCCGCCTTCCACCGGCGCACGCGTCTCCTTTGCCAGCGGCTCCCCCGTTGTCACTGACGGACCCTTTGCCGAGGCCAAGGAAGTGATCGGCGGCTACTGGATCATCGAAGTGAACTCGCGTGAAGAGGCCATCGAATGGGCCAAACGCTGCCCCGGCTCCCCCAACGAGACCATCGAGGTCCGCCGCATCCAGGAGATGGATGACTACTCGCCTGAAGTTCAGGATGTGGTGGAAAAGGCCGGCGGGCTGGAGATGGGCAGGAACTGAGCGCTGCTCAGGCTTTCACCGTCCCCGCCACCATGCGACTGATGGCGGGGCCGAGCAGCAGCACGAACAGGAAGCGTGCAAGCTGCACTGCCATGATCAGGGAGATGTTCACGTCAGGCGAGGCTGCGGCAATCACCGCCACCGTATCCATGCCTCCGGGGCTGGTGGCGAGATAGGCGGTGAGCGGATCAATGCCCCACTCCCAGTGAAGGAACCAGGCAACGCCGCCGCAAAATGCCATGAGCGCCAGGATCGAGAGGACAATCTGCGGCAGAGCCTTCAACGCCACAAGCAGGAGCGCCCGATCGAATTCGAGGCCGATCCTCCAGCCAATGACCGTAAAGCAGATGCCAAGAAGCCATGGCGGGAGATCGACGGGCAGGCCGAAACCCAGATGCGCGACGGCACCGGCGAGAAAAGCGCCGAGGAAATAGGGCGCAGGCAGGCGAACCAACCGCCCGAAGGCGGCACCGGCAAGCCCTATGGTCACGGCTATCAGAAGCGGCAGCCCGTCAAAAGCCGGGAAATAGCTGGTTGCCGCCACCTCTTCGCCTGAAAAGTCCACCCAGATGCGCGCGATAAGCGCTGCGCCGACGCTGACAAAGATCACCCGCAGATATTGCATGAAGGCGACGAGCCGCTGATCGGCGCCAAATGCACCGGCCATCAGCACCATGGCGGTTGCAGCACCGGGTGCCGACCCCCAAATCGCTGTCGAGCCGGGCAGCACTTTCAGGCGGCTGACCAGCCAGCCAAGAAAGCTGCTGGCGCTGACGGTGGCAATGACGGCAAGGGCGAGAATCGGCCAGATATCGAAGAAGGACAGCAGGACCGACATTTCAAGGGAGCCCCCGATCAGCAGTCCAACCATGCTCTGCGCGGCGCCGAATGCGGTTTTTGGAAAGCGGATTGACCCGCCCCACCCGCCAAGCGCGATTGCTCCGAGCATCGGCCCCACAAGGAGGGCAGCCGGCAGGCGCCACAGGATCATGGCACCGGCGATGATTGAAGACAGAAGAATGAGCGCTGACCACTGAAGGAGCCGGGACCGGTTGGCGAAAAAGCCATTCGACGCAGCTATCGTCTCGCTGTCCTCGCTCATGCAATCTCCAATTCTTCTGGCAATGAGGAATAACCTCTCGGTTGCGCAGAGGCAAAAGGCCTGTTGCACCCCAACCATGCGGCCAGCATCTCGCGACCCGTGAGATCAGCCGTGCTTGGCCTTGTATTCCGGCTCGACATGGATGGTAACCTTCGCGTCCGACATGTCGCGTCGAAAGGCCTCCTCGATCCGGTCACAGATGCGATGGGCCGCCTCTACACTCATGTCCGAAGGCACCACGAGATGAAATTCGATGAAGCGCGCCCTGCCCGCCTCACGCGTCTTCAGGTCGTGAAATTCGATCGCACCCTTGCAATTTGCGGCAACCAGCTTCTCGATCTCCACCAGGTCCTGAGGATCAACCGAAGTATCCATCAGGCCCTGAACGGACGCGGAAACCATCTTCCAGCCGTGATAGAGAATGTTGAGAGCGACCACGATCGCCATGAGCGGATCAAGCCACAGCCAGCCCGTGGCAAGCGCCAGGATGAGGCCGACTATGACGCCGGCCGAAGTTACCACGTCGGTCCACAAATGCCGCCCATCCGCGATGAGTGCGGGAGAGCGTGCCTCGCGTCCCACCTTGATGAGCACATAGGCCCAGATCGCGTTGCCAATGCCGGCGATGCCATTGATCACGAGGCCCAGAACCGGCATGGCATGAAGTTCCGATGCCTGAAAGGCGAGAGCTGCTTCACGCATGATGAGCAGTGCCGCAACGACGATCAGCACGCCCTCAAGGACGGCAGAGAGATATTCGGCCTTGTGATGCCCATAGGGATGGTTGTCGTCGGCTGGCGTGTAGGAAAGCCGGATCGCATACCAGGCCGCGACCGATGCCACGACATTGACGATGGATTCCATTGCGTCCGAGAACAGCGCGACCGAGCCGGTCAACCACCAGGCGAGCGCCTTCAGCGCGAAAATCGCCACGCCGATAACAATGGTCCAGACAGTCAGGCGGCGTACTCTTCCACTACCGGGCATCGGGCTTCATTTCTCCTCGACTGCTCCCGCAAGGGAAGGCTGAACAGCATTCTGCCTGCAAGTACAACGACATGCAGGCAGAAGGTGAATCAGATTGCCAGCGGGTTCAGGCCCCGCTGCACCGTGCTCAGGCGGCCTGTTCCCGCGCCTTGCGCGGAAGATGTGCCACTACATTCTCGATCATGCGCATACCGGCATTCTGTCCCAGCGTCATGATCGATTCGGGATGGAATTGAACAGCCGCAATCGGCTCTTTCTCGCTCTCTATCCCCATGACAATTCCGTCATCGGTCTCCGCGGTGATGACGAAACCATCCGGCATGCTGGACGGATCCGCGAAAATGGAATGATAGCGGCCAACGGTGATCTCGTTGGGCAGGCCGGCGAAGACCAGGCTGTTGCCCCCGGCGCGGATGCGTGAAGGCTTGCCGTGAACAGGCTCACGAAGCTGGCGGAGCTCACCCCCGCAGGCTTCCACCAGAGCCTGCAAGCCCAGGCACACGCCAAACAGCGGCAGATGGCGGGAGCGCGCCTTTGCGATCGTTGCCGCACAGTCGAAATCCTTCGGTGTGCCGGGGCCCGGTGAGAGGACAACCAGATGCGGATCGACCTTCTCGAACACCTCGTCGGCCACCGGTGTGCGTACCGTGGTCACTTCCGCGCCGGTCTGGCGGAAATAATTGGCGAGCGTGTGGACGAAGGAATCCTCGTGATCCACCAGCAGGATGCGGGTCCCCGCACCCACTTTCTCGCTCTCGTTCTTGTCGTTCATTATATTCTTCTTGCCTGCATCGCGAATGGCCGAAAGCATTGCGGAAGCCTTCAGTTCCGTCTCCGCTTCCTCTTCTTCGCCATTGGAATCATAGAGCAAAGTCGCGCCCGCCCGGACCTCCGCAATTCCATCCTTGATGCGGATGGTGCGCAATGTCAGACCGGTATTCATGTCACCATTGAAGTGGACCATACCGACCGCACCGCCATACCAGGCGCGTGGGCTCTTCTCGTTCTGTTCGATGAAGCGCATGGCCCATAATTTGGGCGCGCCTGTGACCGTCACCGCCCAGGCGTGAGACAGAAACGCGTCATAGGCGTCCATGCCTTCGCGCAAACGCCCCTCGATATGGTCGACCGTGTGGATGAGGCGCGAATACATCTCGATCTGACGGCGCCCGATGACACGAACCGAGCCGGGCTCGCAGACCCGGCTCTTGTCGTTGCGGTCGACATCGGAGCACATGGTCAGCTCCGACTCGTCCTTCTTGGAATTGAGAAGCTTCAGGATCTGTTCTGAATCCGCGATGGCATCGTCACCGCGCTGGATCGTGCCGGAGATCGGACAGGTCTCGACGCGGCGGCCATTGACCCGCACGAACATCTCCGGCGATGCACCGATCAGGAATTCCTGTTCACCCAGATTGATGAAGAACGAATAGGGCGACGGATTGATCTGCTTCAGCCTGCGCGAGATCGCTGAAGGTTTGCTCTCGCAGCGCTCGAAGAACATCTGGCCCGGAACGACTTCGAAAAGATCGCCGCGCTTGAAGCTTTCCTTAGCCCTCTCGACCAGCCGGGCATATTCGCCTTTTTCGTGGTCGCAGCGCGGGGGAACACGATCCGAAGGCTTGAAGGGTGCCGCTTCACCAGAGCGCTCAAGCCCCTCGGTCGAAAACCCCTCGCCTGCATAATCGTAGCGGTCATGCCAGGCCTGGGCGGCATGGTGGTCGACCACGAGGATCTCGTCGGGAAGATAGAGCACGACATCGCGCTGGCTTTCAGGGCGGTCGAGCTTGAGCTTCACCGGATCGAACTGGAAGGCGAGGTCGTAGCCGAAAGCACCGTACAGGCCGAGATTGGCGTCGTCATGGGTGCGGAAAAGGTCGGTAATCGCACGCAGCACCGTGAAAACGGAAGGCGCGCGTGAACGTTCTTCCTCGGTAATGACGCCCGATGGCTCGGCGACCTGCAACAGGGCGCGTTCGGCAGAATGCTCCAGGACCGCGACCGGCTCGAGCGCCTCCACCGCACGCATGATGGTCGGCAACATGACTTCGCCGCGCTTGTTCAGCGCCTCAATCTTCATGTCGCGCCCGCGCGCGGAAATGACGACTGGGGGATCGACAATTGCCGTGTCCCAACGCGTGTAGCGCCCGGGATATTCATAATTGGACGAGAAGACTGCGCCGCGGCGCGAATCCAGCGCATCCACATAGGCTTCGATCGCGCCCTCATAGGGCGTTTCATGCCGCTGACGCGTGATCGCGATTCCACCCGCGGTCTTGAACCGCTCGGCACCGTTTTCCAGAACTTCCACGCTCATCTTCCCTATCCCGACTTTTCAGGTCCTGACCGGAAGCCGATAAAGAAAATGGCCGTCCGGCTTTCACCAGCGGCCACCTTTTCAATCGCGCACGAGATTGATGCCGGCCGCTGTTAGCGGACCCACCACCATGCAATCGTGTTTGCGATCATGCTCATGAGCGTTTCAATACAGGCGATCCAGCCCCGCGGCAAGGGGGATGCGCAACCTCACGCATCTTCCACATTGATGCGTCGCCAGATGGCTTCGCAGAAGGAGTAGATCGCGAAGAGCAGCAGGCCAAGCGCCGTGGCACCCAGCAGCCAGCGCCCGAATGGCAGGCCGGCAATGAAGTCGAGCGCATCCGAGAGGCTTGCCTGATCGCTGTCCGAGACGCCCTGGCGCCAGAACAGATAGGCGATGAGCAGGAAGATAACGCCGCGCGCCATGAGCCCACCGATGGCAGCGATGTCGACATATTGCATCACCTGCTCGGATGCCTTGAAATGCTCGCGATATTTGCGGCGCACTGCCTTCCATATGTGGGCGAAGGCCACGCCCGTGAAAACGGCTGCAATCAATGTGGCGGCCAGCTGCGCGCCTGCGATGCTCGCGATGAAGCCAGAGAACCCTTCGCCACCGGAGCTGCCACTGCTGCCGCCCCCTCCCCATCGAAGTGAGAAGGTGAAGAGTGTCAGGACCCCATAGGTGAAGGCCGAGGCCAGCAACCCTGCGCGGATGACGAGCCCCGTGGGCTTGTAGCCGTGATCATCCGTATCAAAGACCGATTGTATGACCCGCCACAGCGCATAGCCGGCAAGACTGACGACCAGAACAAGGCTGAGAATGTCGCTGGCAGTGGTATCGGTCAGAAACCGGATGGCGTCACGCGTATCACCCCCCTCGCCCGTACCAAGCGCGGCCGTGGCGGCAAAGAAGGCCAGAACCGTGTAGACCAGACCGCGTGCGGCATAGCCCGCCCGGGCGAAGGGCCTGAAGGCTTCGTGCATATCTTGCTTGTCGGGCGTGTTCATCCGTTTCGGCTCCTTGAGCGCCAGTATTGGAGGAGCTGGACAACCAGCCAGGAAAGACTTGCCCAGGCAGCTCCGAGCGCCCAGCCAGCGGCGACGTCACTGGGCCAGTGAACGCCTACATAGATGCGGCTGAGCCCTACGATAATGGCAACGAAAACGGCGACCGAGAGCACATAGATGCGCACGCGCCGGTCATCCACGAAACGCACGACCAATGCGGCGAGCGTCAGATAGGCAATGGTGGTTACCATGGCGTGCCCGCTGGGAAAACTCAGCGTGTGAATGGCATCCAGGTGGTCGACGAGATCGGGTCGCGGCCGCGCGTAGTAAAGCTTCAGATAGTGGGTGAGCAGAGCACCCGACCCCACCGCAAGCACGGCATAAAGCGCCGGTCCGTACCGCTTGGTGACCAAGAACAAGCCGACGACCGCAGCAAGCGTGAGCACGATCAGCGGATAACCGCCAATGGCCGTCACCTCGACCGCGGTTTCCTCCAGCCAGGGCGGCCCCAATGGTTCTCCGGGATCGTCCGCCTCGCGAAACAGCAGGAACAGCCGCTCGTCTATCTGCGCCATCTCGCCTTCGGCAACCTCGTCAGCGATGGCGACAAAGCCATAGACCCCGAGCCCGAGAATGGCAGCCATAATGATAGGGATGATGTTAGCGGGTCGGTGGCGAATGCCTTTCACAAGGCTGGTAACGGTTTCGGCAACAGCCGATCTCCTATGCAAGACTTGCTCCCTCCGGCGAAATTTGGCGGCAATTGAGGAAAGCTAACGCATCATCTACCCGATTGGCTCCATCTCCTTGTGGCGCAACCGCTTGACAGAGTGCACGAACACCCCCACCTTTCACCCATGACGACTGGCAACCGAACCCGCTGCAACCATTTCAAGGTCTCTCCCATCGCAGGAGAGTGACCCCGGATTCGGCTGCGTCCCCGGATCCAGGGGACGCACAACAGCTTTTCGAATGAAGCTGTTCGCCAAGACCAGGACGCAAGTTTTTCCCGACATGAAGGCAACATGCCGGCGCCGACAGATGCTTGGCGCGGCATCAGGATTTTGAACAATGGACAACAAGACACAGACGCTTCGCAAGCCGCGCATAACGATTGCCCAAAGCGATCATGACCGCCTTCTGGCCCTCGCCGAAAAGCTGGAAGAGCGCGATCCCGCCGTTTCGGAAACGCTGTTCACCGAGCTCGAACGCGCGCGCGTTGTCGAGGATGATCGCCTGCCGCCAAAGGCGGTGCGCATGGGCTCGCGACTCACCTACAGCGCCGACGATGGCGAGCCGAAGACCGTCACGCTCGTCTTCCCCGCCGAAGCGGATATCGAAGCCGGCCGCATTTCAATCACCACGCCCGTCGGCACAGCACTGATCGGCCTGTCGGTCGGGCAATCCATCAACTGGAAAGCCCGAAACGGCCAGCTTCACAAGCTGACCGTGCTGTCGCTGGAGAAGGATTGATCTACCGGTCCAGAACCTGCCGCAGTTCCACGAGATTGGAGCGTACGCGCAGGACGTAGAAGCCCATGGTTGCGAGGTGGGTTGGCATGATCCATCCATCCTCGCGGCCATTGGAGATGATGGCCGGTGTAATCGTGAGTGCTGCACGAAACTGGCCTTCGGTCGCTTCCCACAGCGATTCCAGTGAACGCTGGCGGATGACGTCGGCAAAGTCCGCACCGGCGGCATCCAGAAGGCCGTAATAGGCATAGAGCTGGCCATAGGCGAACCAGAAGCGGTCATCGGCACGCGTATCGAACCAGCCGCCATTGTAATTTTCCGACCGCTCACGCAGGATCGCCGAGGTCGAGCCGATATCGCTTGAGATGCGGTCCAGAAGCTGGATCAGATTATCCGCGCGGGCATCGAAGACGGCTTCGCAATTGGCCAGCGCATCGTTGAACTCACGAAAATTCTTGATCGACTGGCGATAGAAACTCGGTGTGGGCGCCTTCGGGCCAAACGGGTTGAGGCCGAAATACCAGGTGTCTTCCGAGAACTGGATGCTTTCGCGCGCCTTCTGCAAGCGCGCATCGATCTGTGAGGTGCCGCGCACACGTCCAAGAGCATCCACAAGTTCGACAGCAATACGGCGAACGCCCTGGTTCACGCCACGCTGGAAGGCAGCCTTGTTGTCGAAGAAGGGCGTGTTGTCCCAATCGATGAAGAAGAAGCCGGTCTTGTAGAGAAGCATGGAGGAAATCCAGGCATTCTCGTTGACATTGAAATCCGTCAGATCGGCTGCGACTTCGACAATGGCAGAACGCCCGCAAGTGCGGGTTTCGCCGCCTTCGGTCGCATTGACCTGTTCGCCGGCAGTAACCGTGCGCTCATCGAACTTGTAGGCTGCGGGATAATCCGGATTGAAATTCGTCCAGACCTGCGTCTGCCACATGAAATAGATATAGAGACCAGCGAAGAGCAGGACGAGGGAGCCAACGACCGCCTGCAGTATCCAGCCCCTATGGCGGTACCAGCGGCCCAGCGCCAGAAACGGCCATGCAAGCCACGCGAAAAGCCAGCCAATGCCGACGCCGATCCAGTGAAAAATGCGGGTGAAGAATTCCACGATCGGTTCGAGCACCGCGTGCCTCCGTCAGACTGATCCAGCGCCGCCGCGCTTCCTTTGGGTGAGATAGGCGGTTTGGCGATCTTCTACAACCGCTGACTGCTCATGGGCAGCCGGGATGCCAGTTCTCCTCGCGGGGCTACTCAGCCGCAGCGAAGCCCACCAGATCCTCCGGTTTCCAGCGACCCATCTCTTCTTCCCAGTGCTTGCGGCACAGCGAGACATAGACATCCTTGCCGATGGCGACCTGCTCGCCCTGCTTGGCCACCTTGCCGTCGGGGCCCAGCCGCACGACCATGTTGGCCTTGCGCCCGCAGCGGCAGATGGTGCGCACTTCGCGCAACTCGTCGGCGATGGCGAGAAGCGCCTGCGACCCTTCGAACAGATTGCCTTGAAAATCGGTGCGCAGGCCGTAGCACATCACGGGAATGCCCAGCCGGTCGGCCACGCGCGCAAGCTGCCAGACCTGCTCTTCCTGCAGGAATTGTGCCTCGTCCACGAAGACGCAATGCGTGGTGGTATGGTCGTGGTGCTCGGCGATCCGCGCAAAGAGATCATCGCCCGAGACGAACATCTCCGCATCCGCCTCCAGACCGATGCGCGAGGAGACATAGCCTCCGTCGTGCTTGCGGTAGTGTCCCGCCACGAACAGCATCGTGTTCATGCCGCGCTCACGGTAGTTGTAGGACGCCTGCAGGAGCATGGTCGTCTTGCCGGCATTCATGGTGGCGTAGTGAAAATAGAGCTTGGCCATGGCTTTTCGCTGTCTTTTGCCTAACTCTTTAACAGCGATAGACAGGGGGAAAAGCATCAATGCCCATTCTTCCACCGATAACGGGCAACATACCACCCAGACAGCGCCAAGATGGCTCGAAAGTGGTGCTCGCCTTCCAAACAGGGCATTATGCGTCTAAAAGCACCCGCTCAAAGCAACAATGACAGGGAGAACCATAATGATCCTGAAGCGTGCGACGACCCTCGCGCTTGCAGCAACCGCCGCCATTCTGACGAGCCAGGCCCATGCGCAAGATTCCGAAGCCTGCCAGGAAGTGACGTTCTCCGATGTGGGCTGGACGGACATCACCGCCACCACCGCGACCGCATCGGTCGTGCTGGAGGCGCTTGGATACGAGCCGGAGACACAGGTTCTTTCCGTACCGGTGACCTATGCTTCGCTGGCCAATGGTGACGTCGACGTGTTCCTCGGCAACTGGATGCCGACCATGGAAGCCGACATCGCGAAATATCGCGAGGATGGCTCGGTCGAGACCATCGTCACCAATCTGGAAGGCGCGAAATACACGCTCGCCGTTCCCCAATACGCCTTTGATGCCGGCCTGAAGAGCTTCGAGGACATCGCGAAGTTCCAGGAAGAGCTCGACGGCAAGATCTATGGCATCGAGCCGGGCAATGACGGCAACCGCCTGATCCTCTCCATGATCGAGGAAGACAAGTTCGGCCTTGGCGAATTCGAGGTGGTGGAAAGCTCCGAAGCCGGCATGCTTTCGCAGGTCCGCCGTGCGGTGCAGAAGGAAGAGCCGATCGTCTTCCTCGGCTGGGAGCCGCATCCGATGAACGCCAATGTGGAGATGGCATATCTTTCCGGCGGTGACGACGTGTTCGGCCCGAACTATGGCGGTGCGACGGTCCACACCAACACCCGCAAGGGTCTCGTCGAAGAATGCCCGAACCTGGGCAAGCTTCTGAAGAACATGGTCTTCTCGCTCGAGATGGAAAACGAGATCATGGGCGCCATCCTCGACGACGGCAAGAAGCCCGGTGACGCGGCAAGCGAATGGCTGAAGGCCAATCCGGACGCGCTTGGTCCGTGGCTTGAAGGCGTGACCACCTTCGAGGGCGAAGATGGCATGGCTGCCGTCAAGGCAGAGCTTGGCCTCTGATCCAGGCTGACTGAACTACGGGCATCCGGGATCACCGGATGCCCTTTCAACAACAGAAGGACGCAAACAACCTTATGGATCCCGTATCCGACTGGCTCGCCGACCGGAAAATTCCCATAGGTCGCTGGGGCCAGGACCTCTTCGATTTTCTCACCACCAATTTCGCCTGGGCCTTTGACGGCCTGGCTGAAGGTCTGGCAACCGTTCTGGAAGGTCTGACCGACCTTCTCATGGCCGTGCCCGCATTGGTCGTCGCGCTTGCAATAGCTGCATTGGCCTATGCGCTGCAGCGCTCGTGGAAACTCAGCCTCGGCGTGTTTCTGGGCCTGCTCTTCATCATCAACCAGGACCTTTGGGAAGAAACCGTCGAGACACTTGTGCTCGTCGTGGCCGCCACATTCGTCTCCATGGCCATCGGTGTGCCGGTAGGCATCTGGGCTGCACACAATGCGCGCGTCTATCGCATTCTCCAGCCCGTGCTGGACCTGATGCAGACACTGCCGACCTTTGTCTATCTGATCCCGGTTCTCATCCTTTTTGGTCTTGGTGCGGCGCCAGGCGTGATCGTCACGGTGATCTTCGCCTCGCCCGCTCCGATCCGCCTCACCTATCTGGGCATCACCTCGGTGCCGAAGCCGATGCTTGAAGCCGGTCAGGCCTTTGGCGCGACCAAGATGCAGCTTCTGCGCAAGGTGGAACTGCCCGCCGCCATGCCTTCCATCATGGCAGGCCTTACGCAATGCATCATGCTTTCGCTTTCCATGGTCGTGATCGCTGCTCTGATCGGTGCCGATGGCCTCGGCAAGCCGGTGGTACGAGCGCTGAATACGGTGAACATTCCGCTCGGGCTTGAAGCGGGCCTGGCCATCGTCGTGCTTGCCATCATTCTTGACCGCATCGCGCGCATCGGGGGGCAAGGCAAATGAGTACGGCAATCGACTTCAAGGATGTCGACATCATTTTCGGCACCCAACGTGAGCAGCAGGAAGCCCTTCCGCTGGTGGATGCAGGCAAGTCACGCGAGGAAATAATAGCGCAGACTGGAGCGGTTCTCGGCTGCGCCGGCTGCAATCTCACCGTCGAACGCGGCGAGATCTCCGTGCTGATGGGTCTTTCCGGCTCCGGCAAATCCACGCTTCTGCGTGCGGTGAACCGGCTGAACGAGACGACCCGCGGCGAAGTGATCGTCAATGATGGCGACTGGCAGGCCAAGGTCACAAGCGCAAACGCCGGCGAATTGCGCCGCATCCGGCGCGAATGCGTGGCCATGGTGTTCCAGCAATTTGCCCTCCTGCCCTGGCGAACCGTGGCCGAAAATGTCGGCTTCGGGCTCGAGCTTGCAGGCGTGCCTGCGAAAGAGCGCCGCGAGCGCATCATGGCACAGCTGGAGCTGGTTCATCTGGAAGACTGGGCCGACAAATATGCCCATGAGCTTTCCGGCGGCATGCAGCAGCGTGTCGGCCTTGCCCGCGCCTTCGCGACCGAAGCGCCGATCCTGCTCATGGACGAGCCCTTCTCCGCGCTCGATCCGTTGATCCGCACGAAGTTGCAGGATGAGTTGATGGAGCTCCAGTCAAGGCTGAAAAAGACGATCCTCTTCGTCAGCCACGATCTGGAGGAAGCGCTGAAAATCGGCAACCGCATCTCCATCATGGAAGGCGGACGCATCATCCAGACCGGCGCGCCGGAAGACATCGTGCTCAATCCCCAGACGGATTACGTGCGCGACTTCATCGCCAATGTGAACCCGCTCTCGGTGCTGACGGCATGGAACGTGATGCGCGATGCGCGTGATCTGGAAAATGCGGGAGACGGCTGGCTGTGGCTCGACCGCAGACGCACGACCCGCTTCAAGTTCGACGAGAACATGCTGGTGGTGGATGCCGAGCGCAATGGCAAGCCCGCGATCTGGGTCTCGTGCGACAACATGGAGCGGCTGCCGGAGGACAAGCCGAAGGTCTATTGGGCGACCGCTGGCACACCGCTCAAAACGGTGATGCAGGCCATGCACCAGTCGCAAACGGCACCGGTTGCGCTGTTCGACGAGAAGTCCCGCTTTGTTGGCGCCATCGGTATCCGCGACGCGCTCAAAGCCGTTTTGCGCCGCTGATAACGACCACACCTGAACCTTTCGCGGCACCCGGCGACCAGCTAGGGTGCCGCTTTGGTTTGTACCATTCGGGAGGCGTTACAGCATGAATCCATCAGGCCATGTAGCATTGGTCACCGGCGGCGGCTCCGGCCTTGGCGAGGCAACCGCCCGCGCGCTTGCAGCCAGGGGCGCGAAGGTCGCTCTTGCCGATATCCAGGTCGAGCGGGCAACGCAGGTGGCTGAAGAAATTGGCGGCATTGCCGTCAAATGCGATGTGACCAGCGAAGAAGATGGACAGGCAGCCATTCTTGCGGCAGCGGAGAAACTTGGCGCCCCGCGCATTCTCGTAAATTGCGCCGGCATCGCGGTTGCGGTGAAGACTGTCGGCAAGGATGGCCCGCACTCGCTTGACCTCTACCGCAAGGTCATCGAGATCAACCTGCTTGGCACCTTCAACATGATCCGCCTTTTCGCTGCTGCAGCGCAGGACCTCGACCCGCTGGAGGGTGGCGAGCGTGGCGTGATCGTCAACACGGCATCGGTTGCGGCCTTTGACGGGCAGGTCGGCCAGGTCGCCTACTCCGCTTCCAAGGGGGGTGTCGTAGGAATGACGCTTCCCATAGCGCGTGATTTGTCCCGGTCCGGCATCCGCGTCTGCACAATCGCACCGGGCATTTTCAAGACACCGATGATGGCCGGCCTGCCAGAGGACGCGCAGGCCTCGCTCGGACAGCAGGTCCCCTTCCCGCCCCGCCTTGGCGAGCCGTCCGAATATGCGCAGCTTGCCTGCCATATCGTGGAAAACCAGATGCTGAACGGCGAGACGATCCGCCTTGACGGCGCGATCCGCATGGCACCGCGCTGAACCCATGGCAGGGCCGCTCCAAGGGATCCGCGTGATCGAGATGGCGGGGCTCGGCCCGGTGCCGTTGGCTGGGCTGATGCTTTCGGAAATGGGTGCGGAGGTGGTGCGCGTGGAGCGGATCAATGCAACCCGCGCCTTTCTGGACATGAAGCCCGAGCATGACCTCGACCGTCACGGCCGCCGCATTCTGCGCGTGGACCTGAAAAGCGAAGCCGGTCGCGACCTGCTTCTTCGCATGGGCGGGAAAGCCGATATCCTGATGGAAGGGTTCAGGCCGGGAGTGATGGAGCGGCTGGGACTGGGCCCGCAGGACTTCGCCGCCCGAAATCCCGCACTCATCTATGGTCGCATGACCGGCTTCGGCCAGGAGGGACCACTCAGCAAGCGTGCCGGTCACGACCTGACCTATCTGGCACTTTCAGGCGTGCTGTCGATGATCGGCCCGAGGGATGAGAAACCCGTCCCGCCGCTCAACCTTGTCGGCGACTATGGCGGCGGGACCATGTTCCTGCTGACCGGTCTGCTGGCCGCACTTATAGAGCGCGGCCGCACAGGCAAGGGACAGGTGGTGGACGCAGCCATGGTCGACGGCGCCTCCATGCTTGCCCTCTCCTTTTTCGGCTTCATGAAGGCCGGAATCTGGCAGGAAAAGCGGGGCGAAAACCTGCTCGACAGCGGCGCACCATTCTACGACACATACGAGACCGCAGACGGCGGGCAACTTGCCGTCGCCTGCCTGGAGCCGCAATTCTTCGCCGAATTTTCACGCCTGTTGCCGCTCGAAGAACCATTTGCTTCCAACCAGTATGACCGCAAGCTGTGGCCTGAAATGCGCAAGGCCATTGCAGCCCGGCTGAAGACGAAGACACGGGATGAGTGGGACGCGCTTTTTGCGCCCACCGATGCCTGCGTGGCGCCGGTCCTGTCGCTCTGCGAGGCACCGGAGCACCCTCACAATCGCGCGCGCCAGGCGCACGTAAAGGTCGGCGACATGATGCGTCCGGCACCCGCTCCGCGCTTTTCGACCGACAAGGCAAGCGTTGCCGGCATAGCAGAGCCTGTCAAAGATCTTTCCGCTTTCGGCATAGATGCAAATGAGCTTGAGGAACTTGTGCAGTCGGGCGTGATCGGCGATTGAGTTTCTGGAGCGCGTAGGAAAGCGCCGGGAGCCACGAGTGACGAACGAAAAGCCAAGCCCCATCAGGCCAACCGATGCCGAAGCGATCGCGCTCGCCCGCCGCATCCTGCGCATGGCTCGCTTCGGCGCTTTGGCCACACTTGATGAGAACGGCCTACCCCAAGCCACGAGAGTTGCCTTGGCAACGGAGTACGACGCCGCACCTCTCCTGCTGATCTCCGAGCTTGCCGCGCATACCAGGGCGCTTGCTGCCAATCCGGCCTGCGCCCTGCTTGTGGGGGAGCCCGGGAAGGGAGACCCTCTCGCCCATCCCCGCCTGAGCCTCAAGGCAGAGGCACGAAAAGTGGATGCAACGCGGAACGCGTCTGTCCGCCTGCGCTATCTGGCGCGCCAGCCCAAGGCCGCGCTTTATATCGACTTTGCGGATTTCGCCTTCTACCGGCTCGAACCTGTTTCAGCCCTGCTGAATGGCGGGTTCGGCAAGGCCTATGAACTTGGCCGGGAAGAACTTCTCGTACCGGTGCCATCCGGTTTCGAGAAAGCGGAGCGCATCGCGCGCGATATGTTGAGCGACGAGGCTATCCAGCAACTGATACCGGACCGCGTGCGCCATTCACACGACACGTTCCGGATCGGCGGCATCGACCCGGAAGGCGTGGATCTCGTTGCGGGCGATCGGGTGGAACGGGTGCCATTTGCAAATCCGGTCCGAATTGCAACCGACCTCCCCAAGGCGCTCGCCGCCTTGCAGACCCAGGCAGACAGGACATGAACCGTGAGCTGATCGAGATCACCGATCCGTATGACGAGCGCATTGCGCCCTATCGCGATATTCGCGAGCGCGACCTGGTCGGACGCCAGGGACTTTTCATTGCTGAAGGCCGTGTCGTGCTGAATGTGCTGTTCTCGACGAGCCGGTTTCGCGCGCAATCACTGTTTCTGCGCGACAACCGCGTCCAAGGCGCACGCGACCTGCTTGAGCGTGTTCCGGCTGATATCCCCGTCTATGTGGCCGGCGGCGAGATCATGGATGAGATCGCCGGCTTCAACATTCATCGCGGCATAATCGCGGTGGGTGAAAGGTGCAGCAGCCAGACCGCGGAAGAACTGCTCGACAGCCTGCCGGAGAATGCACTCGTGGTGGCGCTGAGCGCCATCGCCAACCATGACAATATGGGCGCGATCTTTCGCAATGCGGCAGCCTTCGGCGCGGATGCGGTGCTCCTGGACAGCGATTGCTGCGATCCGCTCTACCGCAAGGCCATCCGCGTTTCGGTAGGCGCTGCCCTGAAAGTCCCCTTCGCCCAGGCGGGAAAAGCACAGGAGATGACTGCACTTCTTCATGCGCGCGGTTTTGACGTGCTGGCCATGACGCCACAGGGAGAACGCGATGTGAGCGAAGTTAGCCTCGGCCCGCGAACGGCACTTTTGCTGGGTGCGGAGGGGCCGGGGCTCGATTCAGGTCTTCTGGAGCAATGGCCGACCGTGAAAATCTCGATGCGGGAGGATTTCGACAGCCTGAATGTCGCGACAGCCTCGGCCATCGCGCTGCATCACATCTGGCTCAAACGCTGATCATTCGGCTGGCGCGGTCGCGCGGCGCAATGCCTTGACGCGTTCGGCAAGGCTGACGCTTGCCGCCTGGGGGTCCTGAGCGACCTCGCTTTCGATGGCGGATATGATGGGCGACTCCGGGCCCTCAAGCGCAGCTGTTATCGTCACCACCTCGGCGGCAAGTGCCGCGATCTGTTCACGAAGCTCCGCATCGCCGGAAGGATCGGCATCTTTTTGCGAAAGAGCGGCACGCAGCTTGCGGTTCTCTTCCACCACGGCTTCAAGCCGCGCCTTCAGACGCCCCTGGACCGGGTCTTCGCTTTCCTGATCCGAACCAAGCAGGCTCGAAATCTGCAGGGAAAGATCGGCCGCCTTCGTCTCCAGGCGAGCATTTTCTTCTTCAAGCGCCGCCATCTTGGCCGCTCCACCGTCATCTGCCATGGTGTTCTCCCGCAGCCTCGTCTTGAGAAGCGCGATTTCGCGCTGCTTGCGCTCCAGCGCCTCTTCGCGCGTCGATGCCTGAGACATCATCCGCTCATTGCGACGTTCGAGGTCCTTGGCTCTCTTCTCGGCGAGCTTCAGCGCATTCTCGACCTGCTTGCGCCTGCTACTCGCCTCGCGCAGATCAGCACGGGCCTGTTTGCGCTCCTCGCGAAGAACGCCAACGGAATTTTTCAATCGCTCAATGTCGCTGTCGCGAGATACCAGGTCCAGTTCCAGTCGGCTGAGCTTGAGGCTCGCCTCCTCGTAGGAACCCGAAAGGCTCTCGATCTCGGTTGCCTGTTCCCTGGCCCTTGCTTCCGCCTGCTCGAGGCTGAGCTTAAGCGATGCAGCTTCGGCCTGCGCAGCGGACAGCTGTTCCCTTGTCTCGGACAGTTCCGCTTCGCGCGTTGCAAGGCTTTCTGCAAGCGCAGCCTCGCGCTCCCCCGCCTCCGTAAGGTCAACCCGTTGCTGGTTGATCGTGACCAGATCACTGGCCGCTTTCTTCTTTTGCGCCTCGACCTGCATCTCAAGACGGCGCACCGCCATGGCCTGCTCGGCGCGCTGGGCGTCAATGGCTGCATTCAGCTCGTCGCGAGACAGGGGAAGCTGGGCTTCCAGCCGCTTGCGCGCAAGCTCGCCCGCCCGACGCCAAAGGGCGGGCGCAACAAGCACCGCCAGCAATGCGGCTGCGAGAAATCCGAGGGCGAAAACGAGTATATTCTGGATCACGTGATCAGGACCGGGCTCAAAGGAACGAGTTCAGTTTCGCATGCCTGGCCGCCACAAATCCAGTGGAGTCATGCCGGCAGGTGTCGCCGGCATAACGATTGGTGGCCCGACAGGTTCAAAACGGGTTCCAGGTCGGACGCGCCGTCATCTTGAGATAGCCGAGATTGACACCCAGACGCGCGCCGACACCCGTGCGGATCGGCACGACGAGGACATTCTGGTTCTTCAGGACGTTGAAGCCGAGGCCTGCCACGACATAGGCCGAACCGGCCACGCCGCCATAGCGGCGGTAAAGACTGCCGACCTGATCGAGATTGTAGACCAGCACCATCACGCGCGACCCTTGCGCGCCGAAATCCCAGCCCACTGAGGGCCCCTGCCAGTAAACCGGGTGGTCGCCTGCATTCTTGGTGTAGAGTGTGCCTTCGCCGTAAGTCAGACCGCCGATGATGGCCCCCGAGCCCTCCGAACCGAGGACATAACCGTTGGGCAGACCATACATGGAGAAGATCTTCTCTACGACCGTGGCAAGGCCTCCGGTGGTGGCGCCGAAGAAATTGTCACCGGCGTCCACGATCTCGTCCATCGTGTAGCCGTTCTGCTGCGCCTTGGCCGGTCCTACATTGAAGGCACAGACGGTCAAAAGCAGCGAAAGTGCAGCAATTGCACGGGTAAAAGAGCTCAGGGTAGAAAACATCGTACTCTCCGTTGTGAAGCAACAGCGCGCTGGGGCGCCGCAGCGGCTTCCGCAACCCCGCCCGGGACGGATATCTCGAATTGGAGAATAGGCCGTAATCCTTTTTCAACCATTAAAGCTTCCCCTAAAGGCAGGGCTGACGGAGCCGAATTCTTGCTGCTTCCGCTGCCTTGTGTAATCAGGGTTTCCTGAAAGCGGATTGACTGATTCGCTATTGCCTGCACGCCGCCAAACGCAAGTTTTTCACCCCAGACGGGATGGCCAGACCATGAACGACATTCTCACCCTCAGCGCGACGGACCTCGGCGCCCTGCTGTGCAGCCGGGTCTGCCACGACATCATCTCACCGGTTGGTGCAATCAATAACGGACTCGAGCTTCTCGATGAGGGCGGCGCAGACGAAGATGCGATGCAGCTGATCCGTGCAAGTGCGGTCAACGCCTCGGCCCGACTGCAATTCGCACGCATTGCCTTTGGCGCAGCCGGCTCGGCGGGCATGCAGATCGACACCGGCGATGCGGAAGCCGTTGCAACCGCCTTCATCCGCAACGAAAAGCCTGATCTGGAATGGATCGGCACACGCGCATTGCTGCCAAAGAACAAGGTGAAGCTTCTGCTCAACCTGTTGCTGGTGGCAAATGCCGCGATCCCGCGTGGCGGCAAGTTGACCGTACGACTGAAAGATGTCGAGACGGAACCGCGCTTTGAGATCCGGGCCCATGGCCCGATGGTTCGCGTTCCACCGAAATTCCTCGAGCTCCACAGCGGTCGGGAATTGGAAGACGGCGTGGATGCGCACAGCGTACAGTTCTACTACACGCTGCTTCTGGCACGCGAAACGGGGCTTGAAATTTCCATTCGCGCGAGTGCGGAAGAGATTCTGCTTTCTGCAGCTCCAGCTCAGAAATCAGGTATTTAAGCAGAATTTAACCAAGCTCGTTCGCCTTCGCTTTACAACGTTCTGGTACCTTACTTTTCGGAAACGGCGGGTAAGCCCCCGCCGTCGAAGAAGGGACCTGGGACCATGAAGCGCTGCCTGATCGTCGATGATTCAAGCGTCATCCGTAAAGTAGCCAAGCGCATCCTGACGGCATCGGACATGCTGGTGGCCGAAGCGGCAACCGGCCAGGAAGCTTATGAGATCTGCCTGCACGAAATGCCGGAGATCATCATCCTCGACAGTCTGTTGCCGGACGTGGAGTCGGCAGAACTGATTGGCCGCATCCTCGCGCTGGATCCCGCCAACAAACCCCACATCCTGCTTTGCTGCAGCGAGCTGGATATCGGCCCCATAATGCGCGCAAAGCGTGCCGGTGCCAGCGGTTACATGCTCAAGCCCTTTACCCGCGCGCAGCTTCTGGAGAATTTCCGCGAATTGAAGCTGACCGACGCGGCCTGATCACGCGGGCCTTTCAGCCCATCGTGCAAAAACAGCAAAACCCGGCGGATCAGGCCGGGTCTTGGACTTGGTCTCAGAAGTTGATCGAGATCAGGCGCTCTGGCGAACCTCTTCGGGTTCGCGCAGCACATAGCCACGGCCCCAGACTGTCTCGATGTAATTCTGACCGCCGGATGCAGTGTCGAGCTTCTTGCGAAGCTTGCAGATGAAGACGTCGATGATCTTCAGTTCCGGCTCGTCCATTCCGCCATAAAGGTGGTTGAGGAACATTTCCTTGGTGAGCGTGGTGCCCTTGCGCAGCGAGAGCAGCTCCAGCATCTGATATTCCTTGCCGGTCAGATGTACGCGCTGCCCGCCAACTTCCACGGTCTTGGCATCGAGATTGACCACCAGGTCACCGGTCGTGATGATCGACTGGGCATGCCCCTTGGACCTGCGGACGATCGCATGGATACGTGCGACCAGCTCATCCTTGTGGAAAGGCTTGGTCATATAGTCGTCTGCGCCGAAGCCCAGGCCGCGAACCTTGTCCTCGATGCCAGCCATGCCGGACAGGATCAGGATCGGGGTCTTCACCTTCGAAAGGCGCAGTGTACGAAGCACTTCATAACCCGACATGTCCGGCAGATTGAGATCCAGCAGGATGATGTCGTAGTCGTAGAGCTTTCCGAGATCGACGCCTTCCTCACCCAGATCGGTGGTGTAAACGTTGAAGCTCTCCGATTTCAGCATCAACTCGATGCTTTGTGCGGTTGCACTGTCGTCTTCAATCAACAGAACGCGCATGTCTTTCCCCTTCTCCGCCGCCGCCCCGGGTCGCCAGACCACCGGAAACTGCGACGTGTGTCGCCTGAATCGGAGGCTGCCAGTTAATGGTTAACAAAATCTGTTTCATCCTTGCAAGCGCTAACATCGCTTTTGAGAATGTCCGGGCACATCGTTGAATCCAAATATTGAATCACTTTCGCTGCATCCCCAGAAAATGTGTCTTTCACCGAGCCCGTGCGAGGTAACTCGAAACTGCCTCACGATTTTTACCGGGCCTTAAGTGATGACCCGTATGATTAACGATGCCCGTAAACGAATGGTTACCGGGCAGTAAGAAATTTAGGGATTTGTTTCCCATTTCCGCGTGGGCAGCTCTGACGAGGGTTCGGCGGTGGGGGATCATGTATCGGCCGATGATCGGCCTTGTGTGTAAGCGGTGTGGGAGTTGTGTCATGAAATCGCGTGAAAATCTTGTCCGGCTCAAGCAATTCCAGGTCAACGAGAAGCGGCGTCGGCTGACACAGCTGGACACGATGATCGCCGAATTCGAACGTATGGCAGATGAACTGGATGCGCAGATCGTCTCAGAAGAGACAAAGGCCGGCATTACCGATCAAAGCCACTTCGCCTATCCGACATTCGCAAAAGCTGCGCGCCTGCGCCGCGACAATCTTCGCACCTCGCAAAACGAACTGGCAGAACAGAAGGCCCAGGCCGAGGCCGATCTCGCCGAGAGCGAAGCGGAACTGAAGAAGGCCGAAGCGCTGGAGATGCGCGACGGAAAACGCGCCGGTGACGGCGAAGCCTCCCGCGCAATGGTGGGCTGACCTGCACAAATCACACGGAATGCCAGGCGAGCGGGCGCAGCAGTGCCCGCTTTTTTTTGTCGTTTTACGCTGCAATTCGCGCGTTTGACATCTGGCGAGCTATAGCAAAAAGCCCTGCCGGCTGAACCGGCAGGGCTTTTTCTCTTCGTCGCGTATCGTTTTGCGATCAGTGCCTGTATTGCTGGATGCGCGTGGTACGCAGCCCCTGCAGACCATGATCTTCGATGGAGGCCTGCCAGGACAGGAACTCCTCCACCGTCAGACGATAACGCTGGCACGCTTCCTCCAGGCTCAACAGCCCGCCACGGACGGCTGCAACCACTTCCGCCTTGCGACGGATGACCCACCGGCGAGTATTCGTCGGCGGCAGGTCGGCAACCGTCAGTGGGCTGCCGTCAGGCCCAATGACATATTTTACACGTGGTCGTACCAGATCGGTCATCGTACTCTCTACACTAACCAAGACCCAATCAACGTCACATTAGCGCCGCGGTTTTAAGATTTGCCTAAACGCCCGGTAACAGTAAGGTAAGACTTCTGAATCCCGCGTTAGGGATTTGTTTGGAGTTTTCTTCAAATGCCGGATAGTCCGTTTGGACTGCTTGCCCGCTGCCTGGCTGGCACGAAGCCTCGCCAGTGCCTATATTGGGGCGCAGCTTGACCCGGCGCGCACGCATTGGCATGAACCCGCGAGCCTTGAGCGCCAAAAGATCTTTGCAAAGACGGAAAGCCCGATCATGAATAGTCTGGACCTGCCTGGACGCCCGGAGGACACACGCATCGTCGTGGCAATGTCCGGTGGCGTGGATTCCTCGGTTGTTGCCGGCATTCTGGCCAAACAGGGCTATGAAGTCGTCGGCGTGACACTGCAGCTTTACGATCATGGCGCAGCCACACATCGCCCCGGCTCCTGCTGTGCGGGTCAGGATATCGAGGATGCGCGCCGCGTGTCGGAGACGCTTGGTATCGCCCACTATGTTCTCGATTACGAACAGCGCTTTCGCGATGCGGTGATCAATCCGTTCGCTGAAAGCTATGTGGCCGGGGAAACCCCCATTCCGTGCGTAGCGTGCAACCAGACGGTAAAATTTGCCGATCTGCTGGCCACCGCACGCGATCTTGGTGCCGATGCACTGGCCACCGGGCACTATATCCGCAGCCGCCAGAATGGCGCCCACCGCGCCCTTATGCGCCCCGTCGATGCCGATCGCGACCAGAGCTATTTCCTGTTCGCGACCACGCAGGAGCAGATCGACTATCTGCGTTTTCCGCTCGGCGAACTTTCCAAGCCGGAAGTGCGCAAGATTGCCGAGGAAATGGGTCTGTCGGTCGCAAACAAGCAGGACAGCCAGGACATCTGCTTCGTGCCCCAGGGAAAATATTCCGACATAATCGCCAAGCTGCGCCCCGATGCGGCGCGCGCGGGCGAGATCGTTCATATCGACGGGCGCAAGCTTGGCCGACATGAAGGTATCATGCATTACACGATCGGCCAGCGTCGCGGCATCGGCGTGGCGGCTGGCGAGCCCCTCTATGTCGTTCATCTGGATGCCGCCAATGCACGTGTTATCGTCGGACCGCGCGAGGCGCTGGAAACGCGTCGGCTTTATCTGCGTGACGTGAACTGGCTGGGCGACGGCTCTCTTGCCGAAATCCCCGCAGAGGGAATGGAAGTTTTCGCCAAGGTGCGCTCCACGCGCCCGCCCTCCCCGGCCACCGTTTATCACAAGGACGGGCAGACCTTTGTCGATTTGCAGGAAGGCGAGGCAGGCGTGGCACCCGGGCAGGCCTGCGTGCTCTATTCCGATGAGGGCAATGAGGCCCGCGTCTATGGTGGCGGCTTCATCGAACGCTCGGAACGCTCGAGCACCGCAGAAGCCCAGCTTGCCAGGCTCGCGCAGACGGCCTGAGAAAAACCTCTGATCGGAACGAAATCAGAGGCGCTGATAACGCGCCCCTGATCAATTGTGAGATATCGTGCCCGCGGTGAGAATGCGCAGAACGTCGATGGCTTCTTCGCCCGTCGTGCGCGGCTTCTGGCGTGTTTCGATGCAGGAGATGAAATGCTCCAGCTCCCGCGTGAGCGGCATCCCGTCTTCCACGGGCACATAGGTCGGCTCGTTGGTCGTGAACGCCCACTGGCCCGAATCCTGCCAGACTGCGTGGCGGTAGACGGCAAGCTTGCGGCCCCATGGTTCCACATCATCGAAAACGGCCATCGCCTTGTCGCCGACAACCGTCAGGCGCCGCTCACGATAGGGGTTGAGCCTCGAGGTGAAGAGATGGCTGCGCAGCCCGTTGGCAAAACGCATATGGAGATGGGCGAAATCGCTCAGATTGTCGAGGAGAGCAGCCCCCTCCCCGCGCACTTCCACCGGCGCAGAGCCGGTGATGGCGAGAATCATCGACAGGTCATGTGGCGCCAGATCCCACAGGGCGTCATTTTCCGTATGGAACTTGCCAAGACCAAGGCGGTGCGAATGGATGTAGCGCACCTCGCCCAGTTCGCCCTGATCGATGAGGGATTTGAGTTTCTCGAAGGCCGGGTGGAAGCGAAGAACATGCCCGACCATGAAGATGGTGCCCGCCTCATGTGCGGCAGCCACGGATTTCTCCGCGTCGTCAACCGTCAGCGCGATCGGCTTTTCCACCAGCATGTCCTTGCCGGCAGCCGCGGCGCGCTGCGCATATTCGGCGTGAAACTGGGGAGGAAGCGCCATGACGATGGCATCGACATCCTCGCGCTCGAAAAGCGCGTCCGGCGCGACGGCCCTACAGTCGTGCTCGCTCGCAAAGCCTTCGGCACGCGCGCTGTTGGCATCCGAGACGGCAGCGAGCGCGCCCAATGATTTGAGTGTGCGGATGTGATTGGAACCCCAATACCCGCATCCAAGAACTGCAATACGCGGTTTCATACAATGGTCACACTGGTTCGATGGTGCAGAGACATATCGGTGCAAGCCGTTCAACTCAAGCCCGGGAACGGGTGACATGGCGCCGCGCAAAGCTGCTTATTGTTTTTTGGCTAATTGGCGCATGAGGCGGGTTGACACGCGAACACCCAGAACCTTATATCCGCCCGTCTTCCGCGCCGCACCCAAGCGACGCACCAGAAGCCTGGGAAGGCGGAGTAGCTCAGTCGGTTAGAGCAGAGGAATCATAATCCTTGTGTCGGGGGTTCGAGTCCCTCCTCCGCTACCACTAGAAGCACGCTAGTAACATCAAGCAGTTACGAGGAACGGAGGTTCCGATGACTGTGAGACATCTCGCATTACTGTTGGTGAGAATGTCATGGCTTGTGCTTCCTATCTTTCCCGCCGTGATGGCCGTTACTATCTGCAGGTTCGGCTTAGCCGTACGCCTGCCCGCCTGCTCGGCAAGCAGCTCTATAGAGTCTCGTTAAGGACCAGCAATTATCGCCAAGCTCGCATCCGTCTTTCCGAGCATCTGGGCTGGATCCACAGAATGAATGACAGCGTCGACTACGCCTCGCTCCTCCAGCTCGATCGCATGCTTCCGGACATTCCCAACAGGAAGAACGTGCCCATGTTCAAGCACAAACCTGAACCTAAAACGTGTCCATATCTTTTTCCGGAATGGGAGCCCTATCTAAAGCCCGACGGGGAAATTCGCTTGGGGGCAGCCTATCACCAAGAGCTGGCAGCATCTTAAGGAAAAGCTTGGCATCACGAGGAGCGAAGTCACGCTCTACTCGACACGCCACTGGTTCGCGGATCTCATTGACAACACGGACCTGAAGGATGCGACGCGCAAGCGTCTGATGGGGCACTCGCGCAAGTCGAATATTCCCGCGCGCTACGGAGGTAAGAACCACCTTACCACGCGCGACCTGGCGCGCTTTGAGCAGGCAGCGTCTCCTGCGCTGGATACCATCACGCCAATTCTGCTGGAAGCAAAGGGGAAGGCAGATGCGGGTGGACTAATCGTGCTGAAACCTTGGCTGCAAAAGCGGAACTGGTCGGCGTACTATCTGGATAAGATGATAGAGCAGAACTCGCTGTCGATTGCGTAGAGAGATGGTGAACAGAGCTCCACTGATTGTTGCCGATGCATTCGGCGCGAAAATTGCTGCCGTTCCCCGCGTGGTTGGTCAAACTTTGTCCGGACCTCGAATAGGGTGCGCGATTTAAGATCAGGAGCAGCAGCTCAGCGCCCCAAATTGGACCTACAGGCAAACTTTGCCTCAGCCCAGGAGCGGACACTAGCTTGGATACAAGATGGACGTCCCGCGTTTCAAGCATCCGCTGAACGAGCATCCTCGCACCTGCGACGAGGCCAGGATCGAGCCCCCAGTGCGAGCGCATGACTAAAAGTTGCGCCTGGTCCTGCGACGGAAGCCCACCTTGGAGATGATGGTAGTTCTGCCAATGCGGGAATTCGTCGTTTCAGAAATGCAGCATTGCCACGGCCTCACGGCTTAAGAGCACCGTGCCAGCGATGAAGGTCATGACAACAAGCAGCCGACGGAATAGACCGTCGTTCAGGCGCTTGAAGACGGTGATGCCCAGCTGCGCAGCTATCAAGGATGCCGGCACTGCGACCGCAAGATGATAAAGCGTTTCGACAGTATATGCGCCGCGGAACCAGAAGAGGATTATCGCGATCATCAGCACCGCGACGTTATAGGGCTGCAAAACCGCACGTGTTTCTCCCTTGGGCCAAGGACGCATGGAGCACCACATGGTGGGAAGCGCACCGGAAAGAGATGCCGCCCCTCCAAGCAGACCGCCCAAGAACCCGACGGACATATCGGTCTTGTGTCGATCTCCCGCAATTTGCGGCAGATTGCGCCGCAGCGCGAAGAAGCCTCCGTAGAGAACCAGGAAGAAGCCGATGACCAGCTTCAGCGTCCCTGCCTCAAGATAATCCAGTGAGGCGATGCCGATGGGAATGCCGATGATTGCAGGCAGGAGGAAGCGCATCAGGCGCCGCTGGTTTGCCATCATCTCGCGACGTACAAGAACCACCCCCTGTATGCCACTGACCACAGACAGGATCACGACCAGCGAGACGGCCTGCATCGCTGTCATCGCTTCGAGAAAGAAGCCGAGTGCGAACAGTGCCGTGCCGAAACCAGCGAGCCCGTTGATAAACCCGCCGGCAGCAGCTCCGGCAACAAGCATTGCAGCCATTTCACCCGTCATGCCGATACTCTTTGCGGATGCAATTTGGGTGGGAAGACACCCACTTCGACCGCTTCCAGAAACGATTCGTGGATCTTGTCGATCACGAGCCGCTTTGCACTGTTCTTCCGTGTGACCAGGCAAAGACGGCGTGTCGGTGCGTCAGGCCCCAGTGACAGCGAGCGCACACCTGGCGGCGCTTGTGTCTCAATGCAGCGGCGTGGGCAGATGGAAACGCCAAGATTTGCTGCGACCATGCTGGTGATGGCATCAAGCCCCTGTAATTCCATCGCTTCGTTCACCGTGACCGATTTGGCCTGGAGCCAACGCTCTATGATCTCGCCCACCACAGCTTCACGGTTGAAGCGAATGAAGGGCTGCGAGCGCAAAAGTGCGATGGGATCATCTTCGGAAAGCTGGTCGGAGACCAGAAGCTCGAGTGGTTCGGTGACAATCTCCTGAATCACCAGATCCTCAGGAGCGATCGAGGGCACGGTGAGGATTGCGGCTTCAAGCATCCCCCGCTTGATCTGCGTGAGAAGCGAAGTGGTCAGCCCCAGCCCCACCCGGATGTGCAGATCAGGGCAGTTGCGCTTCAGTATCGATATACCGAGCGGGACAAGCCCCGTTAGCGTCGTTGGCACGGCAGCGAGCGTTATCTCCCCTTTCAGCGCCCCCTCCCCCAGGATCGATGGGACCAAATCGTCATAGGTTTGGATGATGTCGCGTGCCTTCGCGACCATTGCCAAGCCCAGCGGCGTCAGTTCCGGCGTTCGCTTGCTGCGGTCGAAGATCGTGATCTGATACTCTTCCTCGAGTGCCTTCATCTGCTGGGAAACGGCAGAATATGTCACGAATACCGCTTCAGCTGCAGCACTAAAGGTACCGTGGTCATGCACGGCAACAAGAGTTCTAAGCGACCGGATCGACATGAAGTTGCACCCAAGGCTTATTTCAGTTTTTCTAACGAAAATTGTTAGGAAAACCATCTTTTTTTAAGAATGCCTTTCCCATAACAATTGTCAAGCCGATCCGATATGGCTGGGAGGAAGCCGTCGATTAGGCCAAACAAATCTCTCGGGAGGAGAAAACTATGAGATTCAGACTGCCAATTCTCACGAACGCGCTATTGCTTGGCCTGATGTCAGGCAGTGCCATGGCAGACTACCCAGAGCGGCCGATCAATATGATCATTCCCTATGGCGCGGGTGGCGCGACCGACATTTCGGCCCGTGCTCTCTCAGAACCGCTGAGCAAGGAAGCCGACGCTACGCTGGTCATGTCGAACGTGACTGGCGCCGGTGGCGCAACCGGTAGCGTGGTCGTCAAGAATGCTAAACCCGACGGCTATACGATGCTTTTTGCCCGTGTGGGGTCGCACACTGTAAATCCGGCCATGAAGGCAACCCTGCCCTACACCCTCGACGACTTTCGCTTCGTGACGGTCTACGAGATCAACCCTGTGGCCTGTGCGGTTAAGGCCGATTCAGACATCAACTCGGTTGAAGATCTGGTCAAGAAAGCTGGTGAAGGCAATGTCAGCTACAGTTCATCGGGCGTCGGCTCGATGCTCCAGCTTGCCGCGGTGATGGTCCTTGATGAGTTTGGCGTGAAGGACCCGCACAAGACGGTGACCCACATCCCTCAGAAAGGCGGCGGCGAAGCAGCAACCGCCGTTCTCAACGGCACCGTGACGTTTATCTGCACCAACTCTTCCACATTGTCCAATCTGGTCAGCAACAAGCAGCTAAAGCCAATCCTCGTAACTTCAGAGGAACGGTTGGATGGCTTCGATGCTCCGACCGCCTCCGAACTTGGCAAGCCCAGCCTGAACGAGCTTGTCGGCTGGACCGGCATCGCCGGGCCCAAGGATCTTCCCGATGACGTGGCAGATAAATGGGCAGAATGGATGAACGCAGCAATTGCAGACGAACGCTTCCGCAAGACTTTGACATCCGCCGGTTCGATCATCGACCTGATGTCTCCGCAGGAAGCTGGCGAGTTCATTCAGCGCCAGTATGAGACTTTCAAGAATCTCGTCGACAAGCTGGGCATGCGCGTCGAAGGCTGATTTACAGAACAGCGCCGGGAAATCCTCCCGGCGCTTCGCTTTGGGAGGAGCGAGATGGACAATAAACAGGTTCAAACGAGGTTGGGGCTGGGCGCGATGGCACTCTCCCTCTTTCTGATCTTGGCTGCGATTCCAAACTGGGTCTCCGAGCCCAGCAATGTACCCCACCTCGTTCTTTCTCCCACTTTCTGGCCATACACCCTGAGTGCTCTCATGGGCCTCACCGGTCTCGGCCTTTTCGCAAACGGACTGTCGCAAAGTACTGGCGGTGAAGTGGTCGGTGATGCCATCACTGATAGGAGAAAAGGCTATATGCGGCTTGCCGCAATGGCCGTGGTGATGATTGCGGCGATGTTGCTGATGTCGCGACTGGGGATGGTCTGGACATCCATGCTGATCTTCATCGCCTCGATCTTCATATTGAGGACACGCTATCCTGTCGCGGCTCTGATCTGCGCCGTGACCATTCCCCTTATTCTCTATGCATTCTTTGCGCATGTCGCAGGCGTCGCGATCCCGCAAGGTGACTTCGTGAGGCTTCCATGAGCTTTGTCGACAGCCTGCTTGCAGGCCTTTCACTTGTTTCCAATTTCGAGGTGTTCCTTGCGCTCGCAGTGGGCGTGGCCATTGGTGTTGTAGCCGGGGCCATCCCCGGCATGTCGGCCACGATGGCGGTGGCACTGACCCTCCCCTTCACCTTCACCTTGCAGCCGGTGACCGGCATTTTGCTTCTGCTGGGCGTTTATAAGGGCGGGATTTTCGGCGGCTCCATTCCGGCCATCCTGATCAAGACACCGGGAACGCCGGCCTCATCTGCCACCGTCATGGACGGTCATCCCATGGCAGAACGGGGCGAGGCTGGACGTGCTCTCGGCATGGCGCTGTGGGCGTCCTGTACGGCCGATCTGGTATCCAATCTTTCCCTAATCCTGTTTGCAGGTTGGCTCGCCTCATTCGCCCTGAACTTTGGTCCGCCGGAATTCTTCACCCTGATCCTTTTCTCACTGACGATCATAGCCGGCGTTTCGGGCAACAGCCTGCTGCGCGGTGCGCTTTCCGCTCTGCTCGGTCTGCTTTTCGCAACGGTGGGGCTGGATCTGATCTACGGGACGAACCGCTTCACCTTCGGTGATCCCAACATGATGGGCGGCCTGAACTTCATTGCGGTACTGATCGGTCTGTTTGCCATACCGGAAGTGCTGGCCATGGCCTGGCATCCGACCGGGCATCTAGGCAAGACCCGCAGCCTGGGCAAGAACAAGGTCACCTTCGCCGATTACAAGAAGTCTTTCCGCTCGATCATTCGCGGAAGTTTCATCGGCGTGTTTCTGGGGTCGATTCCCGGGATCGGCGCTGCCCCGGCCGCCTTCCTTTCCTACTCGGAGGCGCGCCGCAAGTCGAAGAACAAGGAGAATTTCGGCAAGGGCGAGGTCGAAGGCGTTGCAGCGGCCGAGGCTGGGAACAATGGCGTGGCAGGCGCGACCCTGATTCCGCTATTGGCACTCGGCGTGCCCGGCGACGTGATTACCGCAATCATCATCGGCGCCTTCATGGTCCACGGACTGCAACCGGGTCCGATGATGTTCGTCATTAATGTCGACCTGATCTACGGCCTTTTCATCGGTCTGATCGTCAGTTCCGTGCTCTTGCTGTTCATCGGTTCTGCGGCCATCCGCGGCTTCAAATATGTCGCAGACATTCCACGCCGCATCCTGATACCCACAGTGCTCATTCTCAGCATCTACGGTGTCTTTGCCGTCAACAACAATGTGTTTGATGTTGGTGTCATGCTTGTCATGGGTTGGGTCGGCTATCTGATGATGCGCCTCGACGTGCCAGCCCCACCCTTCCTCATCGCCTTCATCCTTGGGCCCCTCCTGGAAGACAATTTCCGGCAGGCGATGCTGATGTCGGGTGGCAATCCCACCATCCTCATGCGCGGGCCGATAACATGGTTCTTCTGGGGGCTGACAGCAATTACCGTCTTTGCGATCCTGAAAACGGGAATGTCCAAGCCAAAACCGGCGTTGAAACAGCCCGAACTCGCGACGCAGAACGAGAGCTGAGGGGCGAAAACCAAAGCTGCGACAAGGGTTTACTGACAGGGCGGCTACGAATGCGTAGCCGCCTTTTTCTCGTATTTATCCCCCTCGGGATATGTAAGTCTAGCTACAATAAACCGTTAGAATAATCCGCTTTTTTGTAAAGCAAACTATCATTTATACCAAGAGCAGGAGAAAGATCAGGGGTTGGAGATCTCGTGTCCGAGAAGCAGGAATATCTCGAGATATCAGTCTGGCGGGGCGATGCGGATGGAGGCAATTACCAGACCTTCCAGGTGCCTCAATATGAAAGCCAGACGGTGCTCGACGTGGTGTCCTGGATCCAGCAAAATGCCGATCCGACGCTGACCTACCGTTTCGCATGCCGCGTCGGCATGTGCGGGTCTTGCGCGATGATGGTCAATGGTGCTCCGCGTTGGACCTGCCGCACGCATGTCAAGAAGGTACTCGGCAAGACCCGCAAGGTCACGATCGCACCTTTGCGCAATCTGCCGGTCATCAAGGACCTTGCTGCCGACATGGCGCCGTTCTTCGACAAATGGGTGAAGGCGGGCGGTCGACATCAGCCCAGCGCCTCAAGGCACGAGCCTATCGCCCAGGTCAAGCCGGATGGCAAAGAGCGCAGCGCCGCAAATGCCGGCATTGAATGCATCAACTGCTCGGTCTGCTACTCTGCTTGTGACACGGTCAGTGCCAATCCCGACTATCTCGGTCCGGCTGCGTTGCAGCGCGCCTGGACGATCGTGAACGATGAAAAGCACGCCAATCGCGAAGGCGTTCTAGAAGCTGTCTCCCAAGGTGGTGGCTGCCACAACTGTCATTCCATGGGCAGCTGCACATTCCACTGTCCCAATGGCCTCGACCCGATGGGCGCGATTGCAAATCTGAAGCGCCTTACCGCGCGAAATGCGTTCAAGAGGGCTCGCGATGCTTGATCTTCGCCTCTATCTAGCGCAGCGCATCAGCGCCATGATCATGGTGCCATTCGTCATCACCCACATCGCGGTGATGATCTATGCGATACAGGGTGGCCTGAGTGCAGCGGAAATCCTTGGACGCACCCAAGGTTCGCTGTTCTGGTTCGTGTTTTACGGCATGTTTGTCGCCGCAGTGTCAGTGCATGCCGCTATCGGTGTGCGGGTTGTCCTGAGCGAGATAACTGGCCTGCGCGGCCTTGCTTTGTGTCTGGTCGGTACAGCCGCCTTCTTCCTGTTTCTCCTGCTGGGTGCATCCGCGGTCATAGCCGTCACGGTGGCGCCATGAGCAGATATCGCAATCATCCGCTCTGGTTCGCGTTCTTGTTGCACCGGCTTTCTGGCATCGGGTTGGCATTCTTCCTGCCTGTGCATTTCTGGATGTTGTCCCTCGTTCTGACAAACCCCGAAAGTTTTGACCAGTTTGCCCTATGGACGGATCATCCGCTGGTGAAATTTGCGGAGTTCGGGCTGGTATTTCTGCTGGCCGTGCACTTCTTCGGTGGATTGCGGCTGCTGGCCCTCGAATTCCTCCCCTGGCCAAGCCGCCACAAGACATTGGCGGCAGCCAGCATTGCTGGTGCCTTCCTCGTCTCCGGCGCATTTTTTCTGAACGCGGTGTAACCATGCCCCTGAAAGTGGATATCGAAAGACACGATACGGACATCCTCATCCTGGGCTCGGGCGGTGCTGGTCTGTTCGCCGCACTACACGCCCAACAGTCCGCTCCCGAAGGCACCAGGATCTCCATCGCAGTGAAGGGACTACTCGGCAAATGCGGCTGCACGCGCATGGTCCAGGGCGGATACAACGTCGCTCTCGGCCATGGTGACAGCGTCGAGCGCCATTTCATGGACACCATCATCGGCGGCAAGTGGCTGCCGGATCAGGACATGGCCTGGAAACTGTGCCAACTCGCGGTCGAGCGCGTGCGCGAGCTGGAGAACGAGATCGGTTGCTTCTTCGACCGCGAGCCCGATGGCAGCCTGCATCACAAGGCTTTCGCCGGTCAGACCGCGGATCGCACGGTCCACAAGGGGGATTTGACCGGCATCGAAATCATCAACCGGCTCATGGAACAGGTGCTCTCCCGACCGATCGAAAGGCTGGAGGAACATCGCGCCATCGGCTTGGTTCCAAGCCGTGATGGGAGTGCAATATCCGGCGTTCTCTTCATCGACATGCGCACCGGCACGTTCCGCTTCGTTCGCGCCAAGACCGTCATGATGGGCACCGGCGGCGGTCCCACGATGTATAAGTATCATACGCCATCTGGCGACAAGACCATGGATGGTCTGGCCATGGCGCTTCGCCTCGGCCTGCCGCTACGCGACATGGAGATGGTGCAGTTTCACCCCACCGGCCTGCTCGCAGGTGAACATACGCGCATGACCGGCACCGTTCTGGAAGAAGGCCTGCGCGGAGCAGGCGGTCAGCTCCTGAACGCACATGGCAAACGGTTCATGTTCGACTATGACCAGCGCGGTGAGCGTGCCACGCGCGACGTTGTCAGCCGCGGTATCTATGCCGAAATGCGCAAGAACAACGACCCCGCCCAGGTGGGCATGTATATTTCGATGAAGCATCTGGGTCCCGATCTGGTGCGCCGGAAGTTTTCGGGGATGGTCAAGCGCTGCGCTGATTGCGGCTTCGATCTTGCCGGCGGGCTCGTCGAGGTTGTACCGACCGCTCACTATTTCATGGGCGGCGTAATCGTTGATCCCGATACGCGGACCATGATCGAAGGCCTCTATGTTGCAGGCGAAGACGCGGGCGGCGCCCACGGATCTAACCGCCTCGGCGGCAACGGCGTTGCCAATTCGACCGTCTTCGGCGGTGTCGCAGGCGAAACAATGGGTTCCGATATTCGTCGCATGGCCGCCTTGCGCGAACCGGATGAAGACATACTGGCCGCCGAGATAGAACGCGCACAACGTCCCTTCGCCAAGAAGCCCGGCAAGGTTCAGGATATCCGCAACCAGCTTCAGGAAATGATGTGGGAGGATGTTGGCGTCATTCGTACCGCGACCGGCATGAAGCGCGGGCTCGGTCGACTGGAAACAATCCGCGAAGAACTCGCGGAGACTGGCGTCGACTCCTCCAACCTCGCTTTCAATCTCACCTGGCACGACTGGCTGAACGTGGCATCGCTGACTGAGATATCGGAAGTGATCACCAAGGCGGCACTGTCCCGAGAAAATTCCCGGGGCGCGCATTATCGCGAAGACTTCCCGGACGAAGGCAATCTCGACGAATCCTATTTCACGGTCGCGGCCATGAAAGGCGGAGATGTCGAGGTGCAGCGCGAGCAAGTCCGTTTCACCATCGTCAAGCCCGGCCAGACTGTCCTGTCCGAAGATGAACCTGAAACATTGGTGGCCTCAGCATGATACCGATCGACCTCATCCAGTCCACGGCTGAAACCCTAATGGACAAGGCTGCCATCGAGATCCCCGAAGATTATCTCGAGGGCCTCAAGGGAGCAGCCAGCACGGAAGATGGCGACCTGTCCGCTTTCGTTCTTCAGGCGATGCTGGAGAACTACGAAGCGGCGAAGGAGGACCGTAGAGCCATGTGTGGCGATACCGGAACGCCGCGCTGGTATGTGAAAATGGGAAACGAGACCCAGGTCGAAGGAGGCCCCGTCGCGCTGGAGGCAGCCCTTCGCCGCGCTACCGCCAACAGCACCAATGGTGTGCCGCTGCGGCCGAACCGAGTTCACCCGCTATGGCGAACCGACCACAACAACAATGTGGGAATTGGCGCCCCCGAAATCGAATATGGCTATGAGCCGGGTGGGGAATGGATCGACCTGATCACCGTTCACAAGGGCGGTCTCTTCGGCACCGACTACCGCATGCTTTTCCCCTCGGACGGAATCGAGGGTATCAAGCGCTTCTATCTCGATTGCCTGGTCGCCTTCGGCAAACGTGGCCTCGCCTGTCAGCCAGCCATCATCGGGATTGGCCTTGGCGGCTGCAAGGACACCTGCATGGTGCTGGGCAAGCGTGCCGCCTGTCTGCGTGTTGTCGGAAGCCGCAATTCCGATCCGCGCATCGCCGCCCTTGAGGAGGAGTTCAAGGAACTGGGCAATTCCATCGGCATGGGTGCAATGGGATTCGTCGGCAAGAACATGGTGATCGATACGCATATCGAGGTCGGCTACTGCCACACCGGCGGCATGCAGATGAGTGTGCACGCGTTCTGCCTGTCCTCCAGGCGCGCGGTAGCCCGCATACACGCGGATGGTCGTGTTGAATATCGAACTGACCCCGACTGGTTCACACCCTACCAGCGGCGCGAGACGGTCGAATGGGAGCCAATGATGGAGGCCGCCGAATGAAACCGCGCGAAATCCGCCTTTCGACCACACCTTCGGCTGAAGACATCGCGTCATTGAAGCTGGGCGACGTCGTTTATCTTGACGGGTTGATGTACACAGCCCGCGAAGGCGTCTATATGCGCGCGCTGGAGCAGAAGGCGAATATTCCGATGGAACTGCCTGCCCACAGCGCGGCGAATTTCCATTGCTCGCCCGCCGCCAGCATTCGCTCCGATGGCACCTACAATATGGGTGCGGTGACCGCCACGGCGAGCTTTCGCTTTGCGAAATGGCTGCCCGAATGGATGGCCAAGACAGGCGCCAAGCTGATCATCGGCAAGGGCGGAATGACCTCGCGCGACTACAGGGAATATTTCGTGCCCAATGGTGCGGTCTATCTGACCACCGTCGGCTACGGCACCGGCGCCTTGCTGGGCCGTGGGGTCGAAAATGTGGAAGCCGTTCACTGGCACGAGGAGCTTGGGCTGGCGCAGGCGATGTGGGTGCTAAAATGCAATCGCATGGGGCCTTTCATCGTCGCCTCCGATCTCGAAGGCCACTGCCTGTTCGAACGCGAAAACGCCCGCACGTCGGAAAATATCGGCCGTCTCTACGAGGGGCTGAAACCTTCTGTTCTCAAGCGCTTTGGCGAGACCGACGACCGCAGCGATGAGCTGATTTGAGCGGGCGAGTGGAAAACTTCATGACGAAATTCGTGGACCAGCGCACCTACACGCTCAAGAACGGGAACGTGCAGAAATTCCTGAAGCTCTATGAAGAGGAAGGAATGGAAGTTCAAAAGCGCATATTGGGCAAGATGGTCGGATACTATTTCACCGATATCGGCCCGCTGAACCAGATTGTTCATATGTGGGGATACTCCAGCATGGACGACCGATGGGAACGCCGAAAGGCGCTACAGGCCTCACCGGAATGGCAGGCCTACGCGGTTCAGATGCGTCCTCTCGTGGACAATATCGAAAACAAGATCCTGATCCCGGCACCGTTTTTCACGGTGCCTTGAACGCAGGCAGCAAAAAAAGACACGCAATCGGAGGGGAATTCATGCGCGGAGCGGATCTGCTTGTTGAGGCACTGAAGGCAGCGGGAGTAACGCGCATCTATTCCCTGTCGGGTAACCAGATAATGCCGGTTTACGATGCCTGTTTTGAAGCCGGTGTCGAGATCGTGCACACGCGGCACGAGGCCGCTGCCGTCTACATGGCCGAAGCCCATGCCCAGCTGACAGGCACCATTGGTGTCGCGATGGTAACGGCGGGTGCCGGGGCTGCGAATGCTTTGGGCCCTCTTTTCACGGCCTCCGAATCCGAGACACCGGTACTCCTTCTCACGGGCGACAGCCCGGTTTCACAGGACGGTCGTGGTGCGTTCCAGGAAATGGATCAGGTGCCGATGACAGCGCCGTTGACGAAGCTTTCGTTGCGGCCACGTTCTGCTGACCTGTTGGGATCTGCCGTTGCGAAGGCCGTGAGAACTGCCACATCTGGCCGTCCGGGGCCAGTTCACATCGCACTCCCCTTCGACGTCGTCGAGGACGATGCCGGTGAGGCAAGCATACCGACCGTGCACGAACTGGCCCGCGATACGATGGCTCTACGAGAAGGCGATGCTCGCCTGATCGCCCAGGCAATTGCTGCTGCTCAAAAGCCCGTCGTCCTCTGCGGGCCGGTGATGAATGCCACGCGCAGCGGCGACCTCAAGGAAAGATTGCAGAAGGCGCTCTGCGCGCCCGTCATCGCCATGGAGAGCCCGCGCGGTCTGAAGGATCCGTCATTGGGAGCATTGGCAGAAATACTGCAAGAAGCCGACCTCGTCGTGACGCTCGGCAAGCGCGTTGACTTCACGCTGGGCTTTGGCAAGGCAGGTGCGTTCAATCCCTCTACCCTTTGGATCAGCATCCAACCGGACATGAAGGAGCGCGACCGCGCCCATCTAAATCTCGGCAAGCGGTTGAAGATGAACTTCCATGCTGACCCGCGGGACGCTGCAGAAACGCTCATCCAGTTCGCGACCGGTGGCGATCAGCCTGGCCAATGGCTTGGAGATGTGGCCCACAAGCTCTCGCGCCGCGCCGCGCCGCCCAAGTCCAGCGGGCCTATCACGCCGGATCAGCTATGTGCGGCTGTCCAGCGCAGGATCGATGCCGCCGATGACGCAATCTTCATCAGTGATGGCGGCGAATTTGGCCAATGGGCACAGGCGAGCATTACTGCGAAGCGGCGTGTGGTCAATGGTGTGTCGGGCGCGATCGGCGGGGGCCTCTGCTATGGCCTCGCCGCTGCCAAACTGTTTCCCCAGTCGACCATCTTCTCCATGATGGGCGACGGCACCGCTGGCTTCCATCTCAGCGAGCTCGAAACGGCAGCGCGTGTCGGCGCGCCCTATGTTCTCGTCATTGGCAATGACATGCGCTGGAACGCCGAGCATCAGATCCAGTTGCGGGACTACGGTCCCGACCGCTTGATCGGCTGTGAACTGAGTGATGGGCGCTACGACCTTGTCGCCACGGCCCTTGGTGGGCATGGCGAATTCGTGAGGGAACTCTCCGAGCTCGACGGAGCATTGGAACGCGCCGTAAATTCGGGAAAAGTGGCTTGCGTGAATGTCCTGATCGAAGGGTTTCCCGCACCCTCCGGCCCATCACACTAGTTCGGGCTTACCAATATTCGACATGATGGAAAAACAGATCATCAAACGCCCCTATGACAGCGCATTTACGATCAAGCGCATTGATGCATGGGCATGTCGAGCGCCCATAACAAGCGGCTCGGTAACCACATCCTTCGGGATCATGCGTGACCGCCCTGCCGTGTTCGTACGCATAGAAGATGATCAGGGCTGTTTTGGCTGGGGTGAGATCTTCGCGAACTGGCCAGCAGCCGGAGCCGAGCACCGCGTCAATCTGCTTATGGATGACATTGCGGATCTCGCAATCGGCCAGCTATGGCAAGCGCCTGAGGAGATGTTCTGGTCTCTTGATGCGAAAACGCAGGTGCGCGCAATACAGTGTGGTGAGCAGGGACCTTTCGCCCATGCCATTGCCGGGCTTGATATTGCCGCCTGGGACCTCGTCTCAAGACGCGCAGGGCTTCCACTTGCCAAGGCCATAAATGCCAATGCGCACCAGCATGTCCCCATCTATGCGAGCGGCATACAGATCGGTACGGCGCAAGCTGAGATCGAAAAGGCCAGGAAAGCGGGTTTCGATGCTTTCAAGGTGAAGGTCGGTTTCGGCACGGATGACGCGAACCGCCTCATGGAACTATCTAAAACCATATATGCCACGGAGCGGCTTTTCGCAGACGCAAATCAGGCATGGGCACTCGCGGAAGCCAAAGCATTCCTTCAGTCGACACACTCGGTTTCGCTCGGCTGGGTGGAAGAGCCCTTAAGGGTGGACGATACGCCACAAAACTGGGCAGAGCTTGCAGCCCTTGGTGTGCCCTTGGCGGGCGGCGAGAACATGGCTGGGAAGCGCGAATTCGCAAACGCCCTCGCCTCTGGCTCATATAGCTTTCTGCAGCCGGACGTCGCCAAATGGGGAGGTATTACCGGTTGCCACGAAGTAGCCCGGGACATCGTCCAGGCCGGCAGAATCTATTGCCCGCATTTCCTGGGTGGGGGCATCGGTCTAGTCGCATCAGCCCATCTCTTGGCAGCCGTCGGCGGCTCGGGACTGCTGGAGGTCGATTTCAATCCGAATATTTTGCGCACAGGGTTCAGCCAGGTTCCGGAACGCATCAATAACGGATTTTGGGCGATAGGAAGCGAACCGGGGATTGGCATCACCTCGCTCCCCGATGCTGTGTTGACTACAGCATCTTTGGTACGTTTTTGCTTTGTGTAATGCCTGTCGCTGCTCCGAAAGCCCAAAGCTTTTTCCTAAACGCGCGGATACAAGTTGTCCGTGCCATTGGCGACAGTTGCAGCTCGTGATCTGGATCATCCGCTTCTCAGATAGACAGGCAAACTTTACCTCAGCTTTTGGGCGGTCGTTGCAATAAGTGCCCCCATTCCCGCCATTCCGGTATCTGGACGCTATGCATGGATGCGGCCGTTCAGTCAGATGCCAATCGATCCAGAAAAGCGCCGCAGGACGAAACATTCGACGGGTCTAGGCAAATAGACGATGTAGCGAGGGCTAAGGTTTGGGAACATCGGACGTGCCTCTGTGTGCTTTGAGATAGAGAGCCGTCAGACACATCGCGATCCCGCCAATCAGCGCAGTCTGCGCCCAATAGGCAGTCATCGATTTTTCGCCTTCAAGGCCACCGAGCGCGTCGGATAGATTTACGTGCGCGAGGCCGGCTGCGGTAATCCACAGCGTAAACAAGGCCGCAGGCACGACTTCGCGCACTCTGGCCGCGCTGTAGAACAGCGCAATATACGCCACGACCGCGAACGAGATAATCTTGTCCTGGTAAGCGAAGAACGGGGTGTCGTAGTAGACGAACAGCACAGGCACTTTGATGCCGAAGAAGTGGGCAGCCGCCATGCAGCAGAAATACGCGACGCAGGCCCATAGGCCCCAATCGAGAAGCTTGCTGGAGTTCATCTGCGGATATGTCGTTTAAGTGAAGTGAGGTTAGCCTAGCCGTCTGCTTTGCCATCGCCAGTCAGATCTGATGGGACGTTCTCGCTCCATTGGCGGAGCTCGTCGAGAATACAGATCGCGGTGCTTCCGAAGTCGGTAATTTGGTATTCGACAGACACTGGAGATGTCGCAACGACCTCGCGTTTGATCATCCCGTGATCTTCGAGATGGCGCAGGCGTTCGGTGATCATCTTCTTGCTCGCCCCGCCAACCATGCGTGCAAGGTCGTTGAAGCGCACGGGGCCATCCTTGAGGTGATAAAGGATCGAGCCAGTCCACTTGCCGCCGATGATCCGCATTCCGCGCTCGATCGCACACGGTTCGACGCAGGCTTCCACCGCCACGCGGCGCCCATTTCCACTCTCGATGACTTTCGCGCGCATGGGCGCCTCCTTGAAAGACTGACTAGCAGGTTACCAAAAGGTAACTGGTTGATATTCGTAGCCTACTTCCCTTATTTCGCCTGCACACGCTGATCCGTCAAGGGTCGGCGACAAATCAGCAAGGAGCGAAACCATGAAAGTCCTGATCCTCAACGGTCACCAGCCCTACGAATTTGCCAAGGGCGAACTCAACGCAGCGTTTGCCACCAAGGCTCGCGATTTCTTCGAGGCGCGCGGAGATGAAGTGCGCGTCACGAAGGTTTCTGATGGCTATGACGTCGATGAGGAAGTCGAAAACCACCGTTGGGCCGACCTCGTCTTCATGCAGTTCCCGGTAAACTGGATGGGCGTTCCCTGGTCGTTCAAGAGATACATGGACGAAGTCTACACCGCGGGGATGGATGGCCGCCTTTGCGTTGGCGATGGCCGCTCGCCCGAGGCACCAAAAGCTAACTACGGCATGGGGGGCACGCTCGCCGGCACCAAGTACATGATCTCGGCCACGCTCAACGCGCCGGCAGAATCGCTCGACGATCCCAGTGAGCCCTTTTTCGAAGGCATGTCACTCGATGATCTGCTGCGCCCGGTCCACCTCAATGCCAAGTTCTTCGCAATGGAGCCGCTACCCACCTTCGGGGCATTCGACGTGATGAAGAATGCGGAAGTCGAGAAGGACTTCGCCCGTTTCGACGCGCACCTGGAAGACACCTTCGCAGCGGCACAGGCCGCATGACCGCGGGGACAGAAGTATTACGATGACCAAGCAAGCTCTCACCGAACCCGACACCATCGCGCCGCTGGCAGATCAGGCATCGCCAGACATGTATGCCGAACTCGTCAATACCGGCGTATCGCGCTTGGCGCGCATGGTCATGCCGCCAGGCGCTACCGACGCACCCCACCGTCTCCCCGAAGAGATCGTTTACTTCATCCGCGGCGGGACGCTTTCGATCCGGCTCGAGGACGGGACGTCGGTCGAGAAGGAAGTGGCCGATGGCGAGGTCATGCACAACGGGCCGTGGACTCATCAAGTGACCAATGCCGGTGAAAACGAGATCGAAGCAATCATCTTCGAGCGCCTCGACAACGATATTGAAGGAGCAGACAATGGCTGACATCCATCTCTATACCGCCGCTACGATGAACGGATACAAGCCGGTCATCTTTCTCGAAGAAGCAGGTGTTCCTTACGATCTGACCTTCGTCGACTTCGCAAATCAGGAGCAAAAAGCGCCTGACTATCTGAAGCTCAATCCGAACGGGAAGATCCCGACCATCGTGGACCGGTTCGAAGGCCGACCGATATTCGAGTCCGGCGCGATCCTGTGGCATCTGGCAGAAAAATACGGCCAGTTCTTGCCCTCCGATCCGGTTGGTCGCTCCGAGGTCATGCAATGGCTGTTTTTCCAGGTCGGCCATATTGGCCCGATGATGGGACAGGCGATGTATTTCCAGCACATTGCCGCGCCCAACGGGCACGAAGAACCCTTCTCGATCAAGCGCTATGTCGATGAAAGCAGGCGCTTGCTCGAAGTGCTCGACACGCACCTGGAGGGTCGCGAATGGATCGCTGCAGGCCAATACACGATCGCAGACATGATGATCTATCCCTGGGCGCGCGCTTATGTCTGGGCACGAGTGTCGGTCGAAGGTCTCGATAATCTCAAAGGCTGGTTCGACCGCATCGACGCCCGCCCTGCCGTGCAGAAGGCGCTGACCATTCCCAAGGCCAACCCGCACTTTTGGGATGAGAAAGCCGATGCCAGCGCCTTCGCGAAAGAAAATGCTGCGCGCTTCGCATCCGACGTGAAATCGGATCGCTGAAGAACCGGCACCACAAGCAATCAGGAAGGCGGATGCTTTCCGACCACACATTCAAACGACAAAAAACGGCGATCAGCACATCTTCAATACGGGCAGCGGCTCTGCTTGCACGTGCAAGCAGAGCGAACCATGTCGCATCTATCCTCCTCCCGGACCCTAATGATACGCAGGTCCAATCTGTGAGGTCCGGCGGCTGCAAAAACGGTTAAACCGTTCCTCCTCTGCAGCAGGCGCTGACCGTTCCTATCTGACTGAGAGGCTACCCATTTATAGGACAAACGCGCCACGCTGCGAAGATTATACAAATATTTGCAATAACTGAAGTACTGCATTTCGGGAGAAAGCTCATGCGGATGACATCCGGCCGGACTGGTGCGCAAGCGTGTCTGACGTGCTAACGCAGGATCTTCGTGATCGGTCGGCCTTTAGCGACTTCGTCTACGAGCTTATTCGGATAGCGGATCTCCCTCGTCAGCCCCCCGTGCCTTCCGCAGCTTTCCCGCGATGGATCAGGCGCTGGGAAAATATTACCATCGCCCCCACTGCAAGCCCGACAGCATCCGTGGTCCACGATCCTTCGATCATCGTGAGACCCGCTATCAGGAGCGCCAGCCGCTGAAGGATGTTTGCATGCCCCCAGAAATAGCCCTGCACTGCACCCGAAAGAAGATAGACTCCAACAATGGCCGTAGCAGTTACATGTACGATCTCGGCCATGCTGCCCTTCATCAGCATCGCATCCGAAAGATAGAACATGTAGGGCACCACGAAGGCGGCCAGGCCGATGACAAAGCTTTCGACGCTCGTTTTGAGGGGGTCCGAGCCGGATAACGCGGATCCTGCATAAGCTGCCAGCGCGACGGGCGGCGTGATGGCCGACATCACAGCAAAGTAGAAGATGAAAAAGTGAGCGGTGAGAGGCTCAACACCGAGCGCAACAATGCCGGGCGCAATCACACTCGCAGCAACAGCGTAGGCTGCAGTGGTTGGCATTCCCATGCCCAGCACAACGGAGACGACCATCGCAAAGAAGAGCGCAAGGAACTGGCTCTGATCGGCAAGGCTCAACAGCACCGATGAGAAGCGTGAGCCGATGCCAGTCAGCGCGATCACGCCAACGATGATGCCGGCGGTAGCGCAAACAGCGACAAGCTGCAGAACCATGCGCGCGCCAAGCTCGAGCGCAAGCAGAAGCTGGCGCGGTCCCATGCGATGCGGCGTAAGCCACGAGACGACCATGGCCGTCACCATCGCCAGTGTACCCGAGCGAATGACAGAGTAGCCGGAAAAGAGCGAGTAGATCAGAACGATGATCGGGGTGAACAGATAGATCTGACGCAGCAGCTTGCCGAGCTTTGGAAGCTCTGCGCGTGGCAGACCCTTCATGTTGAATTTCTGTGCCGCCAGGTCGACCATGAAATAGATCGAGGCGAAGTAGACGACCGCAGGGATCACGGCGGCCCAGACGATCTCCATATACGGGATGCCGGTGATCTCGGCCATGATGAAGGCGCCGGCACCCATGATTGGTGGCATGATCTGGCCGCCCGAGGAGGAAGCCGCCTCGACGGCTGCCGCGGTTTGCGGCTTGTAGCCGACTTTTTTCATCAGCGGGATCGTGAGGCTGCCGGTCGCAACCACGTTGCCAGCCGAGGTGCCGTTGATCATGCCCATGAGGCCGGATGCGAAGATGGCGACCTTGGCAGGTCCGCCACGCCGATGCCCTGCTGCAGCAAAGGCGAGGTTGACGAAATATTCGCCGACCCGGCTTGCCTGCAGGAATGCAGCGAAGACCACGAAGAGAATGATATAGGTGGACGAGATGGCAATCGGCGCGCCCAGTATCCCGTTATCCGTATAGATGTAGGAGAAGAAGCGCTTCGCATCGTAACCGCGATGGGCGAAGATGCCCGGCAGCCAGGGACCGAGAAACGCATAGGCAACGAAGACGCCGGCGATTATGACCAGCGCCATACCCGCTAGACGCCTGGTCAGCTCGACGATCAGGATAACGCCCGTGATGGCAGCCCACATATCGGCTGGAAGCGCCATCGGCATGCCTGCACGAAGCTGGAGCTGCGGCGCGAAAAAGATCAGGTAGAAGGTAGACGCAATGGCGGCCAGAGCGAGAAGCACGTCGCCGGGCGCAAACCGGTGTGCGCGCGTATCGGGAAACATGTAGCCATGGATGCAGGCGAGTGCCGTACCTGCAGCAAGCGGCAGGCCGAGCGTGTTCATGGCCCATGCGGGCGGGATCGGCGAACTGCCGAACCATCCATTGAACCACACAGTCGCCACGCCGAAAGCGCCATAGGCAACACCCGCTGCAGCTAGCAGGAAGAGGATGCGTTCCACGAGGTTGCGGCGTGCCGAGCCGTCAGGCGAGACGTCGGCGGAACCGACAAGCAGGAAGCCCAGAACCAATCCGCCCCCAACATGCACCAGACGATAGGTCCACGTTTCCAGCGGATAGACGTTCATGACCAAAAGGTGGAATACGGTGTAAGCGATGCACATGGCAGCGATCGCCACATGCCGCCCCCCAAAGAACGAGCGTTCATTGATGGCCGCCGGCTCGCTGTCGACACTTGCACTTGCGGTCTGCTGCTCGATAAGGGACGCGCCAGCTGCGACAGCGGATTCAGGTGTTGATCGGATGTGTTCTTTTGCCATAGCCGCCTACTCCGGGAGTCTCCTGCAATTCGGGCGACCGCTGGTATGCAGTCGCCCGCCTTGATGACTGGTAATTTTGTCTGCGGGCCTAGCCGTCAGAACCGGGCACTTCGATGCCGTTTTCCTTGAACCAGCGAACCGCACCCGGATGGAACGGAATGACCTTGTTGTTCGCTGCATTTTCCGGAAGGGTTTCCTTGGCAGCGGCATGGACCTGCTTCATGCGGTCCGGGTTTTCCATCGCGAGCTTCGTGATCTGGTAAGCAAGCTCATCTGGCATGCTTTCGTGAACGATCGCAAAGTTCCAAAGCGAAGTCGTCTGCACGTCTTCCGGCTGGTCTTCGTAAGTGTTCGCCGGAATGGTGAAGGGAGACATGGCCGGAACGGCTTCCGTCATCGTCTTCAGCTCTTCCTCGGACATGGAAAGGAAGCGCACATCGTTTTCAACGGCAAGCTGGCTATAGGCACCTGTTGGAAGGCCCGCGGCATAGACAAAAGCATCGATGAGACCATCCTTGAGCTGCCCTGCCGTGTCAGACCCGCCAGCATAGCTGAGGGTGACGTCCATTTCTGCAGCTTCGAAATAACGCGGCCAGTAGGTCGCAGACGTACCGCCAGCAGGCCCTACACCCACACGCTTGCCGCCGAGATCAGAGATCGATTGGATGTCTGAGCTGGCGAGGACGGCCGCCTGAAGCGGCGTCTGGTACATGGGGAACAGCGCGCGCACCGCCTCATGCTTCACACCGGGCATGAGCTGGCTCTCGCCCTTGCGTGCCTCATCTGCCGGACCAAGGGTCACGAACCCAAGATTGTGTTCACCCGTCTCCACGAGGGTGACGTTCTGGACTGGTCCGCCCGTGATCTCGACGCTGGTGTTCACGTCAAGTTCCTCGCCGATCATGGATGCGAAGCCGCTGCCATAAACGAAGTAGGTGCCGCCCTGGCTCCCGGTACCGATGGTGATGCTGTCGGGCCAGCCTTCGCGGTCCTGGGCGCTGGATGCGCCAACCATGGCAACGCTGAGCGCTGCAGACATGATGAGAGTCTTTACAGAAAACATGTGATCCTCCTCCCAAGGATGATTGTCACCAAGCCGGAGGTTCTGTTCCGACTTCTCACGACGCTAGCGCTGGTTGCGGCAAGGCGACAATCTGCAGAAGATTATATAACTTTGTTGAATAATTCGGTTAAGCGGATGCTGATATCTGCTTCAGGTTTTTCATGAGACATTCCATCAGGGCATCGCGAGCCGGATCGCGCGTTCCCCGAACCCAGGCAGCGGCCAACGACAACTTGTTGAGTATCCGATCCGCGGGCATGTCGATGCGAACGAAACTCACCCCTGGCACAGCAAGATTCTGTGTCCAGCGCGGTACGATTGCCAGCCCCAGCCCGGCACCGACTATGTTGATGATCGTCTGCTTCTCTTCCGCGATCTGCGCCACGCGGGCAGTTAGCCCGGCGCTAAGGAAAAGGTTCATTGTCAGATCATGGCTGTGCGGTCGCGAACGCCGGTCGGGCACGATCAGAGGCTCATCGGCAAGTTCCTCTACAGTGACGGACGAGCGACCAGCCAGAGGGTGGCTCTCAGGCATGGCCACGACGGCTGTCTCATGAAACAGATTGCGAAAAACGAGCTTTGGACTTCTCACCTCCGGCGGGCGAACTATGGCCAGGTCAATGCGCCCGGAAAGCAGTCTCGGCAGCAGACGGATCGTCTTTTGCTCATGCAGGCTGACCTGGATTTCCGGATGAGCGGCACGGAAATGGTTGAGCAGCTGAGGTATCAGCCCTGCGGCAGCGCTGTCGATGGCACCGACCCGCAGCAAGGTCGCCGCCTGCCGCTCGCGGCTGCGTGCCTTCTCTTCCAGCTGCTCAGCGCGCTCCAGCAACTCACGTGCATCGTCCAAAAGCTCGGAGCCGGCTTCCGTCAAGGTCACATGTCGGGTGGTACGCGCGACCAGCCTGGAACCGAGGGAGTCTTCAAGGTTGCGGATATGGCGTCCGAGCGACGAGGGAAGAATGTCGAGCTGCTGCGCCGCCTTTCCGAAATGCAACGTATCTGCGACCGCCAGAAAACATCTGAGTTGTACAAGCTCCACCAGCCTCTCCCGTTATTACAGATCGGCACCCGCCACCAATCAATGCCCCATTATTGCTTTTAATTGTATAAACATCAACTAATTGTTCCCGGACACGCTGCTGATCTAACTTGCCGATGAAAACGGGAGGAAGCTCGCATGTCTGCGGCTGCAATTATGCAGCTCGCATCGGCTGTCGCGCATTCTCCGGCATCAGGGATACCGGGAGTATTGTTCCATGAAGAATTACAAGATTGCCGCCATACCGGCTGATGGGATCGGCCCGGAAGTCATTGCAGCTGGCCTTCAGGCCCTGGAAGCGGTGGCGCGCCGCGATGGCGGGTTCAACGTGGACGTCACATCCTTCGATTGGGGTTCGGACTACTACAAGAAGCACGGCATGATGATGCCGGAGAACGGCACGGACCAGCTGAAGGACTTCGATGCAATCTTCTTTGGCGCTGTGGGCGCGCCGGACGTGCCGGATCACATCACCCTTTGGGGGCTGCGACTGCCAATCTGCCAGGGCTTCGACCAATATGCCAATGTTCGCCCGACCAAGATCCTTCCCGGGATCCAGTCCCCATTGGCCGGGGTCGGACCGGGTGACCTGGACTGGGTCATCGTGCGCGAGAACTCCGAGGGTGAATATTCTGGTCATGGCGGTCGTGCGCATCGCGGATTGCCGGAAGAAGTTGGCACCGAGGTTGCGATCTTCACCCGCGTGGGTGTGACGCGCATCATGCGTTACGCGTTCAAGCTCGCGCAGTCACGCCCGCGCAAGCTTCTGACAGTCGTGACGAAGTCCAACGCGCAGCGCCACGGCATGGTCATGTGGGATGAAATTGCCGCGGAAGTTTCGAAGGAATTCCCTGATGTGACCTGGGACAAGATGCTTGTCGATGCCATGACCGTGCGCATGACACTCAAGCCGCAGAGCCTGGACACGATCGTTGCCACCAATTTGCACGCTGACATCCTGTCGGATCTCGCAGGCGCACTTGCCGGCAGTTTGGGTGTGGCACCAACGGGTAACATCGATCCGGAACGACGTTACCCCTCCATGTTCGAACCGATCCACGGTTCGGCTTTTGACATCACCGGCAAGGGCATTGCCAATCCAGTAGCCACCTTCTGGACCGCATCGCAAATGCTTGATCATCTGGGGGAAAACAAGGCCGCAATCCGCCTTATGCGTGCTGTCGAAAAGGTCACCGAAGAAGGCATTGTAACGCCAGATATCGGAGGCAAAGCAACCACGAAAGAAGTTACAGAAGCCGTTTGCGAGGCGATACGCGGCGAGAACATCTAATGCGAGAATCGGTTGCTGATCCGATGCGACCGTTCGTCAGCATTACTTAGTCAACTAGTCTTTGCGCTCACCCTCCAGCCGAAGCCTTGGCATCTCAATTTTGATGGGAGCCGACTATTTAACGGCAGCTTCTATCTGTGTGCAGGCATAACGAGACCCGCACGCGCCTGCGCAGCTTCCTTAAACTGCGCGGGCGCTTTTCACTCACGAAATGTATCTGCGCTTACAATTGGAATTCGGCTGTCGAAACAGTTCTCCTACTGGCCGATGATGCTCGAAGGAGAACTCTTACGGGCACTGCAAGCTTCGAGGCACCAAGACCGCGTTGACCTACAATGCTACGGTTAACCTGCGCCCAATCCAGATTTTGCTCACATCGTAGCCCGCCAAGGGAGCGAAGATGAGACAGAAATCCGTGCCGGAAGGATCGGCCGACAAACATGTGAAAGACATTCGCCGCAAGACCCGGCGCAGATTCTCGGCCGAGGAGAAGATCCACATTGTGCTGGAGGGCTTGCGTGAGGAGTATTCGATCGCCGAACAGTGTCGGCGTGAGGGGATCGCGCAGGGGCTCTATTACACCTGGAAGCTCTAACCTTCCATTGAACAGACACTCAGCGAGATTTGCGGCTACATCTGTCCGTGATGCGGTAGGCTTCGCAATGTGCCACATCGCGTTTTGCTTGCGCAGGATCTGATGATCGCTGGAATGAATCTGCTTCAACCTTCGTGGCAACCACAGCGCGATCATCTGTTGGTGTCGCGTAGGCACACGCGATTACACCTCGCGTGATACAAGAGCTGCCAGGCACTCCTCGAATGGTCCAGACAAGGCTCCCGAAACCTCTGCTGATTGATGTGCGTCTCCGGTTGACACACGTACCTTGTCGACGGATCGCAACATGGGCGCGACCGCCAGCGTATCTACGAACTTCCGGAAGATGTCGGGGTTCTGGACGAAGGGGCCCGTGAGAACAACCCGATCGGGAAACAGCAGGCGGCACAGGTTTGCAGTCAAGCGGAGCATGTCGGAAAGCGCGGATTTGATCACGGGCGAGTCTAGGAGATCGAGTCGCGCCAAGGTTATCGCGGCCTCACGTTCGTTCTGCGGCAGCCCTGGAAATTCCTCGGCCAGCCTAGGCCCGATAGCCCAAAGTGCAGCGACCGTTTCCAGGCAATCCTTGTTGCCGCAGGTGCACTGTCGGTTCTGGCCGTTGCCCAACATCCAGTGCCCGATTTCACAAAACCTGCCACGATTGCGGTTCACCACTTCGCGGCCAACGGCGTAAGCAGCACCGATACCATGCCCCCAATGCAGTAGCAGCGAGGTCTCCTCCTCGCCATGCTGCTCTGCCTGGCTTATCCCGGTCAACTCCGCATCAAGATTGCGGATAAGCCAGATCTTGGGTCCGAGATCACCGAAAGCCTGACCAAGATCGAGATTGCGCATCCGCGGCCAGCGCGACGACACGCACCAGATCTTGCCTGGAACATCCAGCAGACCCGATAGCGAGAAAACGATCGCGCCATTCTCCATTCCGGGAGGAAAATACCGCGCAGCATCTTTGATCAGCTGGCGCAGGCTCTGCACCAGATTGTTGTTGTCGGCTTCAGGTGGCGGATTTGCGATTACCTGCCCGATCGTGCGCATGTTCAAATCGACAGCGCTTGCCACAAGCGACTGATCGGTAACCGTGACATACACCGCGCCAAGGCGCTGCGCATTGAACGACAGGATGGAGGTTGGCCGCCCCTTTGTGCGGCTGCGTGGCGTATTCTCATGGACAAGGTCGCGCGCGACCAGTTGACCGACCAGATCGGATATAGTGGTGGACCGGATACCCAGTTCACGCCCGATCATGCCTCGACTTGTAGCCCGTCCAGTCCGCACCAGATCCGCGATCGCCAGAAGATCATGGGTTCGGGCTGTATCCATCTGTCGCTATCAGTTCATCATGGCTGGGAGGGTCAATGTGAGCGCCGGAAAATACGTCACGAGGAGCAAAACTACAATCATGGCAATATAGAAGCCCCACATGCTGCCTATCGCCGACCCAAGGCGTATCCGGGCGATGCCGCTCCCGACGAGCAGCGATGTGCCAACGGGCGGCGTGCAAAGCCCGATGCCGAGATTCAGGATCATCATCACGCCAAAATGGATGGGATCCACACCGACCTTCGAAACAATCGGCAACAGGATCGGCGTGAGCAGAAGGATCAACACTCCCATATCCATCAGCATCCCCAGGATCAGCAGGAGAATGTTGATCGCCATGAGAACGAAGATCTTGTTTTCGGAAATCAGGAAGATGCCTTCAGCCAGCAGCGCCGGTATGCGTAGATAGGACAGCAGGAAACCGAAGACCGATGAGGTCATGATGATGGCCGTAACCATCGCTAATGTGGTCAGCGTCGTTGAAAAAATCCGGGCGACCGCAGCACGCGAAAGGCTTCGGTACCAGAACACGGTCACGAGCAGCGCATAGACCACGGCGACTGCGGCAGATTCCGTTGCCGTGAACACGCCGCTCAAGATCCCGCCGATGATGATGACGATCGTGAACAACCCGATCGCGGCATCGGCGACCACCCGCAAACCCTCATTCAGCGTGTAGCGCGCGCCAAGCGGGTGATTGTGGCGCTTGGCCATGACGGCACAAAGAACCATCAACGCGATGCCAAGCATCAGGCCCGGGATATAGCCGGCAAGAAACAGGGTCGAAATCGGGAGCCCCCCGGCAGCGAGGGCATAGAAGATCATGTTCTGGCTCGGCGGGATCAGCACTCCCTGCACGGACGAAGTGACCGTCACGGCAACGGAGTAGCCAGCGGGGTAGCCTGCCTTGCGCATTGCGGGAATAAGGAATGATCCGATCGAAGCCACATCGGCAACCGAAGAGCCGGAAATACCGCCAAACATGGTGCTGGCGACCACATTGCCATGCGCCAGCCCGCCGCGTAGCCTTCCAACCAGCACATCAGCCAGTCGAACCAGCCGGTCGGAGATGCCCCCCTCGGTCATGATGTTTCCGACCAGGATGAAGAAAGGCACGGCCAGGAAGGTAAAGGAATTAAGTCCATTGATCATGCGCTGGGCGACGAGTAACAGCGGCAGGTTGAGATGAAGTGCAGTAGCGAGCGATGCGAGCCCAAGAGCAAAGGCGATCGGCACCCTCAGGAGCATAAGTCCGAGAAAGCCTCCCAGCAAAAGGGTGATCCCGATCCAATCAACCGACATTCGTCACCTCGACTGCATGCTCGGCCAATGTCACGTCGCGCAGCACCATGTTCCCGAATGCATTGATCATGCCCAACACGCCTCCAACGATAGCTGGCAGGTAAAGCAGCGACTTCGCCAGGCCCGAGGCGGGCAAAACCTGCACGCCCGACAATGCGATCAGATCCGCGCCGTAATACATGACCGTGAACATGAAGCAGGCCATCGCCAGTTGTGCGACGTAATCAAGAGCCAAGGCGATCCGCCCTGGAAGCAGGTCGCGGAAAAAGGTGATGGCCACGTGCTCGTGCCGTCGGATGCCGACGGCAACCGCCAGAAGACCGAACCAGATCAGGCAGAGCAGCGCGATCTCTTCGGACCAACTCGTGGGATTGTTCAGCACGAAGCGCAGGAAAACCTGCGCAACGGTAATACCCGTGATCACCATTAACAGAACATGGCAGGCAAGCGCAGCCAGGCCATTGATACGGTTCAGCGCAACTGCCAGCGTGCGATGCCAAGCCATGTTCCGTCCCTGGACAAGTGTTTACTTTGCGGCCTGGATGCGATCCAGAAGCGGCATCAGATCCGGGAACTCCTCATAGATCGGCTGCACAGCCGCCTGAAACGGAGCATTGTCGATTTCCGTCACGGTCGCCCCGCCATCAATGACCGTCTGACGCGCCTTTTCATTTGCCTCACGCATGATCTCGCGCTCATACATCGAAGCATCCACGGCTGCACGGGTGACCGCATCCTGCAGCTCGGGCGACAGGCTGTCGAACTTCGCCTTGTTCATCAGCAGCAGCGCCGGCGGGCTGAGATGCGCGTCAACGACGTAGTTGGGTGCGACTTCGTAATGCGCGGATGTATGATAGCTGACGAAGTCGTTCTCCGCGCCATCGATCACACCCGTCTGCAACGCGGAATATACCTCACCATAGTTCATGGGGGTCGGGACTGCGCCGAGCAGCTCCATCATCCGGATCGAAATCGGTGCCGGCTGTACGCGAATCTTCTTTCCCTTGAGGTCCTCGATGCTCTCGATCGCATTCCCTTCGGTCGTATAGAATGACCGGGAGCCGGCATCCATATACGCAAAGCCCTTCAGACCGACCTCTTCGAGGTCTGCCAACACTTCCGTGCCGATCTCGCCGTCAAGTACGCGGTACTTGTGATCCCAGTCGGCGAAGACATAGGGCAAGGTGAATGCGCCCATGGAGGGACTCACATTGGCGAGTCCGACGGAATTCACACGGGTGAAATCAATGATCCCAGCCTGTGCCTGCTCAATGGTCTCGGGCTCCTGACCCAACTGCGCACCGGGAAAAACCTGAACTTCTATCTCGCCGTTGGAGTACTCCTTCACCAGATCAGCAAAGCGGTACATTGCGACGGTGACAGGATTGGTCTCGGGCTGGTTTTCGGCCAGGCGCATGACAATTTGGGCATCTGCGGCCTGAACCCCAACGAACGGCATCAGGGCTGCACCAGCCAACAGACCAAGCATTGCGTGACGTAGTTTCATCTTCATGTTCCCCTTTTCATTTCTTGTTGGGGCAACAATCCCGCGTCTCACACAGGCCGTCAAGATATTTAAACAATATCGTTCAAAAAAAATTTTTGTCCATGATTTGGATTGACAACCCCTGATAATTACAGTCGTTCTATTACGAACATATCCGTTCAAAAGGAAATCCACATGGATATCACCCTCCACCCCGACAAGCAGAAACTCGGGCTTGCCGCAGCCAGCGAAGGGGCGGCGGCAATTCGAGCCGCCATTGCACGCAAGGACCATGCGAACATCATCGTAGCCACCGGAGCAAGCCAGCTGGAAATGCTGGAACAGCTTGTGCGCGAAGATGTCGATTGGACAAAGGTGACTGCATTTCACCTCGATGAATATGTCGGAATTCCCGCGACCCATCCTGCCAGCTTCAGAGGCTACCTGCAGGAACGTTTCGTAAAGCCGGTCGGGAAACTGGGTGAATTCATCGAGGTCATCGGTGATGCGCCCAACCTGGAGGAAGAACTTGAGAGACTGAATTCACGCATCAGCGGTCTTGATATAGACGTCTGCTTCGCAGGTGTCGGCGAAAACTGCCACCTGGCTTTCAATGACCCGCCGGCTGATTTCGAAACGGATGTGCCCTTCATCATTGTCGAGCTCGACGCAGCCTGTCGTCAGCAGCAATATGGCGAAGGGTGGTTCCCGTCTCTTGAGGCAGTCCCCGCCCAGGCGATCTCCATGTCCATCCGGCAGATCATGAAGTCGCGCCAGGTCATCCTGTCGGTCTCCGATACGCGCAAGGCTGCAGCAGTCAAGGCCGCACTTGAGGGCCCCGTTACCAATACCGCACCAGCTTCCATACTGCAGACGCATGAAAACGTGTCGGTACATCTGGACCCTGAAGCGGCTGGACTGCTCGACAGAAAGCCCGCAGGTCAGTGATGCGCAGCGAAGGGCTCTTCGATCTGCAGGTGAATGGCTATGCCGGGGTGGACTTCAACAGCTCCACCCTGACGGCCAGAGATCTCGATCACGCGCTGGAAGCCATGCTCGCCGATGGGGTGACAGGCTGTCTTCCCACCTTGATCACCGCTTCACCCCAGGACCTGGAAAAACGATCTCTTGCCCTGGATGCAGCGGTGCGAGGCAGCCGCCTTGGACTGTTGATGGTGCCTGGCTATCATCTTGAAGGCCCCTTCCTGAATGATGCTCCCGGCTATTGCGGGTGTCATCCGTCAGAAGTCATGTGTGATCCGGACGTGGAGCTGGTTGCCAGGCTCGAGAGCAAGCTAAGCCTGCCAATCATGTTGATCACCCTGGCACCCGAGCGGGCCGGCGCTTTTGCGGCGATCCGCCACTGGAAATCACAAGGCAAAACACTCGGCATCAGTCACTCGGCTGCCGACTTCAAATGCGTCGCAGAAGCAGCCGAGGCCGGCCTTACGCTCTCGACCCATCTGGGAAACGGCCTCCCGCAGACACTGCCCAAACTGGACAACACACTTCTGGCACAACTGGCAGAGCCACGTTTGACAGCATGCCTAATTCCCGACGGGCTGCATATTCCGCCCGAAGCAATGGGTGCGCTTGTCCGGCTGAAGGGCTCGAACAACTGCGTGCTCGTGACGGATGCTGTCCTTGCAGCTGCCATGCCCGCCGGCGTTTACAATTTTGGAGGCATGGAGGTGGCGCGCGGGACCGATGGAAGGGTAACACAGCCCGGCGGCATGGGGCTCGCAGGCTCCGCCCTCCAGCTTGATCAGGGGGTTCGCAACATCGTCGCCTGGTCGATCGCCTCGCCCGAAGAAGCCGTTGCAATGGCAAGCACAGCCGCTCGGTCCGTCCTGGCTGATACGTTGAAGGCCTACGGGGTGGAGATATTCCCCGGCGAGATCGAATGGGACGAGAACCTCAAGCCAATGCTGATCCGCGAACCGGAACTGAGCAGACGGCATGCCTGAGAAACTGCGTATCGGGGTGATCGGCTGCGGCACATATGGGACGCATATTCTCAAATGCCTGTCAGTCGAAGCACGCAGGGACAGGATCGTTCTTGCAGCGGTCGCAGATCCTGACGAGAAAACCCGCTCAGGGGCAGCGGAGAGATTTGGGTTGGCGGCATTCGAAAGCGCTGAGGCGATGATCGCCAACACCTCGCTCGATGCAGTCGCCATAGCAACCCCTGATCACCTGCACCATGAGCCGATTACGTCTGCTCTTGCCAATGGGCTTCACGTCATGACGGAAAAGCCGCTGGATGTCCGTTCACAACGGGCAGAACAGCTGGTGGAGCAATTTCGTGAGGCGGGGCTTGTACTCTACGTCGACATGCACAAGCGCTTCGATCCGGCCCATATCCGGCTCAGGCAGGACATCATTTCCGGTCACCTCGGCAGGCTGCATCACGCAGCGATCCATATGGAAGATCGCATCGAGGTGCCGAAACTCTGGCTGAAAAACTGGGCTTCGCTATCCTCCCCCTCCTGGTTCCTCGGCATCAATTTTTACGATCTGATCGGATGGCTCACCGATCTTGAGCCTGTCGAGGTCTGGGCCACGGGACAGAAAGGCGTGCTGCATCAGGCAGGGCTGCCGGATATATGGGACAGTATCCAGGCTCATGTACGCTACGAGAATGGCTTCACGGCAGCCTATGGCTTCAGCTGGATACTACCCGACTGCTTCCCCTCGATCGTGAACCAGGGATTGAGAATGATCGGCAGCGAAGGGATTGCGGAGATAGACAGCCAAGATAGAGGGAGCTTCGCCGCTTACGGCTCCCAGAACAGAAGTGCCGTCTCAAACCCGTTCAGTACCCTGGAATATGACCACCCGCTGCACGGTCCGGTGACAGAGGGATATACCTTCGAAGCGATCCGGCATTTCATCGACGTGGTCGATGCCCATCGCGCAGGACAAGACGTTGAAGGGCGTTATCCCGGCGGCCGATCGGTCATCGGCTGCATCAGACTGGCTGAAGCCGTTGATCGAAGCCTTCATGCCGGTGGGGTCGTGGTCGTTTGATCATCTTTAGCTGCGGTATCAGCGGTGCCCCGCGAATTCTTCAGCCGCAGCCTGCGTCGAGACCAGCTTCCATCTGGCCTGCCCCCTGATCGCGACCAGCGCCTGGCTTCAGCTTCATTGGTAGTTGGAAAGGCCTCCTCCGGGTAAGCGGCACGAACTACGGCGGTGCGTTCACGGCTTGATCCACACTGGAAACGGCCGTACAAACCTACATGTCTCATCCGCGAGGGTATCGAGATTTCGCTCTGAAACAGCGACTGAAACCACGGTCGGAGGTCAGAATCCCTCCTCCGCTACCATCAGAAGCAAGCTAGTAACATCAAGCAGAGCCATTTCCTGATCAATCAGGCCGCTCTGGAAGCAGGAAAGCACGTCTATTGCGAGAAGCCGCTGGCTATGTCGGTCAGGGAGGCCGAGAGGCTGGTTTCTCTCGCCGAGGAAAAAGGGCTTACGATCTGCGGAGCTCCGGCAAATGCGCTCAGTGACGCATTCCAACTGGCGCGGGAGCAGATTCAGACAGGGCGCATCGGTCAGCCGCGTCTCGTTGCGATCATTCCGGTTCCAACAACGCCCCAGCCCACAGACGAGGCCTCACTCTGGGAGGATTCCCGCGCCCAGGTTCGCACCGAGTCCGACCGGAAGATATCTTCAAAATTCGATTTTCTCACAACAAGGACAGACTTTCATGGCTGGGTTGCTTCAGGCCATCAAATCGTAATCGATCAGCGCCGCCAAGACACCGGAATAGGCAGCATTGTAGTCCGTTGCAATCTCCGGTACTCGCCTATCTAAACCTCCATGTGAGGAGCATGCCCGCAAATCTTGGGAACAATCCAGCCTGTTGCAGAGGCAGTGATGATCAATCAGACACTACATCTGCCCCTAAAGCTGCGCACTCTGCAATTCTGACGCACATGATCGACATAGATTGGGGCTGAGTACCGGGATTCAGCCTCTGACTTGCGCCAGCCACTACTTCAACTGCAATCTCAGCTTGGGCGACAGCGCTTCCGGCGATACCCGAAGATCCAGGATTGCTGGCCTCCCCGAAGCGCGAGCCTCGTCAAAAACTGCGGGGAACTCTTCGTCGCGTGTCACGGTCGCACCGAATGCTCCATAGGATTTGGCAAGCATGGCGAAATCCGGATTGACCATGGCAGTGCCCGAAGGTCTTCCGGGATAGTGGCGCTCCTGGTGCATGCGGATCGTCCCATACATGCCATTGTTGGAGATCAGAACGATGATGTTCGCGCCATATTGGCACGCCGTGCCAAACTCCTGCGAGACCATCTGGAAGCAGCCATCACCAGCAAGACAGATCACATCGCGCTCGGGCGATCTGAGCTTGGCTGCTATTGCAGCTGGAAGACCATAGCCCATGGTGCCGCTGGTTGGTGCAAGCTGGGTGCGCCAGCCGCGATATTTATAGTAGCGATGAAGCCAGGCGGAATAATTGCCGGCACCATTTGTCAGCACTGCATCATCGGGCAAAACCCGGTTGAGATGGTCGATGACACGCTCCATCCGCAGGTCTCCGGGCGTATCGACCAGCTCCTGCCATCTCGCATAATCGGCCCTTGCCTCCTCAAGCCACGCTTCTTTTCCCGCGTGTGGCAGGCTGGCTGTCTCGGCCAATTGGCAGATTACCTCACCCGCTCGTGCAGCAACCGCGAGTTCCGGTCGGTAGACGCGTCCCAGCTCGGATGGATCGGGATGGACATGCACCAGTGACTGCTGCGGCTGCGGCGGGGTCAGAAGCGTGTAGCCGCTGGTGGTCATTTCACCCAATCGCGCACCGAGCGCCACGATCAGGTCTGCAGAACGCACGCGTTCAGCCAAGGCAGGATTGATGCCGATGCCGACATCACCGACATAGTTCGGGTGCCGGTTGTCGAGATAGTCCTGGCACCGGAAGGATGCAGCCACCGGAATGGCGTTCGCTTTGGCGAAACGTCCAAGCGCCTCGCCCGCTTCTCGCGACCAGCCCCCACCGCCGGCGATGATGAGCGGACGCTCTGCCTCCGCGAGCCTGGCACGGATTGCCGCTATATCCGCCTCGCTTGCCTTGCCCGATGGCAGAGTTGCCGGGGCGGTAACTGCGGCCTCGCAAGGTGCAGACAGAACATCTTCCGGAAGCGCAAGCACCACCGGACCGGGGCGCCCCGATTGCGCAACATGGAAAGCGTGGCTCACATATTCGGGAATGCGATCAACACGATCGATTTCGGCAACCCACTTTGCAAGTGGCGCATACATGGCCCGGTAATCGACTTCCTGGAAGGCCTCCCGATCGCGCTGATCGGAAGCAACCTGCCCGACGAACAGGATCATGGGTGTGGAATCCTGGAAAGCCACATGGACACCGCAGGAGGCATTGGTTGCGCCCGGACCACGGGTCACAAAGGCTACGCCGGGCTTTCCCGTGACCTTTCCATCCGCCTCGGCCATCATCGCCGCCCCGCCCTCATTGCGGGCGACTATCGTGTCGATGCCGGAATCATACAGCCCGTCAAGGGCGGCCAGATAGCTTTCCCCGGGGATGCAGAATACACGGTCGACACCTTGCGCCTGCAGTGCGCGCACGAGGACTTGGCCACCATGGCCAGGCATGGAATCGATCATGGAAGTAGCTTTCGAATGTTAGGCGAAATCTTCGCGGGCGGCGAGACGCTCGGCGGCCCTCTCAAATCGGCTGCGGGCGGCCTGGCGAGCCTTTTCGGCATCACCGTTCTTTATGGCCTCCAGCACCGCGCGATGTTCATCCAGGATGTGGGGACCGAATTCGGAAGCGGCTGCATTCTTCAGGAACGCGGAACGCAGATTTTCCTGGATGTTTTTTTCGATCATGCCGGTTACCTCGACATAATACTCGTTGGCTGATGCCTCCGTGATCTTCCGGTAGAACAGAAGCTCTGCATCCACGCGCGCTTCCAGTGCCTTATCGGGCCCGAGCGCATCGGTGCGCTCCATTTCCGAGAATTGCGCAGTGATTTCCTCAAGTTGCGCGTCACTGCGATTTTCGGCCGCCAGTGCGGACGCGCCCGCCTGCACGCCGGTGCGCAGCTGCAGAAGCTGGATAATCTGCTTGCGCTTCTCGAAACACGACGGACTGATGCGAAATGCCGAACGGGTGCCGGTATCGGTGATGAAGGCGCCCACGCCGCGGCGTGAGTCCACAACACCGTCATAACGCAAAAGCGAAATGGCCTCGCGAACGACGGTACGGGCGACACCAAAGGTTTCCGACAATGCCGCCTCGGTGGGGAGACGGTCTCCCGGACGCAGTTTCCCGCTCTCGATCGCTGCATTGATCGCAGCCGCAACCTCGTCCGGAAGCCGCCTTGGACGATCTATGGTTTCAAACAGTGCCGTTTTGCTCATCATCGACTCCGCATCATCATTTGTGCGGACCTTCTAAGAAACTCTCGTCTGCCTTGCTATCCCAAAACAAACTTTCAGGCAACCAGTTGACAGACAACTGACGACTGATAACTCTATGGCGACTTTCAGAGGGAGGAGAGCCTAGTGTTGCGGATCGGATTTGTTGGCCTCGGCGGGATGGGACGCGGTCTCGTTAAGAACCTGTGCGCGAAGGGCTATGCGGTCGCTGTCACTGATCTTGACGCTTCAAGGGTCGCTGATGCCGTCGAACTGGGCGCGACGGATGGCGGCTCGGCATCAAAGATTGCTGCAAACTGCGATGTCTTCGCGGTCTGCGTGACCACTGCAGAAGCGGTCCGTTCGCTTGCATTGGGCAAAGACGGCGCACTCTCGGCCATGCGCAAGGGCGCGATCTTTCTGGATCACACAACTGTCTCTGCCGAACATGTCGACATCATGCGCAAGGCCTGCGAGGAAGCAGGCATCCGTTATGCGGAAGCCCCGATGACCCGCACGCCGGCGCATGCCGATCGTGGTGAGGTCAATGTCCTGTTCGGTGGCGAAGAAGCGCTGCTGGAAGACCTGCGGCCCGTATTCGCCGCTTATGCGGAAAACGTGTTCCATGTCGGTCCGGCCGGACATGCCATCCGTCTAAAGCTGATCCACAACTACATCGCATTCGCCAACGTCGCCTCCTGGTGCGAGGGCTTCGCGCTCGCTGCCAAGGAAGGCCTCGACATGACGAAGGTGATCGGAATCATTTCGGCTGCCGGCGGCAAGTCGGGAATGATGGACCTTTATGGCGAGCTGACATTGAGGCGTGATTTCACCCCGCACATGTCCCTCGCAAATGCCCAGAAGGATGTCCGCTACTACGCCGAATGGCTGGAGAAAGCCGGGCTACCCGGCTTCATGGCGCGTTCCGTTCACAACACATATGCGCTGGCGTCGCTCATGGGTCATGCGGACGAGGGATGTACGGCGGTCATCAAGGCCTATGAGGAGCTTACGGGTGTGGAGGCCGAATTGCCGCGCTAGCGGAATGCGGAGGAATTTCTGAACATCACTGGAGGAGGAAAAGATGGTGATGAGGATACTATTGGCCGGCGTCGCCGGTTTGGCGATCACGGGTGGCGCATATGCGCAGGAAGTGACTTTGAGACTGGCGCATTTTGCAGCGGCCACACATCCCGGTCACGTGGCTGCCGAACAATTCGCAGCCAATGTCGAGAAACGCACGGATGGCGCCGTGAAGGTCGAGATCTATCCGGCAAACGAGCTGGGCTCCCCGCCTGAACAGCTCGAGCAGACCGTTCTGGGCGCGATCGACATGAACCTGCCCACGCAGGGAGGTCTGGACAAATACGACAAGGCTTTTGGCACCGTGATGACGCCATTTGCCTTCGCCAACTACGAAGAGGCATGGCAGGTCCTGGACGGCCCCTTCCAGGAATGGGTCGCGCCGCGCATCGAAGAGAAGGGTCTGGTTCTGCTCTCGACCTGGGAATACGGCTTCAGGAACATCACGAACAGCGTCCATCCCATCGAGAAGCCGGAAGATGTGAAGGGCCTGACGCTTCGCACCCCGCCGGAATTGCAGATCGTTGCCGCATTGGAAGGACTGGGTGCCTCGACAACGCAGATTGCCTTTCCCGAGTTGCCCAACGCGCTCAACCAGGGTGTTGTCGATGGTCAGGAAAACCCGATCGGCGTTATCTACCACTACAACCTGAACGAATTTCAGGAGCATCTTGCGCTTACACGTCACGTCTATAATTCCATGACGCACGTGATCAACAAGAGCACCTGGGACAAGCTTACCGAGGATCAGCAGACCATCCTGCGGGAGGAAAGCCAGGCTGCAGCAAAGTCCATGCGTGAAGCGGTTGTTGCGCAGGAAGCTGAGGAAATCGCCGCACTTAAAGAGCGTGGGATGAAGATCACCGAGCCCGATCTGAAACCCTTCGCGGCCATGATGGAATCTGCACGCAAACGCGTTGCCGATTATTCGGGCCAGGAGAACATGGACAAGTTCCTGAGTTTCCTCGACTAGCGTTCAGTAGCGCCGGCAGGGCCAATGCGCCCTGCCGCCCAGCGGGCCTTGCAATGACCACTTTCATCATCCTTGCGGTGCTTATCGCACTTATCATAATCGGCGTTCCCGTGGCTGTTGCCCTGGGGCTTACCGCGGTGGGCTTCTACATCCTGCTGGGCGATTTCCATATCCTGGCGATGTTGCCCCAACGCATGTTCTCGGCCACCACCGGCTTCACCTTGCTGGCCATCCCCTTTTTCATTCTGGCCGGAAATCTCATGAACACGGGCGGCATAACCAGGCGCATCTTCCGGTTCGCCGACGCCTGTGTCGGTCATATCCGAGGCGGACTGGGTCAGGTGAACGTGCTGGCCTCACTGTTCTTCTCGGGCATGTCTGGAGCAGCGGTGGCCGATGCCGCCGGCCTTGGCCAGGTCGAACTGAAAGCGATGGCCGACAGAGACTACGACCTGGACTTTTCTGCCGCAATTACCGCAGCGTCATCCACGATCGGCCCGGTCTTCCCGCCTTCGATCCCCTTTGTACTGTATTCCTCCATTACCGGCGTCTCGGTGGGACAGCTCTTCCTGGCTGGCGTGGTGCCCGGGCTTCTGATGGCTGTTGCCTTGATGATCGCCGTGTATTGCTTCGCCCTCGTGAACAAGATGCCGCGACGCGACCGAATTGACTGGATCGAGATCGTGAAGAGCTTTCTCGGCGCATTCCTGTCATTGATGACCCCTGCGATCATCATTGCCGGTATTTTTGGGGGCGCCTTCACGCCTACCGAAGCAGGCGTCATGGCCAGCGCCTATGCGCTCTTCCTTTCGATGGTGGTCTATCGGGAGTTGAAATGGCGCGACTTGCCCCTGGTTCTTTGGGAAACGCTGGTGCACACGATCCGTGTCATGTTCGTGATCGCTGCAGCCGGCTTCTTTGGTTGGCTTCTGATCCACCAACGCGTACCGAACCAACTGGTTGGAAGCCTTCTGGCCCTCTCGGACAATCCCGCGATCATCCTGACCATCATCGTGCTGATCCTCTTGCTGCTCGGCATGTTTCTTGAAGGAATCGCGGTGATCGTTCTCACCGTCCCGCTGTTCCTCCCGATCATCACCGAGATCGGAATCGATCCGGTACAGTTCGGGGTGATCATGATCATGTGCTCCATGGTCGGTCTCCTCACCCCGCCCGTCGGAATGGTCCTGTTTGCCGTGTCGTCAATTGCCAAGATCAGCGTTGCGCGTCTGTCCAAGGCGACCATGCCCTATCTGATTGGCCTGACCCTCGTGCTGATTGCCGTGATCGCGATCCCCGAAATCTCGACCTGGCTCCCCAACCTGGTGATGTCGCGATGAAATCACTCGACAAAATTATTGGCTTGGCACTTCGCGCCATCGCTATCTCATGTCTGGTAGGCCTGTTTGCCCTCCTGCTGATCAACGTGATCGCCCGCTCGTTTCAGCTTGCAGGCCTCGCCTGGTTTGACGAGATCGCGCAAGGACTGTTCGCGTGGATGGTATTCACGGGAGCTGCGGCCTTGTGGCGTGAGCATGATCATTTCCGCGTGGAGTGGCTCGACGAGCTTTTCGCAAACACGCCGATGGCAATCGTGCTGAAGATCGTCGTCTCGCTCCTGTCGCTCGGATTTCTGCTCGTGATGACGCGATATGGCTGGTCGCTGACAAAAGGCAGCAGTGCCGTCACGCCTCTCCTGAACCTGCCCACAAGCATCTTCTACTTCGCGATTCCTTTCTCGGGCGCAATCATGTGCGCCTACTCGGTTCGCGATCTCATAGCTGCCGCTAATGGCTTCCGCTTCGTACCCTCTGGAGTTTCCAATGATATTTGACCATCGCACCTATACCTGTCGTCCCGGCACCATTGCCACACATATGAAGCTATACGAGACGCACGGCTGGGCGGTTCAGTCCAGGCATCTGGGAGACCCCGTATTTTACGGTCGGGTCGAGACGGGCGATGTGAATTCCTATATCCATATCTGGAAATATGAGAGTGCCGCTGACAGAGCAGCCAAGCGCAAGGCGCTTCAGGCAGACCCGGAATGGCAGGAATATCTGAAAATGAGTGCAGAAGCGGGATACCTGATCTCCCAGATTAACACTCTGCTCACCCCGGCAAGTTTCTTCGATGCTACCGCCACCTAATTCATTGCACCAAGGTATGCGGAGGAGTTCATACCGGTGCCTGCATAGCTGGTTCACTTCATGAAGCATCAACGCAAACAGATCTGCGATATGGCCGCCGACACTTGACCGGCCGGCCGTCAAGTTCGAGCGAGCCCCACAACTCAAACGGCTCCTATTGCTCAGCTGGCCGGCAGGAGGCTGACATCCCTCAACGGAACAGAAGATTGGGTATGAACAGAACCAGTTCCGGGACGAAGATCAGGAGCAGTGTTGCAAGGGCTACTGCTGTCAGCAAGGGTATCGACGAGCGCGCATACGCGCCCACCGAAACCTTCATGATTGAGCAGACAGCATACATGGCAGCGCCTACAGGCGGGGTGAAATTGCCGATCGTGGCGGCGATGATGAAGACCATCCCGAAATGGACGGGGTCGCCGTCCAGCTGACGGATCAGGGGGAGAAAGATCGGTGTCAGCATGATTATGAGCACCGTTGCGTCAATGAAGAAGCCGACCGCGATGACCAAAACTACTACCATGATCATCACAAGCTGCAGATTGTCGGTCAGACCGAGAATGGCCTGTGCAATGGTCTCTGGTACGCGCTCGAACACGATGCCATAGCTGAAGACTGCCGATAGCGCGATCAGAAACACGACGGCGCCGACATCAATGAGGCTGCCTTTCAATGCGTCACCAAAGCCTTGCACGCTGAGGCAGCGATAGATCACAAGCCCTAGGAACAAGGCGTAGACTACCGCAAAGGCACCGATCTCCGACGGAGTGAACACCCCCATCCTGAGACCGAAAAGCAGCAGGACCGGAAAAAGCAACGCCCAGATGCCACTGCGCAACGCAGCGCCTCTAGCCTTCCACGACAGGGGATACTCGCGTTCCGGCGGGTATCCGTGCCTGCGCGATACGAGCCAGACGGCCACGGAAAGTGCGAGCCACAGACACAGCGCCGGCAAGATCCCTGCTGCGAATAGACGACCGATCGAGACCTGGCCGATCGTGCCGTAAAGGATCATTCCGATCCCCGGCGGAATGATGGGAGTAAGAATTGCGCCGAAAGAGAGAACTGCTGCGGCGAATGGCCTTGGCAGGCCACGCTGCGACATCTCATCACCCAACATTCGCGCCTGCATGGCAGCGTCTGCGATGGCGGAACCTGACACGCCGCCCATTAGCGCCGAGAGTGCCAGCGAAACCTGGGCCAGGCCGCCGCTCAAGCGTCCCGTCAATACCGACGCCAGATTCAGGAGCCTCTCTGAGACGCCTGCATGGTTCATGAGATTTCCCGCCAGAATGAAAAGCGGGATCGCGAGAAGGGCAAAATTCTGGGTCTGGGAAACCGTCACCTGCACGGGAATTGTAAAAGGCAGTTCGGGGTGCTGCAGAAAGAAGAGCGCCCCTGATATGCCAATCGCGAAGGCCAGCGGCATCCCGATGAGCATGAACACGACGAAAGCTGCCGCAACGATGATCATCGCTTCAACCTTCCACGCGCGAAACGTCGACTTCGGCCGCGCCCTGACGCGCATCACCAGCGATCGACTGATAAAACTTGATGAAGGTCGTGATCATCAAGAGCCCTGCGCCAGCGGGCAGGCTCATCGTCACCCATGAGTAGCTGATCCATGGAATGCCTTGAAAACTGCGAGCGCTCGAGACAATTGCAAGTTTCGTTCCCGCATAGATGAGATAGGCAAGAAAGATCGAGATGATGATGTAATTCGCCCACTCCAGAAACTTCCGCAGATCAGGCTTCAGACGGCTGGTAAGTACGGTGACGCTCATGAACGCGCTGTTGCGCCAGGCAATATCGGCCGCAAGAAAGGTTGCCCAGGCGAAGAAGCAGGTGGCGAAATCTATGGTCCAGTTCAAGGGGTAGCGCGCCATGCGCGCCACCCCGCCAGTAAAGATCAGGATGACCATTGCGCAAAGGAAAATGGCAGCAAGAACTGCCTCGATGCGCGTAACCAGCCCCCACATCCTGGTGGCGGCACGTTCCTCGGGGTTTGTCGCATTGGTCATGCCGAAGCCCTGCTTACTGTTGCTTCATTTCCGAGCGGACCTGCTGAACCGCTTCGGTCAGACCCAACTTCTCGTAGGCAGCATCACCGGCCGCACGAAACGCGTCCATATCGACATCTTCGATGATCTGCATTCCTGCTTCCTGGACTTCCTGCTTCGCCTTCTCCGTAGCTTCGGCAATTACACGGGAGGTTTCCTGACCTGCAGTGCGACATTCCTCAACCAGAGCAGTCTGATAGTCCTCAGGCAGCTTGTTGAACCAGTCGGAGCTAACCACCTGGAAATTGGTCAGCAGAATGTGTTTCGTCTCGTTTGCGTGGTCGAGCACTTCATGAAGATTGCCCGCGGTGATGTTGGGATAGACGAGTTCAGCTCCATCAATGGCGCGCTGCTGTAGCCCAGGATAGACATCGCCAAAGGCCATTGCGACTGGCTCAGCACCCAGGGCACGGATCGACTCCTGCCAAATCGGTGCTGGGGGCGTGCGGATACGCTGACCCGATAGATCTTCGGGCGTACGGATCGGCTTGTTGGTATAGAAGTTGCGGAAACCCTGCACCCAGTCGAAGCAGACCACCTTCAGGCCATGATCGCTTGCAAGCTCATCCTGCCATTTCTGAATAGTGGGAAGATCTGCGAGCGCAAAGGCTTCCTCCATGCTGGACACGAAATAGGGTCCGTTGATGATGGCAATGCCCGGCACATAGTTGCCCAAGCGAGCCGCATCGGTATTCTGACCGATATTTGCGCCCTGTCGGATCTGCTCGATGATGTCTTCTTCAACACCGAGCTGCGCACTGTGGAACACCTCCATTTTGAGCCCACCATCAGTGCGTTCTTCAACACGCTTGGCCCAATCAAGAAAACCCTGATGGAAAGGCTCGCTTGCACCAAGCACGTGATTGAAGCGGAGCGTAAATGTTTCCTGCGCCAAAGCTGTGCCTGCCGATGCAGCACCCATGGCGAGCGCTGCGCAGGTCAACATCAAGTTCTTCATCTTCATGGTCGTTCTCCTCTCTGGCAGCCACTGCGTCGACCATGCAGTCGAACGTCCTCCCGTGGCCTTCGTCCATTTGCAGCAACCATCACGGTTGCCCTATTCCATCACCTCTGTCTGGAACGGCAATGGAAGCTCGTATTCCGCAGCAAGTCGGCGGAAAGCTTTTTCAGTGGCTGGATCGATGGGCACGCCGTGTTCCTCGCGGTACGCCTCTTCTGCCCATTCACGATCACCAGGCGCGAACAGCTTCGCACCGTCACGAACCGGTGAACTCCGCAATCCCTCGATATATCGGTGCATCGCTGCGTCGAATTCCTCCTGTTCGAGAAACGCATCCGGCCGCATGGCCATGACAAAAGCACCGACATTGCGCGGCGTCGAAAAGTCAGGCCCTCCCATCGGCAGGATTTCGTGGCTGAGCCTGCTGCCTGAGAGAACCGCGCTGAATATCTCGACCATGCCGGCGAGGCCTGCACCCTTGAAACCGAAAATGCCGCCCAACGGCGCGAGCATGGTGGCCAGATCTGGATCGGTGGTGTCCATGCCCGTTTCGGTCGAGGCGACGTTCTCGGCCAGCGGCGCGTTCAAACTGCGATGGAGCTGGATACGGTTATAGGTGATGGAACTTGTTGCCATGTCTAGAAGCCACGGCTTTTGGCCCTTTGCAGGGACGCACATCGCGATCGGGTTCGTCCCGTGGAACCTGGACGCCCCGTCATGCAATCGCACGAAACTGTCGGAGTTGCAAAACGCAAGACCGATCAGACCTTGCCTGGCAGCATGAAGTGCATAGGCACCAGCCGGGCCGAAATGAGAGCTGTTGCGGATCGAAACGGCGGCCAGTCCATGGCTCTGCGCGATTTCCACCGCATGGTCCATCGCATGATATGCAGCTCTGGCACCATGCGCATGATCGGCATCCAGATTGGCAACGACCCCAATCTGCCGCGCCAGACGCATTTTGGGACGGCAGTTCAATCGGCCTCCAGCGAACGCTTGAACGTAGTGCGGAAGCAGACGAACTCCGTGACTGTCCACCCCAAGGCGCGATCCATGCAACATGGCATCAGTTGCAGCCGCAGCCGTTGGCTCATCTGCACCAACAGAAATCAGAACGGATTTGCAGAATCCGTAAAGCCGCTCGATCCCGGCGTGTTCAAGCTGGTCATCAGTGGCTATCTTGCCCATTGTACTCAAAGGGTCTGGCCTCCGTCGATGACCAGCGTCTGTCCGGTCATGAATGCGGTTTCATCGCTTGCCAGATAGACGGCTGCTGCAGCCATCTCTTCCACTGTCCCAAGCCGCCCCATCGGCTGGCGGGCGATGAACGCATTGCGCGCGGCTTCCGCATCGCCGCTGGAGCGCATGCGATCCCCCAGAGAGGGCGAGTCGGTCGTCCCCGGACACAGCGCATTGCAACGGACACCGGTCGTTATAACTTCGCGAGCCACGCCTTTGCTCAGTCCGATCAGGGCTGCCTTGCTCGCTCCATAAGCGACGCGGCGGTTAACCCCCGAAATGCTCGAAGCCACCGAGGCGACATTGACGATGGCTCCCCTGCCTCGCTCGATCATTCCCGGCAGGACAGCCTTGATTGCGCGGAATGCGGAGGTGACGTTCACATCCAGGCTGCGCTGCCACTCTTCATCCGTGCAATTCAGAAGTGTGTCGTCATGCACCCAACCTGCGCAATTTACGAGAATGTCCAGCGCACCAGCTTCTTTGAGAGTGTTTTCGAGCGAAGCTCCATCCGTCACATCCACGCCGACCGTGGAGATGAGAGCCGATTGCTGCGGCAAGTCCTCCATCTTCTCGAGCGTGCGACTGGCAGCGATGACCTCACAGCCCTCTGCCGAAAAGGCGAGCGCAATGGCACGCCCCATCCCCTGACCCGCCCCGGTTACGAAGGCGCGTTTGCCTGACAAACGTTCTGCCACGGGTCCTCCTCCCATTTCGGAAACTATTGGCTTCCATTAAAACGTCCTATGTGTACATTAGTCATATCGCACATTGATGCGCAAGTGCCCAAAGTCCCTTTTTGTGGCACCAACGAAATTCGGGAGGACGTTATGAGCTCGGAGATGTTCAGTTTGGCAGGCAAGACAGCGCTTGTGATTGGCGGCTCGGGAGGGATCGGCCGTGAACTGGCGCTCGGCTTCAAAGCCGCGGGCGCAACATCACTGATCGCCGCACGCAGCGCCGAAAAACTGGCATCAGTTGCGAAGGAAATCTCTAATGACGACGACCGGAACAGCGCTTACCAGGTGAACGCGGCGGAGCCCGACGAACTTCTATCTCTGGCGCAAACGGTGCTGGCGGAACACACGAAGCTGGACATCCTCGTCAACTGCCAGGGGACGACAGCCATAAAACCTGCATTGGACCTGACTCCGGACGATTATGACCGTATCCTCGATACCAACCTGAAAAGCACCTACTTTGCCTGCACCGCCTTCGCCCCCGCGATGATGAAGCGTGGCAGCGGCAGCATCATCAATATTGCATCACTCTCGGCGCATAATGGCTGGTCGAAAGCCGCAGCCTACAGCGCGAGCAAATGGGGCGTGGTGGGGCTTACGAAGAGCTTCGCAGCCGAGTGGGGAGAAAGCGGCGTGCGGGTGAATGCCATTGCACCTGGCTTCTTCCTGACGGCTCTCAACCGAGATCAGATGTCTGCCGAACGTAAACTGGAAGCGGAGAAGCGCGCATCGATGAAGCGGATGGGCAGATTGCAGGAGCTGGTGGGTGCCGCTATCTTCCTCGCCTCGCCCGCCTCGGAATTTGTTTCAGGCGCTGTGCTAAATGTGGATGGCGGCTATCTGGCCTCCGGAATCTAGGGTGTTGGAAAACTGGGCAAGATCGCGCCTCGGAAGCATTTGATATTTTCTGCCGCTGACACACAGGCGGCAGAGAATGGACCTGCTGTTTCGGGACGTGTCGCGCCGCTCTACCTTAAAGCGTTCGAGATTCTGTCTCGACAAATTATGCGCGGTGACCTGGCCGCAGGATCTCGCATTCAGGAAACGCAGATCGCCAACCGCTTCGGCATCTCTCGTGCGCCCGCACGCCAGGCGCTCGCCCTTTTGGAAGAACGCGGCCTTGTCACAAAGCGTGAGAGCCGAGGTTACGAAGTATGCGGGCAATCTGGCAGGACACCGGCCAAGCCCGACGAAACCATGCTTGCGGAAAAGCAGATACAGCTTTCCGCCCGTTCCAGCTGGGAACGGATCTATCAGGAGGTCCAGGGTGAGATCGTCGCTCGCATCGCCTTCGGCAGCTGGCGCATCAAGGAGGTGGAGCTTGCGCGCTACCACAAGGTCAGCCGTACCGTCGCGCGCGATGTTCTGGGACGTCTGCAGCAGCGTGGTGTTGTACAAAAGGATGAGCGCTCACGTTGGTATGCTCCTGCACTCACACCTGACCATGTCGCCGAACTCTACGAGTTGCGCTGGGTGCTGGAACCGCTTGCACTGAAGAAAGCTGCGGACCTCATTCCCGCTGCGGATATTCTTGAGGCAAGGGAAAATCTTGCGGACGCGATCAATTCACCTCAGCCACCAGATGGGACAATTCTGGATCAGCTGGAAGAGGACTTGCATGTGAAGCTTCTGGGACACTGCCCGAACAAGGCACTCATCCAGACGATAACAATGCACCAGTCCCTGCTGGTGGCGCACAACTTCTTGTACCGCTTCACCCCGCGTCTTTTTGCCACCGAGCCATTCCTGCCGGAACATCAAACGATCCTGGAATGCCTGGCTCGCAGGGAATTCGACGCTGCTGCCGCCGCCCTCGAGCACCATTTGCGGGTGTCGCTGGACCGGGCGATTTCGCGCGTCGCCGATGTCACAGCCCGCTTTCAGCCAAACGCACTTCCCTATCTCGAACTGCGTCTCGACTGATCGCTGCCGCAGCACCGCCGGCCAAACCTGTATTTCGAACTGCATGATCATGAGTTCCGGCTTGCATCCGCCTCGACCGTTTTCAGACCCGACGTCGTCAGGTGCAGCCTTTGCCAACCGTTCGGGCGCGGCGGGAGACGGTCTTTTCCACGCGCAGGTACAAGCAGAACAGACTTGGATGCAGCTTGAAGATCAGGGCTATTTCTTCTTCAAACGAGGGAACACCTGACCTTGCTTGGAAGTTTCTCCCGTGAGCAAACATTCATGGGAGAGACGTCATGTTGATACGCGTTGGATATGGCATGACGATCGAGGTGGCTCAGCCCACCCATCTCTTCACCATGATGAGCGTCCACCCGGAACGCGCCAGGGATGTGAATTGGCAGAGTCCCACCGAAACGGTCCCGCCGGTGGCCAAACGCGCATTCATCGACCAGTTCGGAAACAGTTGCCTGCGCATGGTTGCACCTGCCGGTGAGTTCACCATCACCCAGGACGCTATCGTGAGCGACACGGGAGAGCCTGACCTCGTTCAGCCGGATGCGAGGGAATGGCCTCCGGAGCAATTGCCGGACGGATGCCTTCGATATCTGAAAGGCAGCCGGTACTGCGAGACGGACCGTCTGAGCCAACTGGCCTGGCGCTTGTTCGGCAACGTTACGCCCGGCTGGGCGCGCGTGCAGGCTGTGTGCGACTATGTCCATGACCGCCTCACATTCTCCTACGGCTATGCGCGGTCCACGCGTACCGCCCTGGAGGCACATCAGGAACGGCTTGGTGTCTGTCGCGACTTTGCACATCTTGCCATCACGTTCTGCCGCTGCCTGAATATTCCCGCCCGCTATGTGAACGGCTATCTTGGCGATATAGGCGTGGAGCCTGATCCCTCGCCCATGGACTTTTCTGCGTGGTTCGAGGTCTATCTCGGCGGCAGATGGTATACGTTCGATGCACGCCACAATCATCCGCGTACGGGTCGCATCGTGGTGGCCCGCGGACGTGATGCAATGGATGTTCCTCTCCTGCACACCTTCGGACTGCACACGCTCAAGGCATTTCGGGTCTGGACGGACGAGGTGGATTCCAGATCTCGCGCACGTTCAGAGCCGCCAAGGACTGCCGTCCGCAGCCGCCTTGGACCTCCGGGACGCTCACCCCTCGATCTGGGTGCACGTGAAGGGGTCAATCATCTCATCTGAAGCTCCTTCGGCGCTTATGGGCGTTGATCGACCAGCAGACCGGCGATGAAACCCAGCTTTTTCAGGACCGCCGATGGCATGACGAACGGATAAAGATCCGGCTGTCCCATTGATCGGTTGAGGGCGTTGATCGCAAGCGTGAGCGGCACCCAGTGCGCATGCATTCGCTTCACGTCTCCAAGACGGTAGGGCTCGAAATCGATCCTTGCCACGTAACCGCTCGATGCAAGCTGCAAGCCCCAGGCCCTTGCAGTCTCCAGCGTATCCACCATGTGCACGAAATGCGCGAATGTCTCTGCGAAATCTTCCCAGGGATGGGCCGTCGCATAGGCGCTGATATAGTTCCCGCTCCAATCATCAGGCGGACCCTGTTCGTGATGGCGCTTGAGCGCATCCGCGTAGTCTTCCCGCTCATCGCCAAAGACCGAACGGAATTGGTCCAGCCTGCTTCCCTCCTGCACCAGGCGATCCCAGTAATAGTGACCGATCTCATGGCGGAAATGGCCGAGAAGCGTGCGATAGGGTTCTCCCATGGCCGTGCGGCGTCGTTCCCTCTCGACATCGTCACCTTCCGCAATGTTGATTGTGATGAGGCCATTGTCATGACCGGTCAGGACGCGTTTCACGTTTCCGTCTGCATCCTCGATGTCCGACAGGAACTCGAAGGCCAGTCCGCGCCCGGGATCTTCGACCTTGGTGGGCGCAGGGAGCTGCCAGCTCAGGATCGAGTAGAAGAGATGCCGCTTGGCATTTTCGATCCGCACCCAGTTGTCATGATTTTCCGGCCGGGACAGATTGGGGATCGTGAGATTGTGACGGCAGGCAAGACAATGGTTTTGTCCTTCCTCGGCCAGCCAGTTGCAAGCACCGTGGTGGGCATTCGCACACAACCGATGCTGAACACCCAGCACGCGCATCTGAAAACCGTGCGCGTCATAGCCTTGACGGGACCCGCAGTGGACACAGATCGAGCTGTCGAAATAGACGGCCTGGCGGCATTTGCCGCATTCGAAGATACGCATGCGAAATCCCTTGCTGCTGGCCCCAGTAACGGACCACCATGCAAAGGGGTTCCTGCCTCTCAGCCTAAGTTTCGGCTTTCGAACGGTCGCCACGCAGGGCCAGTTCGATTGTTGCGATGTCGATCTTCTTCATCTCCAGCATCGCATCGAATGCGCGTTTGGCACCGGCGCCACCCGCAGCGATTGCCTCCGTCAGGATCCGCGGCGTGATCTGCCACGAAATCCCCCATCTGTCCTTGCACCATCCGCAAACGCTTTCCTCCCCGCCATTCGAGACAAGGGCATCCCAATACCGGTCGGTTTCATCCTGATCCTCCGTGGAAACCTGAAATGAAAAGGCTTCACTGTGCTTGAACGTGTCTCCTCCATTGAGCCCGAGACACGGAATGCCGAGAACGGTGAAGTCCACCGTCAGGACATCACCGGCCTTTCCGGAAGGATAGTCACTTGGGGCATGATGTACCGCACGGACCGAGCTGTCCGGGAAAATGTCGGCATAGAATTGAGCGGCGGCCTCTGCATCCTTCTCATACCAGAGGCATATCGTGTTCTTCGCAATCGCCATTTGTCCCTCCTCCAATTGTATCGTGAAATGTTTGCTCAGGCGGGTGAAGCTGTCGCGCGCGCGACATCGGCTGCCTGCCAATGCTCCATGTGGTCAGCCAGGGCTTTCCTGAAGGCCGGACGGGACGTGGCCCTGGCAACATATGCTTGGAGAGCAGGAAAGGCATCCAACGCGTCTTCTGCTGCCACGACCCGCAACACTTCCACCATCGCGATATCCGCGATGCTGAACTCCTCCACGAGCCAATCCCTGTCGGCAATCGCAGCCTGAAGAGCTTCCAGCTTGCTTTCCATGTTTCGCCTGGCATGAGCAACAACCTCGCCAGCAGGAGCAGGACCGAAAAACTCCGGGACGCGTTCGGCCATTACCATATTGGCCCAGTGCGATACGGCTATTTCGATCGTGTTCAACGCGGCGAACAGCCATTGTGTCACCAGCGCCCTTCCCTCCTTGGGAAGAAGTGCCGTTCCTTCGCCCAGATGCAGCAGGATCGCGCCACTCTCAAATAGCGTTACTCCACCATCTTCGATGACCGGAACCTGTGCAAAGGGCTGCAGTTCGCGGTGTCTCTTGCTCTTGGGATGGAGGGGAAACGTGTCGACCCTGTAGGGGCGACCGACTTCTTCAAGAACCCATCGAACGCGCATGTCCCTGACAAAGCCACGGGGAAATTCGGGCAGCCAGTCATATGTGCAAACCGTCACGGTCATGACGAAACCTCCGAGTCAAAGAGCGGTTCGAAACCGGCCCAGATCATGCGACTGCCATCGAAGGGCATTTCAGACATCTGCTTCATCGCGGGATCGCTCTGCATCTTGTCCCAGGATGCGTCGGCGGTGGCCTTGTCGGGCCATTCGATCCACGAAAACACGATCGCTTCCTCCTCGCCGGCATCTACTGCGCGAGGAAAGTCCGTGACCTTTCCTTTCGGCACGTCGACACCCCAGGTCTCGACCATGCGAACCGCACCATAGGATTTGAACAGGTGCCAGGCGGCAGCAACATGTTCAGCATAAAGACGCTTGTTCCCTCTCGGAACCGCAGCGACCGCGCCCGTGTAATAGGTCATATCGCTCACTTCCTTCTTCAGTTTGTGATGCTACATCACTGTTGCAGCTTCATCGTGGCAGCATTAGTATTAAAATGCAACTGACAGTATGGAAATATGACCAAGAACAAAAAGACGATCCCGGTACGCTACAATGAAGGCTGCCTCGCTGCCCACGCGCTGAACATGATTGGCGACAGATGGGCTCTGCTTGTCGTGCGGGAATTGATGTTCTCGGCAAAGCGCTTCCAGATGATCCGAACGGGACTTCCCGGTATCACCGCCAGCGTGCTCACCTCCCGCCTGGCTCAGCTGTCCGAGGCGAAGGTGGTGCATCACGATGAGAGGTTGGGCATCTACGCGTTGACCGAAGCAGGTCGCGCACTGTTGCCTGTTCTGGAGGCGCTATGCCAATGGGCCCTGATGGTCCCAGGGCATGATCCGTCACGCTTCATCAGCCCGTCAGCACTGATGATCTCCATGCGCGCCAACCTCATTCCTGAGATGGCGAAGGGAAAGGAAGCGCTTGCAGGGTTCGACTTCAACGGCGAAGCGTTTGAAGCGCAGCTTCATTCCGGGCAGCTGCATATCAGCGCCGTAGCGGAACCAGAGGCGCCTTTCGTGCTGAATGGCAATGGTAATCAGCAGGCAGCCGCCGTCTATGGATCAACCCCGCTTTCCCAGCTGGTAGACAGAAGCGTGGTCAGCGTATCGGGTGACCTCTCAAAGGCCGTGGATTTTCTGTCCTGCTTTGCGCTGAAACGAGTCTAGCCAAGGCGCCACCTTTCAGTCCACCGCACCCATGCGCTGATGCGTCATGTGGCGCAGCTGGCCCTGCCTGTGACACTGCAGCCGAACACAGGTCCTTGGCCAGCGCGCATCAGGGCTGAAACCTTCGCCAACATTTTCGCTCAGGTCAGGCCCCGGGGACACCCCGGGACCAGACTGTTCTGGCCCGTTGCTACATTTCGCCAGAACGGACGCATCGCACCATACCGGTTCGGCTGTCCTTGCCAGACAAGTCGCTGCAGTACTCTGCAAAGACTGCCCATTCGGCTTCAATTCTCAGGTGAAGCAGTCACACCGCGCGTCCGTCATTGAACACATGAACGAGGGAAGGCTCGATCGTCAAATTGACCGCGGCGCCGATCTCTGGCACCTGCTGAGCCCGGTTGATCACCAGAACTATGGTGCCATCTTCCAGTTCGACATGCAGCAGGGTTTCGGAGCCGCTATATTCCGACGCGACGAGCTTGCCACTCAGGAGAGCATCCGCTTGGGATGAGAGTTGGAGGTGCTCGGGGCGCATGCCGAACATTGTCTGTCCGTCAATGCGCTTCCCAGCAAGTTGCAGATTGCCGCCAATGCTCGACGCCGGCAGAAGATTCATCTTCGGGCTTCCGATAAACTGAGCGACAAAGGTATTGGCGGGGTTCTCATAAAGCTCTTTGGGCGTACCCACCTGCTCCACGAGCCCATCTCTCAGAACCACGATACGATCCGCCAGCGTCATAGCCTCGATCTGATCATGGGTGACATAGATCATCGTGTTGCCCAGACGGCGGTGCAATCCTGCTATCTCCGCGCGCATATGCACCCGCAGTTCCGCATCGAGATTTGAAAGTGGCTCGTCGAACAGGAACACTTCGGGAGACGCCACGATCGCCCGTCCGATGGCGACACGCTGGCGCTGTCCGCCGGAAAGCTCACGCGGATATCTGTCGAGGAGCGCGTCGAGCTTCAATATCTCCGCGGCCTGGGCGACCTTTGCGGCACTTTCCGCCTTCGGCACCTTTCGCACCTTCAGGCCGAAGCCCATGTTTTCCCGCACCGTCAGATGCGGATAGAGTGCGTAGGACTGGAAGACCATCGCCACACCACGGCGGGACGGCGGCACTTCATTCATGCGCCTGCCGCCTATGTTGAGGTCGCCGCCCGTGACGTCCTCGAGCCCGGCGATCATTCGCAGCAGGGTCGACTTGCCGCAGCCCGACGGGCCCACGAAGACGATGAACTCGCCATCTTCGATCCTGAGGTCGATGTCTCGGATGACTTCATGCTTTCCGAAACTCTTCCGGACGCGTTCCAGTGATAAACTGGTCATGGATTGACCCTCTGAATTGAAATGGTGAAAACGATCATCCCTTGACCCCGGACATGGCGAAGCTCTCGACGATCTGGCGTTGGGCAATGAGATAGACGCCGAGGATCGGCAGCACCGCCAGACTGGTGGCTGCCAACTGCAGGTGCCACAACGGGGCGCCGTACGGGTCCGTGAAGTTGCTTAGTGCCAGTGGAAGCGTGAACATCTCGAGCGAACTGATGAAGACGAGCGGCTCAAGAAACAGGTTCCAGGAATGAAGGAAGGTGATGATGGCCACAGCCGCCAGTGCCGGCCGCGACATGGGCAGCGCGATCTTCCACCAGATACCAAGCGTGGTCAGACCATCCATACGCCCGGCTTCCTCCAGTTCCTTCGGAAGAGCCAGGAAGAACTGGCGCATCAGGAATGTTGCCACGACGCCCTGGGGACCAAACACGGGCAGAAGTACTAGAGGCACATGAGTGTCGCTGAGCCCCATCCAGCCGACCAGGAAAAAATTGGGGATGATGGTCACCTCTTCGGGCACCATCAGCGCCGAGACGAGCCCCACCATCAACAGGCCGGCACCTGCGAAACGAAGGCGCGCCAAGGCGTATCCCGCTAGGGACGAGACGATCAGGGTCAGAACCGTCACCAGCACCGCAATGTAGAGCGAGTTGAAGTACTGCCTTGCAAAAGGCTGGTACTCGAACACCTCCACGAAATTCCGCCAGTGCCAGACATCAGGCACCAGACTGGGTTGACCGAATATCTCGGAAGCCGATTTGAAACCTGACGTCACCATCCATAGGAAGGGAAACACGAAAGGCACGGACACGATTGCAAGCGAGATGACCCATAGCACCTGCTTGATTGTCTGCTGACGCTGAGCTGTCATGCTGCCCCCCTTCCGCGCATGAGCACCTGGACGATGGTCAGCGCAAGAACGATCACGAACATCACCATGGCCAGTGCAGCCGCATAGCCAATCTCGAAGAATTCGAAGGCCTGCTGGTAGATGTAGAATGCAAGGACGAGCGTGCCGTTTTCAGGTCCGCCACCGGTCATGAGATAGATATGGTCGAAGACCTTGAACGACCCGATCGTGGTTAGGATCATGATGACGAGGGTGGTCGGTGCGACCAGCGGCCAGGTCACATATTTGAAGATCTGCCATTCCGATGCGCCCTCGAGGCGGGCAGCCGCATCATAGTCGCGGGGAATGGCCTGCAAGGCAGCGATATACAGGATCATGTTGAGCCCCACCATCTTGATGACCCGGGTCACGATGACGGAGGCCATCGCCCAGTTGGGCTCACGCAGCCAGTTCGGTCCATCAATGCCGAAACTGGCCAGCATCATGTTCACGCCTCCCGCTTCACCCTGAAGCAGGAACTTCCAGACGATAGCCCATGCGACGGCAGAGGTGATGACCGGCGCGAAGAACACGGTACGGAAGAAGATCACCCCTTTTCGGGGCTTGCTGAGCGCAACGGCCAGTGCCAGCGCAAGTGCCATGTTCAGCGGCACGAGACCGAGGGCGAAGATCGCCGAGTTGCGCATGACATGCCAGAAATCGGCGTTGCGGGTCAGTGCGTCCCTGAAATTCTCAAGCCCCACGAATGTGGAGCGCTGGCTGAGCAGGTTCCATTCCGTCGTGGCATAGAAGATGACCGCCACCAATGGCCCTACAAAGAAGATCAGGAAGCCGATCGCGGTCGGGCTGACAAAGAGCCACGAAACCAGTGCCTCTCGCCGCCTGAGTGTCAGGAAGGGCACGCCATTGTAGCGTGCCCCGGCCTTGGTGGATGGAATGGATTGTTCCACTTAATCGCCCTGTCTTAGAGATTTGGCTCGATGGCAGAGCACATGGCTTCCAGCGCCTTGGTCACATCTGCGTCCGCACGCCACAAAGCATCGGAGCGCGGCTTCAAGGCCGCGAGGATCTGAGGCATGCGCTCATGCGCGGGCAGCACCGTGCCTTCATTGATGGCCGCTTTGACATTGGCCATTTGCTCGGCGGGAATGTTCGGGTTGCTGTCGGTGAAAGCGGCATCATCCAGGATCGACTTGCGTGCCGGAGGGAAGAACTGCGCCATCGTCGCAACGTTTTCCGCGTTCGTCATATGCGCGAGGAATTCGGTCGCCAGTTCCTTCTTGTCGCCTTTGGCAAAAACGACAATTCCTGCCTGACCCACGACGGGTGATTCACCGGCGGGACCCGTGGGAAGCGGAGCGATGCCCCAGTCAAAGCCTGCATCCGTCAGTCTGGAAGCGCGCGAGATCTGGTTGATAGTCATGGCAGCATCGCCAGCAAAGAAGTCGCCCTGCTCGCCCGGAGGAACGATCGTCTTGTCCTCAAAGACCATCTCGTGAAGCAGCGTTACTGCCTCGACCGCTTCCGGCTCAGCGAAACCACACCTGCCGTCTTTCCAGGCAAAGCCGCCATAGGCGCGGATCGGCGGCATTAGCGCGTGCATGATGCGCGAGTCGTAGCCCTCGCCATCCTTGAACTCAAAGCCCCATTTGTCATTGGCGGCAGAGACCTTTTGCGCGACCTCCCGAAGCTTCTCCCACGTCCATTCGCCTTTCGAAGCAAGAGCCAGGGGGTCTTCGGCGCCAGCGGCATCGAACATCGTCTTGTTGTAATAGAGCATGAATGGCGAGGTGGAGAACGGAATGCCATAGACAGAGTCACCATTTACCCACAGCCCCATAGCTTCGGTAGCGAAATCCGCGTAGTCGTATCCATCCTTCGCGCGCAGCGCAGTACCGATATCTTCCAGCATGCCCGCATCTACGAAGGCAGGCGCGGGTTCTTCACCCAACCACCCCAGATCCGGCGCGTTTCCGCCGGCAAGCTGGAACGTCAGCTTCTGAACATAGTCGGCGGCAGGGATCGTCTCGAATGTCACTGTGACATCGGGATGCGTCTCCTTGAAGCCCTCGGCAATCGCGTTCAGCATCGACAGATGCGCTTCGTTGCCCGTCCAGACCGTAAAACGAAGGTCTTCCGCCATAGCGGAAGAGCTCATCAGCAGGGCCACTACGAGCCCTGAAGTCCTCAAAACTGTCTTCATTTTTCTTCCTCCCGTTTATTCTCAAGCCCCGATCGGGGTTGCAGTGAAATTCACCTTGGCGCGTCGCCCATGCTCCAACCGCCATCGACCATGATGTTCGTGCCGGTGATGTAGCTTGCCCCCTCGGAGCACAGCATGAGTACCGGTGCCACGACGTCTTCGGGCGTACCCGGTCTGGCTGCAGGTATTCTTGCGGATACGGCCTTCACGAAGGCGGGATCGGCATAGCGATCTGCGTTGCGCTCTGTCCTGATCGCTCCTGGCGAGACGACATTGATGGTGACACCATCAGCCGCAACATCGCGCGCGATAGCCCGAACCGCAGTAAGTTGCGCGGATTTCAGTGCCGCATAGGCAACAGTTTCAGATCTGGGCCTGGAAGCCATAATGCTCCCGATACAGACCACCCTGCCCCAGTGCTGCTCGACCATATGGGGCACGCCATGCTGAAGCAGCTTGATGAGCGATATGAAGTTTGCCTGCACATGATCTGCGATCACTGCTTCCGATAATTCGCTCCATTCTCCACGTCGCTCGATGGCAGCATTGGCGATGAGAATGTCGATTGCGCCGTGATTTTCCGCAATACCGCCCCAGAGTCTGCCGATCTCACCACTTTGGGTGAAGTCTGCACTCACGACATGCGCGATTGCGCCAAGTCTTCGGATGTCTTCTGCGGTGGCCTGCGCACCCTCTTCGTTGGCGTGATGATGAATGACGACATCAGCACCCTCGGCCGCCAGACCGAGCGCGATGGAACGTCCGATACCGGTATCCCCACCGGTGACGAGCGCCCGGCGACCGGAAAACCGACCGTCACCCATGGCTGTTCTCGCCAAGAATATCCGCCACTTCCAGCGAGGCGATATCGGCGGCCGCGTAGTGGTCACGAATGGCCACCGCCACCGCTTCCTCGTCACCTTCCACAATTGCCTTCAAGACCGCTTCATGCCGCTCGATCGTCTTTTCCCAATCAGCCGCAGAGCGATTTGATCTGCGCGTGAACAGTTCGGACACCTCACGCTGGATGGAGCCTAGCCCTTCCATCTGGACGACGATCATCGAATTCCCCGTTGCGCGGGCCATACCAAGGTGAAACTCGATGTCACACTCGGTGAAGCGGTGCGGATGCAGCATGGTCGAACGCATCTTCGAAGTTGCCGCGCGCATTTGCTCCAGGCCTTCATCATTGCGTCTCTGGGCGGCCAGTTGAGCGATCCCGGTCTCCACGACCCGGCGCATCTCGTTTGCTTCCTGCAAACGCGTGAGACTGGAACGCACGGCGAAACCGTAGAAGCGCTCGAGCGGCTCGCCATTGAGCGCCTTTGCACGGGCAACCTTCCCCTGCTGAGTGTGAATGAGCCCAACACCGGCCAATTGCCGCAACGCTTCGCGTGCTATCGGCTTTGACACTCCGAATGTTCGCGCAATCTCGCCCTCGGAAGGCAGCGCTTCGCCAGGCGCAATACGCCCCTCAAGAAGAGCATCGGCGATCGATTGGGTCACAGTATCTGCCAGCCGCGCTGCAGGCGGCACAACATCAAACAGGGAGTGGTTCTTGTCGTCGGTTTCAGTGGGCATTTCACACCTCTCGATCTGACCGTAGCTGAACATATCCAACATAGCAACTATGTTTTTTAGTTGTTATGTGCTTCATTATTGAATACGACAAGCGGCATAGGTTGAGGATGGAGCGTGGGATGGCCAGCGAGAGTGACTACCGGATTGTGGATGTGCGGACCTATCCGCTGGTTCAGCGCCTGCCGCAGCCTGCAAAAACCTCATGGGGCACTTATGAGGCGGTATCCATACTCTTGGTGGAGGTAGAGACTGCCTCGGGAATTTGCGGTGTCGGCGAGTGCCTCGCGCGCTTTGCACCTGCCGGCTATGCCGAGGTGATCAAGGCGGCAATGCCGCGCCTGATCGGACAGGATGCTACTGCCATTACCGCGCGTTGGAAGGATATGCGACGCACCCTGTCGGGCCGTTCCGGCGGCATCCTTATAGAGGCAATGTCTGCGGTCGACATCGCGCTATGGGACATATTGGGCAAGGCCGCCAATCTGCCCATCTGGAAGCTGTTGGGCGGCGTTGGCAAAACCGATGTTCCGGTATACGGCGCATCGATCCGCTGGGGCACCGACAGCGAGGCCGACAGTGATCTGGACCTCATGCGTGAACGCGGCCTAAGCGACATGAAGGTCAAGATCGGGCGGCCTGTTGATGAAGCATGCCGAAGAATCGCGCGGCTTCGCGAACGCGCCGGCGACGATATTCGACTCAGCGCCGATTCCAACTGGGCCTACTCGCTGGATGAAGCCAAGCGGGTTGCCGCTGCGCTGACCGACAACGGCTATCACTGGTTTGAAGAACCTCTCCGCCCGGAAGACGAAGATGGCTACCGCCAGCTGCATCGCCGCTGCGCCGTGCCGCTTGCAGCCGGCGAAAGCAACTACACCCTGGACCAGGCCATGCCCCTGATCCGTGACAGGACCCTTTCAGTGCTGCAACCCAATGTGACGCGCTCCGGCGGGATCACCGAGACGAGGCGCATGGCCGAGCTGGCCGCGATGCACGACATCTCCTATGCGCCCCATGTCGGCATGTCAGGCATCATCTGTGAAGTGGCAAGCCTGCATCTGGCCGCCGCAATGCCGAACACGCTCAGCATGGAATGCGCCTTCGCACCAAACCGCTTCCGCGACGGCATCGCCGATATCGCTCCGGCCAACAGCCGCATCAAGGACGGGACCGTTGCAGCACCCGATGGACCGGGCCTCGGTATCACGATGAACTGGGATCTCGTCAAGGAGATGGTGGCATGAGTGACGCAATCATCTCGGACGTGATCGCTCATCCGCTGACCCAGACAATGACGCGGCCAACCAGCACCTCATGGGGCACCTACACGGAAGTATCCATGGTGCTTGTGGAGGTGCGGACCGATGCCGGCGTGACCGGCGTTGGCGAGACACTCGCCAGATTCGCACCCAAGGCATATGCGGATTTGATCGAAACCCTGCTGAAGCCGCGTCTAGTGGGGCAGCCGGTCTCCAACATCGCCGCACACTGGCACACGATGCGTCGGTCTCTGTCGGGTCGCAGCGGCGGGATGCTGATCGAGGCGATCGCAGGGGTCGATATCGCGCTCTGGGACATAATGGGAAAGCTGGCAGGGCTTCCCCTCGCCCGGATTCTTGGCGGCATGAACCGAAGCGAAATCGATGTCTATGGCGCCGCCATCAACTGGGTTGATGACGATGAGGCAGACGCTGAACTTGCTCGACTGATCGGCAGAGGCTTCACCAATATCAAGGTCAAGATGGCGCGGCCGGTGGATGAAGCCTGCAGACGCATCCAACGGATGCGTGAGAAGGCGGGGAGCAAGATCGGCCTGTGCGTTGACGCCAACTGGGCCTATTCACTCGATGAAGCGGTGGAAGTGGGTCGCGCCCTCTCGGACAACGGCTATTTCTGGTTTGAAGAACCTTTGAAGCCTGAAGATGAATACGGCTATGAACGACTGCGGGAACGCTGCGACGTGCCCCTGGCCGCAGGCGAGAGCAACTATTCCGTCGACCAGGCCCGTCGTCTTCTCGCAAACCGGACCTTGTCGGTATTGCAGCCAGATGTGGCACGCGCAGGCGGGGTCACCGAAACACGCCGGATGGCCCTTCTGGCCGACGCGCATGACGTAGCCTACGCGCCTCATATCGGCATGTCCGGCATCATATGCGAAACCGCCAGCGTTCATCTCTCGGCAGCCATGCCCAATTTCAGGATCATGGAATGTGAATGCGACGAGAGCGCCTTCAAGGTCCAGATTGCCGATCTGCGGCCGGGCTGTCTGCGCCAGGAAAATGGTCGTCTCAAAGTACCGGAGGGGCCGGGACTGGGTCTCCAGATCGATTGGGACGCCGTCAAACATCTACGCAGCCAATGATCTTGGCGCCACCATGCAGCTAGAGGAAACCAGATGACACAAGAGATTGAAGCCTTGCGGCAGGAATTGCGCCTGGCAGACCCGGCAATGAGCCGATTTGACCCCTTGCGCAGGATCATATCGCACGACGACTTCTCCAGGGGTCATTGCGGCTGGTCGCAGCTCGTGGGCAACTACGAGGGCAGTCTCGACACGATGCTGCCCGGCTATGCGCAACATACAAGCGCGATGCTCTCAACCCTTCCGCACTGGGACGCAGGCTCGCATGGCGGCGTAGACAGCTCCTACGCACTGAAAATTGCGACGCGCCCCAAACCCGGCGCGCAGAACGTGGCGATCAAACGGCTGACAATGCGCAAGCGCTGCCCGATCCGCTTCGAGGCCTATGTAACTTTCAAACCTGAAGCCACCGAGCTTCGTCTCGGCGACAATGATGTTCGCTCCTGGGGATTTCTGTTCGACCTCCAAGGGGGCGATCGCGATGCGGACGCCCGCCGCGTCATGCCGCATCTGCGCTTCCTGAATGCCGAAAACGGCAAGACCCTGCGCAAATGGCAATACAAGTCGGGCCAGACCGAGTTCACCTCGATTGGCAACGAAAACAAGACGCTGAGTCACTATCACCTTTCTCCGCAAGGTTGGGCGGATCTTGCCGGCGGCGACCAGTTGTTCTGCTACAACGAAATCGCGACCAAGGTGAACTGGCACTATATCTGCTTCGATTTCGACCTTGGGACGATGCGCCCGCTGCGCTTTGCCTGCAATGACCGGGAAATGGATGTCTCCGGCTTCGAATCCATCGAGATAGCGGCCATGCCCAATCTTTGGAACATGCTCAACTTCGCCTTTTTCGTTGAGACCGACGCCGCCAAACGTGCCTTCCTCTACATCGATTCCGTCTGCATCTCAGGGGACTTCTGATGCTGCCCGAAAACATCACAGCCATTCTTGCCCGCAATGAAAAATGGGAAGGCATGGCCGCCACCGAACCCTTCGAAGCCGGCTGGGCAAAGGAAGCGATCATCTTCGTGCGTGCGCTCAAGAAACCGCAGGGCCCACAGCCCGTGGGACGCGTCCAGATTTCGGCTGACGGGATGCATTGGGTCGACGAAGGAACATCAATCAAGCTGCCCGATGAGGGCGAAACCGCAGCCGTCAAGCTAAGTCATTTCGGCAACTGGCTCCGACTCAGCGCCGACTTCGCCCAGGGCTCAAGCGCGGTGGTGCTTGTCTCCCTGCACCTGAAGGCTTGAAACGAAACGACATGGTGAGACAACCTGCCATTCGCGCCCTGCCCGATACGCAATGCCAAGTCGGAGAAGGCATTCTGTGGTGCCCGCACAGGCAGCTTCTGTTCTGGGTGGACATCACCGGTTGCGCGCTTCTCAGTCATGATCTGGCAAATGGCAGAGGACAGCGCTGGCCCCTGCCCGACCAACCCGGATGCATTGCGCTCACCCACACGGACGAAATCATCATCGCCATGCCTGACGGATTGTATGGATTTGAGCCTGCAGATGGTGCAATGCGCCTTCTTGCCTCAACACCCGGCACCGATCCCGAAACGCATCGCGCCAATGATGGCGCGACTTCCCGGTCCGGGCGCTTCGTCTTTGGTACAATCGCAAGAGGCGACCGCTCGGCCCCCTCTGGCTGCCTATATGACTGGGCAGAAGGCGCGGATGTTCAGCGCCGCATGAGGGGATTTCACATCGTCAACGGCTTGGCATTCAGCCCCGATGACAGGACAGCGTATTTGTCAGATAGCTACCAAACGGTGCAGACCATCTGGGCATTCGATCATGATGCCGCCACAGGGATTTTTACGAACCGCAGGGAATTTTTCACGACCAAAGAATGCGCAGGGCGTCCGGACGGTGCCTGCATCGATACCGATGGATGTTACTGGATGGCTGGTGTGGGCGGCTCGGAAATTCTGCGCATCACGCCTGGCGGCAAGGTGGACCTGCGTATTGAGCTCCCCGTTAAATGGCCAAGCAAACCCTGCTTTGGCGGCCCGGACCTGCGCACGCTTTATGTTACCAGCCTTAGGCTACCCGATGCACCGACCTATATGGATGGGTTCGTGATCGAGATCGAAACGGAGCATCAGGGCATTCCCGAACCTGTCGTTCAGCCCCGAAATCGCTTCAAGATTTAGGCGTTCATCGCGACAGTGACATAATGGGCAAGTGGAAGCTCCGCTCACTGGGCCCCGCGCCTTCCACACACCGGCAAGGGTCTGAGCCTAGTGAGCCGAAGAGACCGGCGCAGTCAGAACGGCTTTTGTGCCGGGTGAGTTGCTCACGAAGTCCAGATTGCCGCCCAACTGCTGCACCAGAGCATCGATCATGCGGGTACCATAACCGGAACTGGACGCCCCGCGTCCCCTGCCATTGTCGCTGACCTCGAGCCGGAACTGGTTCTGGTGCTCGGTGAGAATGACTGTCACGGGCCCGGCCTCACCATCATAGGCATATTTCGTGGCGTTGATGACAAGCTCGGTCAGTATGAGGCCCACGCTGATGGCGCGGTCGTTGGGCAGAAGCACCGGGTGAAGATCAGGCTTGAGCTGTTGCTGCCACGTTTCGCCCAGCGACGCGAAAAGATCATCCAGCAGTTCTTCGACATAGCGTGCCCCGTCGACGCTATGCAGCTGATCCGTGCCGTAGAGGCGGCGATGAACGAGCGAAACCGCCGCTATGCGCCGCCTGGCCTCCTCGATCGACTGGCGGCCGGCGTCATTGGCGGATTCACGCGCCTGCATTGCGAGGAATGTCGAAACCAGCGTGAGGCTGTTTTGAACACGATGGTTCACCTCGCCAAGGAGAAACTCGCGCTGCTTCAGCAACGTCTCTTTCTGGTTCACCAGAGTTAGGAGCTCCTTGTTGAGGTCTGAAATCTGCCGATGCTGTGACACGTTCCTGATCGCGACCGTCAGATGCTCGGCAGCCGATATCTCCGGCACGCTCCACGGTCGTGCCTTGCCGCGAACCATCTCCCTCCAGGCGGAGAAACTCGATCGTGGCGTCAGTGGCTCGTCATCATTCCACGACGCAGCCTTGTGAGGGTTGCCAGCCCATTCGACAACTTCAACTGCTTCCGCACGGAACCAAAGAACTTTCCAGGGTTCGCTCGGGGACAGGGTAATCGCCAACAGCCCAGCCGAAAGCGGGCCGACCGCCGCAGCCGGAGCACTTGTCGCGGACAGCTCGCTTGAAGCAAAGACCGGAGAAGGCCCCGCTTCTCCCAGCCACGCTGCCAGTTCACGGATCGCAGGTTCGGGAGGGCACTTGCCCGTGCTCACCAACTCTTCGGCCCGGACGACCGCCACCCCGTCGGCATTGAACATGCGCTTGACTTCAGGAAGGTGCTTGGACAGCGCCGCGCTTAACGAACCTTCCCGCGAGAGCAACTCGATTATGCGATCTTCGAAGGAGCGCAGGCGAACACGCTCACGATAGGCGTTCACGTCTTCCTTGGCCTTGATCTGCCGCGCCAGCGTGCTGGAAAGTGCGCGGCAAATCGTGCGCTGATCCCAGTTCAGGCCACGCGGCCGCATGTTGTGGCAGGCAATGAGGCCCCACAGCTCACCTTCCTTGACGAGCGAGAATGAAGCCGAGGCGCCAACTCCCATATTCCTCAGATACTGGATATGGACCGGCGACACGCTGCGAAGACTTGAGTCGCTCATGTCGAGCGGCATTTCCTCAACACGCGCCGGTCGCAATGGCGCCGGTTCATAGCCGACATCGGGGATGACGCGCACCAGGTTGCGCAGATAGAGCGCACGCGCCTGCGCCGGGATATCGGAGGCTGGAAAATGGTGGTTCAGAAACGATCCAAGCTCGGGCGCAACGTCTTCGGCAACAACCTTGCCGGCGCCGTCATCGAGAAACTTGTACACCATGACGCGATCGAACTGCGTCAGACGGCGGAACTCCCGTGCAGCACGATGCATGAGGGTCTCGACATCCGTCACGCTATCGAAAGCGTGTCTTGCTGCTTCGAATTCAAGCATCAGATCAGCCAGAACCTCCGGCGCGGATGCCGGTTCAAGTTCGACCAGCAGTTCCTGCTCCAGCCTGGATATGGTTATGTCGTATCGGCCGGGAGCGCGTTGAGGCACGACATTGCGCAAAACCGCGGCTTCGCCGTGCAGGATCGCTGAGGCTGCCTCTTCGGTCAGTAGCTCGCTCAGCGGCGCGTCCAGCCAATTATCCGTGCCAATCACACGCTTTACAGGCCCGGCCCCGTGGATGACCCGTTGCGAGGCCTGGTCGACCACGAGCAGCACCCCGTGCGGCTGTATCGCACCCGGAATGTGGATGGGCTCCTTGTCGCACGCGGTTAAAGGTGGCTTGATATTCACTTCGTGCCTCCGCACAGAACGAACTCGGCATGATCGAATGCTCTTGTGGCACCCCGGCAGATGGCAGCAATTCCTAAGTCGCCGGAGCCGTGCTCTTCAATGGCAGATAGCAGCGACCGCCACATCGAACCGCCGGCAGTTCCATAGGGATTGAGAAAGGCCAGTTCCGCGGCTTCCACATCCTGTTTCTTCAGTTGCGCCTGTATGAACCGGCCGCCGAGGATCGAACCTTCCACGACATAAAAGGATCCCAGCGCTTCGCGCAGATCGGCAGGGGCTGGAAACCCAGTGGCGCAATCGGCAGACGCCTGAAGCATGTTGACTGCTTCCCAGGCTTGGCGACGGTGCTTGAAGCGCAGCTCATGCAGCGGTTCAAGCTCGGGGCCCAGCGCGGCGAAAGCGGAAGAATAAAATGCAGCGTAGCGCGCAATGACCTGCGGCCTGCGATGCATATCGGCAAGTTCAGAGACTGCATCGAACCGCTCTTCGAGTTTTCGATGTTGCTCAGCGGTGGCCTCTCGCAATGCTGTCAATACACTTCCGTGTTCCGTTTGCGGCTGTAGTACCAACAGCATCTCCTGTTCTGTCAGTTGTGCCGAATGCGTGCTGACCTCTTCCCCCTTATCAGCAGTGAAGTGCTGCCGCCACCTGTACATTAACTCTTGCGGGCTTTGCACCTGAACAGCGCCAAAGGTTTTCTGGAGGCTTCGGCGGACGATGTGTCAGGTTCCCGGCCCGCCACATGCTCTCGCTTGGTGCCGAGCGTTCGGGCCGCCAGATTTCAGAGCTCGCTCAATTCCAGCTTGAGGTGGAGGCTGCTGCTGTCACCACCTGGCAGATCCATCATTCCAGAACCTCCAGGACCGTTTTCCCCGGTGGCGTGGCTCTGTGGCTCCAAGGCGAACCGGTTTTTTTCCGGATCGGAATAAAGCATGAGGCAATGGGCATTCAGCGCCACCATCTCCAAGCTGTAACCCAGACTGGGCTGGATTATCTGCGCGTGGCCCTGCCAGCCCGAATAACAATGATTGATCCATCTGTTCGGGAGAGGCCGCTGCGAAGAGAAATCGAATTCAGCCGGAACGGGAATTCTGCCCGTTGGAAGGTGGCCGGGCCCTTCGGGCCAGAGCGTCTGCGCTGGAAACCGGATTGTCGTGTCGCTGCGCCGGGGAAAATAGGGATGTAAACCGAGCCCCGCCGGGATGGAATGATCGTTGCTGTTTGCAAGTTTCAGCTCGAATTCGACCGAGGAGCCGGATATCGCAATGCGATAGGCGAGTTTGAAGCCGAAGACAAATTCGTCCGTCACCTCCAGTTCGAGTAGACACGAAGTGGACGTGAGCTCGACCATGTCCCATGGAAGCTGCCATGCCACACCGTGGAGCGCCAGAGGATCACTCGTATTGGGCTGCAGGCGGTATCGATGATTGCCGCTCCCGATCACGTTGTCTCGCGCCCGGTTGGCAAATGGTGCCATGGGGAACAACGCGCTGTCCTCGACACGCAAATCGGGACGTTCCCCCCCAAGCAGGACTGGGCGCCTTTCCCCCCGACCGAGAAACTCCAGACTGGTGACCGAGGCGCCCAGCTTTGCTGCTAGCCCCAGGGACAAAGCTTCATTCTCGAGGGTGATGACGGAGGACCTGGTCATCGTCTCACCGGTCTTCGTATCGTCCTGCAATCCTCGCAAGGTCGGACGCGGCCACATTGATCAGCTTCACCATAAGGTCGCGTGCAGTATCTGCTTCACGCATACGTATGGCTTCAAGCACGTCACCATGGGTGGCAAGAGTAGCCGCATAATTTTCCGAACCTGTTGTGGTGACCCGGAAGCTCATCCGCAGCGCCATTCCGATGACTGCGCCGAAATTGGAGAAGATCTCGTTCTTTGATGCCGCGAGGATTGCCAGGTGGAAATCTTCGTCAGCGGTCACGGCGGCATCGATATCCGCGATATCGGCCGCACGCATTGCATCGAATGCGCGCTGGATCCTGCCGAGATCCGTCCCGTCGGCACGCTCTGCCGCCATTGCGGCAGCCGCGGGCTCTATGACCTGCCTCGCCTCGGTCAGGGAGCGGATGAAGTTCAGATCCGGTGGCAGGCTTTCACGCCATGCCAGAAGATCTCCATCCAGATGATTCCAGCGGCTGGGAGGCAGAACCACGGTCCCGATGCGCGGACGGCTTTCAATCAGGCCCTTGCCCGCCAGCATGCGAACGGATTCGCGAAGCACCGTCCGGCTGACATCCATCGATTTTCCGAGTTCGGCTTCCGTCGGCAACTTGCTGCCGGGCGGCACTTCGCCCGACAGGATCATCCGCGCCAAGGTCGAGGTGACCAACTCCCTTTGACGGGGTGTGGCCGCCCGCGTTTCGCTTACCTTGTGCACGTTCATCGACTGTTTCAGCTCCGGTTCAGACGGTATTCCGCCAGGAACACCGCAAGTATCAGCAAAGTGCCCTTGGCCAGCATCTGGTAGAAAGTCGGCACGGCAGTAAGAATCATACCGTTGTTCAAGACACCGATGATTGCAACGCCAAGCAACGCCCCGACCACGGTACCACGACCACCTTGCATCGCGCAGCCGCCCAGAAAGGCTGCCGTGATGGCTTCCAGCTCCAGGCCGTCAGAACCGGAGATTGGCTGTCCCGAACCGGTGCGTGCAGCAAGGAGGATGCCGCCCACACCCGCCATTACGCCAGAGAGTACATAGATCGCGACACGGTAGCGCGGGATGCTGAGGCCAGAAAGGCGGGCGACCACCGGATTTCCGCCGATCGCATAATAGTTCCGCCCCACGATGCTCTTGTGCATGAAGACATAGAATCCGATGGCGACAAGCACCAGGATCCAGATTGGAATAGGCAAGCCAAGCATGCGGCCGGTACCGATCCAGCGGAACGTGTCGTTGAAGATCGAGATGGATTGACCATCCGAGAGGATGAACGCAATGCCACGAAAGATCGCCATGGTCCCGAGCGTCACGATGACGGCATTGATGCGCCCATAGGTGACCAGCAGACCGTTCACGAGACCTGCCAGCCCGCCAACCACCAATCCGGCCAACAGCCCCATCCCCGCCATCTCGGTCGATTGTATGGCCATTGCGGTTGCGACGGTGGTCAGCCCGACGATCGAGCCCACGGAAATATCGAGACCGCCGGATACGATGACACCGGTCTGGGAAATCGCAAGCACGCCAAGAATCGCCACGCCCATGCCGATATTCAGCAGGTTCCGCGTGGAGAAGAAGACGTCTCCTCTGAGCGCGCCGAATATGACGAGAAGGCCGATCAGCGCGACCAACAGACTGATATTGTGAATGCCGACCCGTTCCACGAACCGGTGCATGAAATTTCCGCGATTGTTTAGTTCGAGCGATCCAACACTCATCGTGCCAATCCTTCCGTTCCTGCAGCAGCCTGCCTCGCGCCGTGCGGAATAGCCGCTGCCATGATACGTTCTTCCGAGATGTCGTTCTTATCGAGCTCGGCGTTGATGCGACCGTCGGCCATCACGAGGATGCGGTCCGACAGGCCGATGAGCTCGGGCATCTCCGACGAAATCACGATGACCCCCAGGCCACGGGTATCGGTGAGTGTTCGAATGAGCTCGTAGATCTCCGAACGCGCACCCACATCGATGCCACGCGTCGGTTCATCTAGGATGAGGACCTTAAGGTCGCAGGCAAGCCAGCGCGTCAGGACAACCTTCTGCTGATTGCCGCCGGAAAGCGATGTGATCGGAGCATCGAGAGAAGATGCCTTCAGCCGCATCTGGCGAGAGATTTTCCCGATCAGGTTCAGCGCCTTGCGACGATCGAAGAAGCCCTTGGTGGAAACCTTCTCCGGCACACAGAGAACCGCATTCTCCAGAATGGTCTGAAGCAGGAGCAGGGCTTCATCCTTGCGGTCCTCGGGCGCAAAGCCGATGCCCGCCGCGATGGCCGCCGCCGTATCACCAGAGGGAAGCTGGTGCCCATCAAGCAGAACCGTGCCCCCGGTCCGCCGATGGAAGCCGAAGATGCCTTTCGCCAGCTCGGAGCGCCCCGCCCCGATGAGGCCACCAATGCCCAGCACCTCGCCGCGATGCAGCTTGAAGGAAATGTCGCTCACATGATCCGTCGAGAGATCGGCAACCTCCAGAACAACATCGCCCTGATTGGGTGAGCGCTCGGGAAACATGTCCGAGAGCGGTCGCCCGACCATCAGCCGGGTGATCTTCTCTTCGGTGATGCCTTCTGCGGGAAGGTCATCGACCAGCTGGCCGTCACGAAGCACCGCCACCCTGTCGGCCAGCTGCGTGATTTCCGCGAGGCGGTGTGAAATATAGATCACCGCCACGCCCTCGCCTCGCAGGCGGTCGATGATGGTGAACAGGCGCTGCGCTTCCTCGTCAGTCAAAGATGAAGTCGGTTCATCGAACGCGATAAGCTGGCCGCCAGCCTGCACCGCGCGCATGATCTCGATCATCTGGCGTTGGGCCGGCCCGAGCCCACTGCACATCTGACCCGGCCTCAGTTCGCCTGTCATGCCGAACGTCTCGAGCAGGGAAACGGTCTTTGCGTTCAGCGTGGTCCAATCGAGGAAATACTTCCCCCTTCGCGGCAAATCGCCGGCGAAGATGTTCTCCGCGACCGTCAGATCGGGAACGATCTCCGGCTCCTGGTGAATGACACGGATACCTGCCGCATGTGACTCACGCGGCTGCGCGAATTGCACGCTCTCGCCACGGATACGGATAGTGCCGCGGCTTGGCGGATGAACGCCTTCAAGCAGGCGCATCAGCGTGGATTTGCCAGCTCCATTTTCACCAACCAGCGCCAGCACTTCGCCTTCCCTGACATCAAGAGAGACGTCGGAAAGGGCATGCACTGGCCCGAAATGCTTGGTGAGCCCTTCCGTCCTGAGGAACGGGGTTCCCATTTCTGCCTCCGCGGATATTGAAGAGAAAGCCGGATGGCACAAGGGCCATCCGGCACGTGCTTACGAGCTGCAGAGCTTGCTCTTGTAGTCGCCGAAATTCTCAAGGGTCACGAATTCCGGATCGGAATATGTGGCCTCCGGAAGTTCGGTGCCGTCCTTGATCTTCTTGAGCAGCAGGTTGACCGCATCCCGGCCGTGGTTTTCGGAGTTCAGCCACATCGTTCCCTTGAACGCAGACTCCCGACCATTCCCGAAAGCATCACAGGCGCGGCTGCCATCAATGCCGATGCCGATGCCGTTCTCTGCGGGATAATTGGAATTCTCCATTGCCCGCGCAGCGCCCAGAACACCGTCATCATTGCAGGCGTAGAAGATCCAGTGGTCATATTGCGGATTGGCGGTCAGCGTCGTCGTCATGACGTCGATGGCGTTGACCATCGTGTTGTCATAGGCAGCCCGGATGATCTGATCTTCACCCAGATCGGAATTTTCGAGCAGCGCTTTCTCCGCACCACCGTTGCGCTGCATGCAGGTGTCGGCCTTGCGGTCTTCGATCGAAACGATACCGACTGACCCCTTCTCCCATCCCTTTTCCTGATACAGCTTTGCAAGCTCCGCGCCCACCTGCTCGCCGATGGCGAAGGCGTTCAGCCCTACATAGGGCACCGGATTGCCGGCCTCGTCCTCGATGTCGTCATCGACGGCGATGATGGGGACGCCGGCTTCGGCGGCTCTGGCGGCCACGATCGGGCCCAAGGCGCGGTCCGGCACCACGATGGCGATACCATCCACACCGTCGCCGATCATGGTATCGAGCGTGGTGATCGTCAGATCGGCATTGAACTGCACATCCTGGCTCACAAACGCGGCACCGCCTGCCTCCGCAGCTTCCTTGGCACCAGCCACTTCCGCCACGAACCATGGATGATCACCCATCTTGTTGATGTAGCCGATCTTGATATCGTCCTGGGCATTTGCGGCCGGAACGGCGAGCATCGTCGCTGCGCAGGCAGCGGTCATAAGGTGTAGTTTCATGTTTTCCTCCCTGAAGTTTTCGAAGTTCAGTCGTGGTACAGCGCCGACCTCCCACCATCGATGACGATGGTTTCGGCGTTGATGAATGGGGCCTCGTCCGAGGCCAGAAACACTGCTGTCATGGCGACTTCTTCCGGAGTGCCGATCCGCCTTGGCGGATGAAGTTCCTCCGCCCGACGTCGCTCCGCACCCGGATCAGCGAAATTCGCCCAGTAGTCGCGGGCGATCTCGGTATCGATATAGCCCGGCGCAATTGCGTTCACCCGCAGCCCCTCTGCTGCATATTCGATGCCCAGGGATCGCGTGAGACCGATGAGGCCGTGCTTGGCAACCGGATAGGGAAATGTCGCCGGAATGATCTTGAAGCCATGCGTACTGGCAATGTTGATGATGGATCCGCCGCCCTGTCTGCGCATGGGTGAAAGTACCGCTTCACTCATGGCCCAACAGGCTTCGAGATCCAGCGCCATGCACCGCGCCCATTCCGTTCGCGGCATCTCATGGGGCCGGTGAAAGACATTTGCCCCTGCGTTGTTGACGAGAATGTCGATCCGTCCGAACGCTTCGGTCGTGGCCGCAACCACAGCGTCAACGTGGACCTGCTTCGTAACGTCCGTTTCGACGAAGATGCCACCTATCTCGTCGGCAACAGCCTGGCCCGTCACGGCATTGAGCTCTGCCACGACAACATTCGCGCCTTCTGCCGCGAAGGCCCGCGCGATTGCCGCGCCGATCCCTTGCCCAGCACCTGTGACGATCGCGACCTTTTGCTCCAACCGCCCCGCCATGTCACCAATCCACGATCGTGCCATCAGGAAGGACGGCATTGCGTGTATGCAAGACTTCCTGCTTGAAGGGATGGCGCGCCAGCTCAGCTTCGTTCACTTCCAGGCCGAGACCCGGCTTCTCGGGCAGGTCCCAGTAGCCGGCCCTGCGCACAATCGGCCATGTGACCACGTCATCATACCAGGGAACAGCGCCAACCATTTCTTCCTGGATGATGTGGTTTGGCGTCGATACGCCGAAATGTAGGGCTGCAATACCCGCGATCGGCCCAAGCGGATTATGTGGAGCGACACCAATCCCCGCGGTCTCGCAGATGGCAGCAACCTTCTTCGCCTCGCCAAGCCCACCGACATGACAGATGTCGGGCTGAGCGATGTGGAAGGCGCGTTTGCGAACGGCATCTTCGAATGCGCCGCGCCCGATCAGCCGCTCGCCTGCGGCAATGGTCACGGATGAGGTGCGTGTAAGCTCGGCCAGATTATCCCCCTGCTCCGGGGGTACCGGCTCCTCTGCAAAAAGCGGACGACCGGGTTCCAGCGCCTTCAGGAAATCGCGCGCCAGTGAAAGCGAAGCGGGTCGACCATGGAAGTCGACCATGATGTCGATATCCGGTCCGACGGCTGCGCGCAGCGCGTCCATAGAGGCACCCACCTGATCTATCAGCCGGGTTGGAGCGATATAGTGGCAATAGGGAATGGAGACGACCTTCACCGCGGTGTATCCCGCAGCCACCACTGCAGCACCTTTCTCGGCGAATTCATCAACTCCTTCGGTCTCGTAGACCGAATTCATGTTGCCCAATCCGAGATGGGTATAGGTCCGCAGCCGGTCTCTGACTTTCCCCCCGAGCAGTCGCCAGACAGGCGTATCGAGCGACTTGCCGAGAATGTCCCACAGGGCGATTTCTATGCCGCTGATGGCCGACATTCCAAGGACACCCATCCGCCAGAAGCCGTGGCGCGTCATGATCTGGAAACACTGCTCGATGTCCCGCGGATCCTGTCCGATCAGGAGCGGCTCGAGGTCTTCGATCGCACCAACGACAGCTCGGGTTTTCCATTCAAGTGTCGCTTCGCCCCAGCCAAAGAGGCCAGGGACATCGGTGTCCACGCGGACGAAAACCCAGTTTCTCATCTCGGCATTGCACACGAATGCCCGGATGGCTGTAATTTGCACGATGCTCCTCCCTTATTCATCATACAATTAATCCTTAATTATATGGAGTCAAGCCCGCGCGTGCTTTTTTCGTCTCAGCTGAAGCTGAGCGGCGTGTCGCGTTGCGTTGAAGAAGGAAGGCTTGCGAGCGTGCAGTCGCGAAATCCACGGCATGACCGACACGACAGCCCCAGCCATCGCTGGGACCGGGTCGCCGCGCGCATGATTGATGGGTCGAACCTGCCGACAAGGCGTGCGAACTACCCGGTCGAACAGCAGCTCAGATCACCCGCGGCGCGGCCCCTGCACCCCGTTACACAAAGATTACGCCTTTGCCTTCAGGAGCGGCCTCAGGCGCAACAGCCACACAAACAGCACTGTCAGCACAAGCAGCACCACACTCGCAGGGCTACGCAGGAAGACTGTCGGATTGCCTTCGGAAACGATCAGCGAGCGCCGGAGGAACTCTTCCAGATAGGGACCAAGTATGATGCCCATCAGGGCCGGGACGACGGGATAGCCAAACCTGCGAAGCAGGAACGCAAGCACGCCAATCGCCAGCGCCATCCACATCTGGAAAACAGAATATGATGAAGCGTAAACGCCGACCATCGAGATCATTGCGATGAAGGCGTAGAGGAAGCCGCGATTGATCTGTGATAGGCGCAGATAGATCGGGCCGAAAGCCAGCACCGAGAGAAACACGAAGATCGAGGCAACGAAGAGCGCAGCAAACATCGGCGCGATGACGTGGAAATTACCTGCCAGCAGAGCCGGGCCCGGCACCAAGCCATGGATCAGGAGAACACCAAAGATGATGGCCGTCACCGCATCGCCCGGAATGCCCATGGTCAAAAGCGGAATGACCGCACCACCACACATGGCGTTGTTGGCCGATTCCGATGCGGCCAGCCCCTCATAGGATCCCTCGCCGAACACCTCTGGCGTGCGTGATCCGCGCTTGGCTTCGGCATAGGCGATGAACGAGGCCATTGAAGCTCCGCCGCCCGGCAACATGCCGATCAACACGCCGATAATCGCGCTCTTCAGAAAGGTGAAGAGGCCCACCTCGCGGATCTTCGCGCGGCTCGGTAGAAAATCCCGGCGTCTTGGCCGCTCTATGGCGGCAACGGCAACAGCCTTCCCTACATTCGCCGGGATCGAAGACTGCGCGATCAATTCGCAAACGGCAAAGAGACCAATGACTGCCGGTAGCAGGCTGATGCCTTCCACCAGATGGTAGCTGCCGAAGTCGAAACGCCCCACCGGCACCATCGGATCTATGCCCACGGTCGAGATCATCAGTCCCAGCGCCATGGCCATCATCGCCTTGATCAGAGGACCCGAGGCGACAATGGTCACGGTGACGACTGCAAGCAGGACGAGCGAGAACTTGTCCGGCGTCTGAAACTGGAGGGCAAGCGCGCTGACCGGCTGCGCGAGTGCGATCAGTATGATCACGCCAACGAGCCCGCCAATGGCCGAGGCAAGCGCACTCATGCCAAGTGCCTGCGTCCCCTCACCCCTCTTCATGAGAGCATGACCGTCAAGCGTCGTGATCGCGCCCGAGGGTGCTCCGGGAATGTTCAGCGTTATGCCGGTGATCGATCCGGAATAGATGCCCGCCATGTAAATGCCGGCTACCATGACAAGCGCGTCGGCCACATCCATGCCGAATGTGAACGGCAGCAGAAGCGCGATTGCAAGCGTTGCTGTCAGTCCGGGTATCGCACCGAAAAAGAGCCCGAGCAGAAAACCGCCTATCAGGTGCAGGAAAGTCAATGGTTGCGCGAGCGCGATGAAGCCGTCCGCCAGCTGAGCGATCATGTCAAAGCTCCCAGACCGGAAGATAGAGGCCGAACAACTTCACAAAGAAGAGCCAACCGAAAAGCGTCACAACCGCGCAGGTCGCGAGTGCGACAGCCACGGACCGTGCCAGCCTGCCGGTCTGCTCGAAGGTGAAGAACCAGGCAACGATGAAGGTGAAGCATGCAGCGGCGACCAGATAGCCAAGATAGACGAAGGCGACGATGAAGAGCGCCGTGGCTCCGATCGTTATGGCCGGCCCCAGAAGAGATATCCGGGGCAATACCTCCGACCGCGGCTCCGTTTTCGCGCCCGTTGGCGCCGCACGGAACTCCCGGATGACGATGACAAGGCTGGCCAGATAGACAAAGCCGCAAAGCATGACCGGAAGAAATGCCGGTCCTGGCTCCCCTGTAGCGAAGGGTCGATCCATCTGCACGAGCTGGCTGGCATAGATCGTGTTCAACACTGCAAGACCAAGCGCGAAGATGACCTGTCCACGTATCAGGCGCATCATTGACTGAATCTCCATCGCATGAGTGTTCCCTGGCAGGTGGCCAACAGGTCGGGCCGGTCTGCGCCGGCTCCGACCCTTTCACCCTTACTTCTTGTCGAGCACGCCTTCTTCAACAAGCTGATCCATCAGGGCAAAGGCTTTTTCCTGGGAATTCTTGATGAAGTTTGCGACCTGCTCGCTGCCCATCCAGACAGCGCCCATGCCCGTTTCCTCGGCCTTGGCCTGGAATTCGGGGTCCTCGAAGACGGAGGCGAAAGCCTTTTCCAGCGTCGCCTTCTGCTCGGCATCCACATCGGCCTGCGTCGCGATCAGGCGGAAACCACCCCAGACCACGTCGTAACCGGCTTCCTTGAAGGTCGGAACATCCGGGAAATGCGGATCGCGTTCGTCGGCCATGACGGCCAGCACACGTGCCTGTCCTGCCTCGATTGCAGCATAGGCGGCGGAAATGCTTGTGGAAGCGGCATCGGTTTCGCCTGAAAGCAGGGCCTCGCGCTGCGGACCGGATCCCTTCGGATAAGGCACATGCTGCACATCGATTTCGGCCTGCTTGGCGAAGTCGAGCGCCGGCAGATGCCACACACCGCCGGTTCCCACATTGGAGATCTTGAGCGTGCCCGGTGCTTCCTTTGCAGCGGCAACGAACTCTTCCAGAGTGGCCCATGGCGCATCGTCGCGCACGACGATGGCGGTTGGATGAACGGTAACAGAGCCGAGATAGGCAAGCTGTTCGGTGTCGTAGCCCGGCACCAGTTCATAATAGGGAACGGTAATCACGCTGTCCCAGGTGAGCGAACCGATCGTGTACCCATCAGGTCGCGACTTCATCAGGCGCAGCGTTCCCACGCCGCTCTGCGCACCGGTGATGTTCTGCGTGTTGATGCCGACGCCGAGCGGCTCTTCGGCAAAGTTCATGAAGGTGCGCATGACGGTGTCCGTACCGCCACCTGCACTCCACGGCATGATGTGCATGATATCCTTGGTCGGATAATCCTGTGCGTAAGCAAGTTGGCCAAGGCCAGCCGTTACGGCAAATGCGACGGCAGTCATGCGGGTAAGTCTGCGGATATTCATCGTTCCCCTCCTGTTATCATTGTGGACGTTGGGTTTCGGGCGGTTGGTCTAGTAGAAGTATGGCAACTTCCTTTCCTTCGCGGCCTCCACCCAGGGCGGCACGAAGGGAATGATCTTGTCCTGTGACGGCACCATCATCTCGATGAAGTTCGCGCCGGGATTGGCGATCGCAGCGGAAAGAATGTCCTCGATCTGGTCTTCGGACGTGATACGCGCGGTCTCGAAGCCGAAACCTTCGGCAACCTTGACGTAATCGACCGCACCAAAATCGGTGGTCCAGGGTGCGTCAACGTCATCCAGCAGGATCGCCTCGCCGCGGATCCAGCCGTAATTGTCGTTGCGTGTCAGGATGACGGTGACATTCTTGCCGCTGCGCTTGATCGTCTCAAAATCCCCCAGAACGAAGGCAAGCGAGCCATCACCCGTGAAGGAGATCACGGGACCGTCTGACGCAAACGCGGCTCCTATGCCGGCAGGGACGGAATAGCCAAGCGCACCCATCGAATAATTGGTGATGTATCGGCGGCCGGCTTCGCGAACCGATAGAAGTGCGGACGGATATATCGCGCTGACCCCCGGCTCGGCAGTGACAATGGCATTGGCGGGAAGAAGCTTGTCCAGCGCCTGCGTCAGCTTCACGGGAGAAACGGTGCCTTCGGGCATCGGTATGTTGGAGTTGAAGACCGCGTTCAGCGCAGTCTGCTTCATCTCGGTCAGATCGATGCGTGGCCGCTGAATATCGGGATGCTCGGCCCTGATGAGTTCGATCATATATTCAAGGCTTGCGCGGGCATCGCCCACCATACCCACCTTGAGCGGGAAATTGTTCCCGATATGCGCCTCGGCAATATCAAGGTGGATGAAAGCCTTTGTCTGCGGATCTCCATAAAGCTTCCAGTGATTTGTCGAACTGGAATCGGTGTTGGAGCCGATGAAAAAGACGGCATCCGCGTCATGAACATAGGCGTTGGAATATTCCATGCCCCCGCGCGCGCCGATGACGCGCAGCGCCAAAGGATGCGTCTCCGGAATTGTGCCTTTGCCCGGCGTGGTCGTTCCAACGGGAATCTGCAATAGCTCGGCAAGCTCCAGAACGGCTTCGCCAGCCTTGGAGATGAGAGCGCCCTGCCCGCAAACCATCACCGGCTTTTTCGCCGCAAGCAGAAGGTCGATTGCCTTGCGGATCTTGCCATGATCGGCAACGGGGCGGTGCGCGGGATATTCCCGGTAGTCGGGATCGGCATAAAGATCGCCTATCTCCGCCTCATCATGGAAGATGTTGATGGGAACGCGGATATGGACCGGCGCAGGCCGCCCCGATGTTGCAACGCGAAAGGCGCGGCGCATCAGGAAGGGGATTTCGCTCACATTCGTAAGGTAGAAGGATTCCTTGCAGATACTCTCATACATCGCGGTCTGATCAACACCCGTCAGACCGTGCTTCTTGTCCTGGTTGATCGGGATGTCGGAGCTGAAATAGATGACCGGCACCGAGGAAAGATAGGCCTCCGTAATGCCGGGCGTGCAGTGAGTGACACCAGGGCTGGGCGCCTCAAGGACAGCGGGCTTGCCCGTGATCTTGGCATAGGCTTCGGCGGCATAGGAGGCCGTGCGCTCATCACGGGTCAGGACGAATTTGATGTCCGATGACTTCTGCCATTCCTTGTACCAGCCAATGGTTGTCTCTCCCGGCAGACCGAAAACATGCTCCACCCCATGAAGCTCCAGCATCCGGAGGATGACTTCGGCACCGTTCATTTTCTTCATCAGCTGATTTCCGCCACAGGTTTGCATTCTTCTCTGTATACAGAAGCATACACAGACTGGAACACATATCAATTGCCTCTTTTGCACAAGGGTGCTTAAAGGGACCGTGTGTTGGGCCAGAGGGCGTAGATGCGAGATGAGTGAGACTGAAGGCACGGTGGAGCGCACCTACCGCCGATTGAAGGAGATGGCGGCAAGCTATGAGTTCAAGCCCGATTCCCGGCTGAACGAAAGCGAGCTTTCAAAGCGCCTGGACACGAGCCGCACACCGTTGCGCGAAGCGCTGAACCGCCTTGTCGCGGAAGGCTTTCTCACCTTCAAGAGCGGCAAGGGCTTCTTCTGCCGTTCACTGAAACCTGCTGAGATCATGGATCTTTATGAGGCACGCGCAGCAATTGAGTGCGAAGCCGCAGCCCTCGCCGCCATTCGTGCGAATGCAGAAGATATCGCCGAGCTGGAAAAATTTCTCGAAAACTCCAAGCCTGACTACAAACCCGGCACTTCACCGGTTGAACTTGTCCGACTGGATGAAGAGTTTCACACGCGCCTGACCGCTCTTTCCGGCAACGCGGAAATGGTGCGCATGCTCGGCAACATGAATGGGCGCATCCACTTCGTTCGCCTGATCGACCTCAAGACCCTTTGCGAACGGAACGGTCCGGACGTGGTGACGACCGAACCGCACAAGCGGATACTCGAAGCGGTAAAGCGTCGCGATCCGGATGCCGCGCGTGCGGAAATGGCAAAGCACATCGAGCGCAGGCTGGAATCCATCACGGAGAATGTCCGCAATGCATTCGCTGAGCTCTACACACCCTGATTCATGAATAGCCGTTTGGCGACGCTCGGCAGGATGCCGCCTTCGCGCAGGTAGCGAAGTTCCTCCCTGGTATCCGCCCGACATATCGCCGAAAACCGAAGTCGCATGACATTATCGGGCCCGATAACCGAGACCGATACCTTTCCTCCCGGTTCCAGAGTGTCGCAACCGGCTTCGATCGAGAACCGGTCTTCAGCTGCAAGTCCGAGCGCTATGCGGCCCTCTCCCTCAACGAACTGCAGCGGCAGAACCCCCATCCGGACCAGATTGGAGCGGTGGATACGCTCGAAGCTTTCCGCCAGCACGACCCGGACGCCCAGAAGCCGCGTCCCCTTGGCAGCCCAGTCCCGGGCCGAGCCTGCTCCGTAGCGGCGACCCGCAACGACCACCATCTGCTCGCCGCGTTCGGCATAGTTTGCGGCGGCATTGAAGATGGTTGTCTCAAGCCCCTCCGGCATCACCAGCGTGCGCGGACCGACACCATCGATCATCTCGTTCTTGATCCGCAGATTGGCGAAGGTGCCCCGCGCCATGATGTTGTGATTGCCTCGGCGTCCGCCGTAATTGTTGAATTCCTTCTGCTCCACGCCACGTTCGAGAAGATAGGCGGCCGCTTCGCTGTCGCGTGCAATGGTGCCCACCGGAGAGATGTGGTCTGTCGTCACGGAATCCCCGAGCACCAGCAGAGGCCGGGCAGCGTCGAGGATCTTGCCAGTCCCTGCAAAGTTTGCCGGCAGGTCGAAGAACGGCGGGCGCTGGATATAGGTGCTGTCGTTCAGCCAGCCGAATGTATCACCGCCGGTGACCTCCAGGCCTTCCCAGTTCTCGTCCCCGCGCGTGAGATCGCGATAGGAGGAGGTGAAGCCGTCCCGAACTACCACCTTGCGGAGAAGCCTGTCGACCTCCTCGGCGCTGGGCCACAGTTCAGCCAGACTGACAGTTTTGCCTTCAGGATCGGTGCCGATTACCGAGAGGTCCGTTCGCATTGTACCCGAAAGGGCATAGGCCACAACGAGAGGCGGCGAAGCGAGGAAGTTGGCTTTCACCAGCGGATGGATCCGCGCTTCGAAATTGCGGTTCCCGGAGAGGATTGCCGAGACGCAGAGGTCACCCTCCGCGACTGCGCTTGCAACCTCGGCATCGATTTCGCCCGAATTGCCGACGCAAGTGGTGCAGCCAAAGGCTGTCAGGTTGAAGCCCAGCGCAGACAGGTCTGCGTCCAGCCCGGCTGCACGCAGATAGTGCATAACCGCTCGCGAACCCGGCGCGAGGGAGCACTTGATGCGCGGGTTCACCGTCAGTCCGCGCAGCCTAGCATTGCGTGCCAGGAGACCCGCTGCAATCATCGCTTCCGGATTGGAGGTATTCGTGCATGAGGTTATGGCAGCAATGACGATGTCGCCATCGCTGACACCGTTGCGGCTCTTGACCTCCCGCCCTGCAGTCTCATCCATGACGGCAGGAATCGCACCAATGTCGCGGCCCTGTTCGGGGCGCGAAGGACCCGAAACGGTGCGACGGACGCTCGAAAGATCGAACTCCATCACGTCATCGAATCTGGGGCGGGCCGATGCATCGAACCACAGGCCGGTGCGGCGGCAATACTCCTCCACCGCCGCGACCCTCTCTCCGGACCGGCCGGTGAGGCGCAAATACTCTATGGTCAACTGATCGACCGGGAAGAGAGCCGAGGTGGACCCGAATTCCGGGCTCATATTGGCAATGGTTGCCCTGTCGGCAACCGAGAGGGAGGTAACACCGGGCCCAAAAAACTCGACGATCGCCCCGACCACGTCAAACTTCCGTAGCGCCTCGGTGAGCGTGAGGGCAAGGTCGGTTGCAAGCACTCCCGGGGGCAGTTCGCCTCTCAGATGCACGCCGATCACCGGCGGAACCAGCATGGAGATGGCTTCTCCCAACATCACCGCTTCGGCTTCGATACCCCCAACGCCCCAGCCCAGAACACCGATACCATTGACCATCGTCGTGTGGCTGTCGGTGCCGATGACCGTGTCTGGAAACAGCCACCGCTTGCCGTGCATCTGGCGGCCTGACACGACGTCCGCCAGATATTCGATATTGATCTGGTGAATGATCCCGCGCCCTGGCGGGATCACGGTCAGGTTGTCCATCTTCTTCTGGGCCCATTTCATGAAGGCGAAACGTTCCCGGTTCTCGGCAAACTCCCGTGCCTGGTTGCGCAAAATTGCATCCTGGCCGCGCGAATGATGAGCCATGATCGAGTGGTCGATGATCAGGTCGGCCGGCACCTGCGGGTTCAGCGCAGCGGGATCAATGCCCTGCTCCCCCGCCTTCTCCCTCAGCATCGCCATGTCTATCAGTGCGGGCATGCCGGCACTGTCCTGCATGATGACCCGCGCGGGATGAAAATCGATTTCCAGCCCTCGCGCCTTTCCGCGCGCGAGACGCTCCAGTTGATCACTGGTGATGGACTCGCCGTTTTCATGTCGGGCGAGGTTTTCAAACAGGATCCTGATGCTAAGCGGCATCTCCCCCAGCTGCGGGAAAAGCTGCACAGCCTTCGGCAGATCGATGAACCGTGCGCCCGTCATGTCGGAGATCAGGTCAAAGCTGTTCAGTGTCATGCCGTTCGTCCTGCTGCATGTCGGAAAAGAAAGGATCCGCGCGGGCCGATCAGGAAAGGCGCCCGCGCGGATCACTTCAATGAAGATCGGGGCGGCGGATCAGAGCCCCAGCAATTTGCCGGGATTTTCCCGTACCATCATATCGATGTCGCTCCGCGGAATACCCTCGGCCATCAGACCGTTGATCAATTCCACCATCCCATCGGGATGAATGGGATTTCCCGTCTGTCCCAGATCGCTGGCCAGTATGAAGTGCTCTGCTCCCACTTCCTTTACCGCGGCGGCCATGTTGGCGATGGAATTCGGCCGGCGATCGCGAAGCCACTGCATATGGGCAGTGGGGGTGCCAAGATGATCCAGGTAAATCAGCTCCAGATGCGCACCGAGGCTTGCGGCCTCCTTCATCTGCGCAATGTCGAGGCCCGGATTTTCCGCCATCGCGTGCGTGACAACGATCTTGTCGATGCCCAGTTCATTGGCCCGGCGGATCACTGCCAGAACCTCTTCGGGTGAAAGGTGGCCGGTCTCAAGGACCAGGTCATGTTCCTTGACAGCAGCAAGAACCTCTTCGGTTGCCTGCGAGAGTTCACCATTCTCGAAGACAGTTATCCCCCCGGTCTTCTGCGTCTTGGTTGCGCGGTGGAATGCCGAGTCACTGGTCGGGAACCAGACCACCTTGCCGCGACCACCCGACATTTTTGCCATGGTCTGGACTGCGGCTGCGTTGAGGCCACCGACAGCGTAGTTGAGGACTATGCCGCCAAAGACCTCGATTTCAGGCACCGTGGCATTGACCAGAGCAGCCCGGTCTGCGGTCATTGTGACATGGTTCTTGAGCACCAGACCGCCCATTTCGTAGCGGGCCGCGATCCTGGCCAGTTCGATGTCGGTCAGGTTGCGCGAGGAAACATCCGGTGACGTATGAACATGGAAGTCAATTGCTCCATGTACCGGGTTGTCATTCGTGGCTGCAACTTGCGCGAAAGCAGCAGATTGCGCGACGCAAAGACACAGCGCGGCACAGGCGCCGTGGATGTAGCTGAAATTCATCTTTCCCTCCCAGGATTGAAAAACGCTCCGGACGCGATGTCCGGAGCGCGATCTGCTTATTTCTTCGAGAGGAAGATATCTTCGTACTTCGAGTTGAACTCGAATTCGTTGTTCAGGTAATCGACCGTCTCCTGTGCGGAGATGAACCGGGGCGTCATCTGAACCTTGGCATATTCCTTTGCCAATTCTTCGCTCTCACCAAGCTCGGCAAGTGCTGCGGTCAGCTTTTCAACCACCTCGGCAGGTGCGTTCGGCGGCAGAGCCACCCAGAACAGACGATCGGGCATAGCCACGTCGATCCCCTGTTCCTGGAAGGTCGCAACATCCGGCAGGCCGCTGAAGCGCTGCGCGGCAGGGGTACCGAGCGCACGCATGTCGCCACTTTCCAGATAGCTCTGAACTGCGCCTACCTGAACCTCGGATACATCGACATGCTGACCGAGAATGCTGACGATCTTTTCACCGATGCCGCCGACATCCACATTGTGCATTTCAACACCTGCTGCCTCTTCGAAAGCGGCGGCATGGACATGCGTCTGGCTTCCAAAGTTGATGCCGTTCTTAACAGTGCCCGGATTTGCCTTGGCGGCTTCCACCAGATCTTCCATGTTCTGATAGGGCGAGCTGGCCGAGGTCACCCAGATGGATCCCTCGGACATGCCGACGGAGCCAAGGACGGTCAGGTCGTCGAAGCTGAAGTCGATGGCCTTTGTGAGCATGCTGCCAAGCACGCCCGAATGGTGGAACAGCATGGTGTAGCCGTCCGGCTCCGCCTTGTAGACCTTGGTGGTCGCGATGCTGCCGGAAGCACCCGCAACATTGACGGGAACAACGGTACTTCCAAGAACCCGCTCGAGCTGGGTTGCGAAGATCCGGCCGAGCAGATCGGTGTCGCCGCCCGGATTGTATGGGATAACGAGTTGGATCGGCTCGGAAGGATATTCCTGGGCGACCGCTGGTCCGGCGGTTGCGAGGCCAAGCGCGGGTATGGCCGCCAGGGCAAGTGTCTTGAGTGTTTTCAGCTTCATTTCAGTCTCCTCCTTTTGAAACAGATCGGTCAGCTTTGGTTGACCGGGCGAAAGCGGGTGTAGAGCGCGCTGAACAAGGGAAGCGCGATAAAGATGAGCGACAGCGCAAGGAATGTGCCGCTGATCGGACGTATGAGGAATTCGCTGTAGTCCCCCTTCGACGCGGTAAGGGCGCGATAGAAGTTGGTCTCGACGATCGGTCCGAGGATGAACCCCAGAACCGCCGGCTGGAGCGGAAACCCGAAGGTTCGCAGCGCGAAGCCCAACCCACCGAACATCACCATCGACCAGACGTCGAATGCACGGTTGTTGAGACCGAAGGCACCGACCAGGCACATGACCACGACGAGTGGCATCAGCACGTTCTTGGGCGTACGGACAATGCGGATGAATACCGGCATCAGTGCGAACATGAACACGGCCATGGCAACCGATGCGATGACGAGCGAAGTAAAGATGCCGTAGACCAGCTCACCCTGGGTGAGGAAGAGCAGCGGACCGGGCTGGATGTTGTTCATGATGAAGGCGCCCAGCAGGATCGAGGCAACGGTATCGCCTGGAATGCCCAGGGCCAGCAGGGGCACCAGCGCACCGCCGATGCAGGCATTGTTCGCGCTTTCCGACGCCGCAACCCCATCGACGATGCCGGTTCCGTACTGATCGCCACGACGGGAAGTCTTCTTGGCTGCCAGATAGCCGGTAAGCCCCGCTGTGCTGACGCCAATTCCCGGCAGGATGCCGATACCTGTGCCGACCGTGGATGCGACGAACCAGGTGCGGATGTTGCCCATGACATCGGCCAGCTTCAGCCCGATCTCCTTGGTCGTCGTTCCCAGCTTGTGCATCGTGGCCCGGGCCGGGCCTTTGCCCGCGTCATGGAGCAGTTCGGAAATCGCGAAGAGACCCACCAGAAACGGGACCATGGCAAAGCCGCTCTGCAGATCCACCTGACCAGCGGTCATCCGCTCGATACCGCCGACAGGGCTCATTCCCACCATGGCAAAGGCGATACCGATCACGCCGCTGATGAACCCCTTGATCATCGAGCCCGCGCTCAGGCTGGCGATCAGCGAGAGTGCGAAGAACGAAACGGCAAAATATTCGAACGGCGTGAATCTGAGCGCGAAGCGGGCCAGCATCGGTGCAAAGATCGCCAGCACGATGATGCCGAACAGGGTCCCGAGAAAGGAGAACAGCACCGCCGCGCTGAGCGCCTTCTTGGCTTCGCCCTTCATCGCCATGGGATAGCCGTCGAACAGTGTCGCCACCGATCCCGGCGTGCCTGGAAGGTTCATCAGGATCGCCGGGATCAATCCGCCGGAGATGCCACCGATGAACAAGCCGCAAAGTAGCGACAGACCGTGCAGCGCGGGCATAGTAAAGGTCAGCGGCAGGCAGAGGATAAGGCCCATCGAGGCGGTTAGCCCCGGGACGGAGCCGAAGACGATGCCCAGCGCGACCCCACCGAAAACGAGAAGTACGCAGTAGATATCAAGCGCGGCCGCGGCGCCCTGCAGGAAGACATCAAACATCATATGCTCCTCAAAGGATGCCCTTGGGCAGCGGCATCGAAAGCCAGTGCCAGAACATCAGATAGACGGCGACGGGGAAGGCGACAGCGATGACAGCGGTACGCACGATTCTGAACGTGCCTGGGTCGTAGGTCAGGATGTAGCACTGCGCGAAAATGTAGATCACCGAGGTCAGCACGAAACCGAGCCACTCGAACAGTGCTGCCGCGGCAATGATGAGAACGGCAGTAGCAATCAGCCGGCCAGGATAGGCAAACCGGTGCTGCGGAACTTCTTCCTCGTCGTCACCGGTGCTGGTGCCAAGCCCCTTGTAGGGCAGGAAAGTCATGGCCAGCAGCATCAGGCTCAGGCCACCGAGGATCAGGGCCACCAGCCGTGGCGCCAGGCTCATGTCGAGTCCCGCGACCACGGTTTCTCCGGGTCCGGGCAAGCTCGAATACATCAGGATCGCAAACAGCAATATGACCACGCCGCTGATCCCGTCAGACATCTTTTTCGACAATTGTGCCTCCTCCCTGCAACGCTGTTCAGGCGTCTCTTCTCGCCTTTGAAAGCCGCGCCATGCCATTTTTGTCTTTCATGAAAGTTGCGCGCTCTCTCCTGAAGAGCCCGAAACCTTCAAGCAACCCGGTAGCTCTCCGTTGTCACTCCGAACAGCGCTGATGCGGTCTCCCGTGCGATGGAACATGCGACGCGCCGCAGGCTCTCCTGGGTCGCACCGCCGTAATGGGGTGTCGCGATGAAATTCGGCAAGGACAGAAGCGGATGTTCAGGAGATGGCGGCTCCTGCTCGAAGACATCCATGCCCGCCGCACCCAGACGCCCGCTTTCAAGGGCTGATGCCAGCGCCGTTTCATCGACAATCCCGCCACGGGACGTGTTCACCAGGATCAGACCGGGCTTCGCCTGGGCCAGAATGGATTTCGATATGAGCCCGATGGTCTCCGGCGTTCGCGGCAGATTGATGCTGATGAAGTCGCAACTCGCGAACAGCTCTTCGAGCTTCTCTACACGGCTGACGTCATCCCTGTCCTGCCAGAAAGCGGTCGGAAGCTTGGGATCATAGGCCATGACCTCCATCTCGAAGGCCTTGCGCAGGATGTCCGCCGTCATGCGTGCAATCCGGCCAAACCCCACAAATCCGACGCGGTTGCGGTACAGTTCGCGACATCCCCTGCCCTTGCGCCCCTCGTCCCAGTCATTGCTTCGAACCAGATGATCGGCATGAACGATACGACGCGCCGCAGACAACATCAGCGTGACGGACAGCTCGGCCACCGATTGCGAATTCTCGAACGGGGTGTTGAGCACCACGATACCGCGCTCCCGCGCCGCCTGGACGTCGACGGAATCGACACCAGCGCCGTGCCGACCGATTACCTTGAGGCGCTTGGCCGACCGGATCTCTTCTCCCGTCAGATTGAGCCCCCGCAGGATCACCGCGTCGGCCTCCTCGCGCCAGTTCTTCACCCGCGCTTCGTCCCAAGTGACCACATCGAGACGCGGATCGGCCTTCAGAAGTTCGACAGCATCGTGATGAATGGGTGCGCGCAGGAAGATCGTTTTGCGTTCGCCCGGAGCGCCGCGCAAATCACTCATAGGTCGCCTCGATGATTTCGCAGCCGGCCTTCTCCAGAGCGGCATCGACCCAGCTCCGGTCAAGGCTCCCGTCCCTGGCGGCAGCCACCTTTGCCTGATCCTTTTCAGACAGCGTGCGGGCTGCGCGCAGGACCACCTCGGCATCGGCGCGCGGAACGACGACAACCCCATCATTGTCGACAAGCACCACATCACCCGGGCAAGCAACACAGCCTTCGAACGAGATCGGTACATTGATTTGCCCAGGGCCCTGTTTCATCGGCCCGCCGGGACGGGTGCCGGTGGCATAAACAGGCAGCCCAAGATGATCGAGGGAATCGAGGTCGCGGATCGGACCATCAAAGACGATCGCCGCAACCTTCTTGAACTTGGCATAGCTGAACATGACCTCGCCCATCAGCGCCTGCGTCTGGGCGCCGCCATTGGAGACGATGATCACATCGCCCTCCTGCGCCATGTTGAGGGCCTTGTGGATGACCAGATTGTCACCTGCGCTCACCTGGACAGTGAGCGCAACGCCCGCCACCGGAGCGGCCAGGCGCGGCCCCTGCAGGCGTATGCTGGCCGGCAACGAGTTCAACCGTGTCATGACATCCGCCACATTCGCCGAGGGCAGTTCGCCCAAGGCCCTGACGACCTCGGGAGATGGAAGCTTGCGCTTGCTGAATACGCGGAAGCCGACGCTCATATTGTTCTTCTCCAGTCTTGGGTGCTCGGCCCGCAGGGCGAGCTTGAATGCCGGAAAAAAACTTGCAAAAGCTGGCCGATAATTACAATTTCAAAATAATCATTAATTGATAACCTGGAGGCATGAATGGATTTCAGGGATCTCGTCTATTTCCGCACCGTCGCCGAACTCGGCCATATGGGGCAGGCTGCCGAACGGCTGCTTCTCACCCAGCCGGCCTTGTCGAAGGCGATGCAGCGGCTGGAGGATTCGCTCGGCGGAAAGCTGTTCATGCGCGAAGGGCGCGGCATAATTCTCACCGAACTCGGACACGTCCTGCTTGACCGCAGCAAGGTGGTCGAGAGGATGATGAATGAGACCCGGCGTGAGGCGAGAGGCTATGCCCGCGGAGAAGCCGGCCACATCCGTTTCGGCTGCGCGCCGACCTTGGCGAAGTACTACCTGCCCGAAACCATGCGGCAATTGCTCCTGGAGAGTCCGGGCGTGACCATCGACCTGGAGACGAATGTCAGCGGTCCGCTGCTGAAGGCATTGCGCGAACATCGGCTCGACCTGGTGCTTACACATGTTTCGGGACCGATCGAGGGTTTCCATGTCAGCCCGGTACTCAAGGACGAGGTTGCGATTGTTGCGAGCTGGGCCCATCCCCTGGCGTCGCGCGAAGTACAGGTGGCGGATCTCGCAGCCTACAACTGGGTATTGCCCACCGAATCGGCCATCTTGCCCTGGCTGAAAGACCTGTTTCATCGCCACGGCTGCCCTGCTCCCATGGCACAGGTGAAGGCGACCTCGATCCTCTATCTGCCGTCGCTCATTGGAGGCACGCAATTGCTGAGTCTTCTTTCGACCAGGAACCTGAAGGACGATGTCACGGGGCAGCACCTCACGGAGATCAAGGTTGCCGGCGAGCGCCTTCGACGCTCCTTCGCGCTGGTCTGTCGAGACCCGGAAGGACTGTCTCCTGCCTCAAGACGCCTGTTCGACATCATCCTGAACGCCTCGACCACCCGTGACACCTGAGGATCCGGTGAGCATTCGGCAATAGCGAGATGCAGGATTGGCCAATGATGGATATCGCTTCTCTGGCAGCCTCAATTGCGGCTTGGCTGGGCCAGCCGTGACGACAGGAGATCTCCGGCATCTTCCACGATCGGATATGCGATCATCGTGAAAGCTGTATTGATCTGTTTCAACGCCCGGATCGTTTCCTGATGGAGGTTGCTCGTTTCAATGCTTTCCGGCTTGCCCATCCGCAATCGCTCGAGGTGGCGCCGTTGCAGGGCCTGTTCCAGCTGCCTTATGGCATCTTTCTCCTCGAGAAGTTGACGCGCAGCGTCGACATCACCGGTCATCAGGAGATCAAGGGCAACCTGGATATTGGCCAGAACCCGGTCGTGAAAATCGGAAAGATCGGCCCATCCGGGCTCGGAAAAGGTGAGATTGGCCGTGTGAAGCTTCCGCGCGAGCGCGGTCAGATCGCTGGAAATGAGATCGCCCGCGGCCTCGAGATTGGTCGCGATATTGGCGAGCACCATCATTCGCCCCGCATTCTCTTCGTTCAGCGCTCCCTCTTGCAGGCGCGCGAGATAGAGCTTTGTTTCGAAATGCATACGGTCCACGTCTTTTTCCTGCACCGCCACCTGGCCCACGAGGTCATCGTCCCACGCACGGTAAAGCTGCAATGCGGAAGTCAGCATTGACTGGATCGTCTCGCCCATCTGCAATATCTCGCGAGCTGCACAGCCGAGCGCGCGACGCGGTTCTGAAAGAGCGTCCTTGTTCAAGGCACTCACCCGTGAAACCGTGGCCGCAGCCATGCCCGGCAGGAGCAGTTTTGAAAGTCTCAGGAGGGGCCGGCGCAACACAAGGCCCAACAGCAGCACCGCGAAATTGAACCCGATGTGAAGGACGATCACCCAGCGCGCATCTTCGAGAAGATCGCCGTCATAGGCCGCCGCCAAGAACATCAGGCCCGCAAGAGCTGCCAATGCGCCACCACCTCGCACCAGCAGATTGGCGATCACCGGCTGGCGCGCCGCCGCGGACATGCTTTGCGTCAGCACCCAAGGGACGAAGCTGCCGCCAAGATTTGCGCCGAACGCCATGGCAACAGCTGCCACAACAGGCAAAAGCCCTTCACTGCCAAGGGTGGCGAACAGCAGAACCGCCGCCAGGCTGGAATGCATGAGCCAGGCAGCAATCGCTCCAATCAGAAAGGCGGATAACAGGTCGCTCTTGAGGTAGTCGACAACGGCAATGACCAATTGATTGTCCTGAAGAGGGCTCGTTGCCTCACGGATGAGATGAAGCGAGACGAATACCAGTCCCAGGCCGATCAGGATGCGACCCGTCTGGCGCATCCGCTGCCGCTTGGCGCGCATGAAGAAGATCGTGCCTGCCAGGATCAGGAGCGGCGAGAGCCATGTAACCCTGAACATAAGCAGCTGTGCCATGAGAGCAGAACCGAGATCCGCACCCAGGATGATTGCCAGAGCGGTTGCCGAGTGGACCATCCGGCTGGAAACAAAGCCAGCCACAAGCAGCGCCACGGCTGACGAACTCTGAAGCAGGAGTGCAGCCAGGCTTCCTGTCCCTGCTGCCACGAATGAGTTGCTTCCACTATGGCGCAGCCAGCGCCGCAACGGCGTGAGGTAGGCGCGTTCCACGCCGGTGCGGATCAGGCGGACTGACCACAGGAGCAAAGCAGCAGCACCGGCCAGATGCAGGAGAAACAGTGCCATAGGCGGAAGTTCTCATTCTTTCACTGCAAGCTTAGGCTGCAGCTGGTGAAGGCGCAAGTTGCCGGTTTCCGGCCGGCCCCGTGTCGGACAGCCTCGCCCTAGCGGTCGACCCTCTGCCCCTCGCTGTTGAACTGGGCGGTGTCTTCCGCACTCCAGGCCAGATGCGCCATGGATCCAGCCTCAGGAGCAGGCTCCGAACCGGGCTGCCTTACCGTGACGAGATTGCCGTTTTCCAGTTCCACATGCACCAGCGTTTCCGCACCGAGCGCCTCCAGGAACTTGACCCTCCCCCCGAGCATTTTGGCGCCGTCATTCACGAAACGCATATGCTCCGGTCTGATCCCGATACTGTCTGCGTCTGGCCGGAGCGGATAATCGCCCAGCCGCCGTTCCTGTACCTTGATGAAATTCATGGGCGGAGAGCCGATGAACCCGCCAACGAAGCGGGTCGCCGGATTGGCGTAGAGCTCCAGCGGTGTTCCGACTTGCTCGGCTCTGCCTTCATTCATGATGATGACCCGGTCGGCCAGCGTCATGGCCTCCACCTGGTCATGCGTGACGTAGAGCGATGTGACACCGAGTTCCTTCTGCAACTGTTTGATCTCCAGCCGCATCTGGACGCGCAGCTTCGCATCCAGATTGGACAGTGGTTCGTCAAACAGGAAGACCGCAGGCTTGCGCACGATTGCACGCCCCATGGCAACGCGTTGCCGCTGCCCTCCCGACAGCTCCCGTGGTTTGCGCTCAAGATAGTCCTCGATCTGGAGGAGTGCGGCCGCCTGATGCACCCGCTCCCTGATCTCCTCCTTGGGCTTGCCGGTTATACGCAGGCCGTAGGCCATGTTGTCGTAAACGTTCATGTGCGGGTAGAGCGCATAGTTCTGGAAGACCATGGCAATGTCGCGCTCCATGGGCTCAAGATCATTCACGCGACGGCCGTCGATATGGATTTCGCCGGAGCTGACGGTCTCAAGACCGGCTACCATCCGCAACAGGGTCGACTTTCCGCACCCCGAAGGCCCGACAATGACGATGAATTCGCCATCGGCGATGTCGAGATCAATGCCATGGATGACTTCGTTCTTGCCGAATGATTTGCGTACATCGCTGAGTTTGACAGTAGCCATTACTTCTCGCTTTCCAGCAGACCGCGCACGAAGAGTTTCTGCATTCCAATGACCACGGCGACCGGCGGCAGCATCGCTAGAATTGACGTGGCCATGATCACGGGCCAATCCGCAATGTCGTCGCCGCTGGGGAACATCTGTTTGATGCCCATGACCACGGTGTTCATGCTGGGATCGGTGGTGATCAGGAGGGGCCAGAGATACTGGTTCCAGCCATAGATGAAGAGGATGACGAATAGGGCCGCGATATTCGTTCGCGACATTGGCAGCAGGATATCGCGGAAGAAGCGCATGGCGCTCGCTCCATCGATACGCGCAGCCTCAGCAAGCTCGTCCGGCACTGTCAGGAAGAACTGCCGGAACAGGAAGGTCGCCGTGGCTGACGCGATTAGCGGAAAGATCAGGCCCGAATAGCTGTTGAGCAGCCCCAGCCCTGCAACCACCTCATAGGTAGGAACGATACGCACCTCCACCGGCAGCATCAGCGTCAGAAATATCAGCCAGAAGAAGAGCATTCGGAAGGGGAAGCGGAAATACACGATGGCAAAGGCCGACAGGAGCGAGATCACGATCTTTCCCACCGAAATGCCGATCGCCATGACCAGCGAGTTCAAAAGCATGATCGAGACCGGGGCGTTCACGCCGGCGAACAGCGCCTTTCGATAGTTTTCGATGAACTGATCACCCGGCCAAAGCGGCATGGGCGGACGCGCGATTTCAGGCTGGCTCACGGTGGATGCGACAAAGGCCAGCCAGATCGGGAAGCAGATCATCGCCACGCCCAGGATCAGAACGGCATGGCTCAGCCAAAGTGACCTGCCACGTTTTTCGACCATTCCAGCCATCAGTAATGCACCTTTCGCTCGATGAACTTGAACTGGATGACGGTCAGCAGGCCCACAAGAACAAGCAGGATGACGGATTGGGCTGCCGAGGAGCCAAGATCCTGACCGACAAATCCATCCGCATAGACCTTGTAGACCAGGATTGTCGTGGACTGCTGAGGCCCGCCTGCCGTGATCGTATGGATCACGCCGAAGGTCTCGAAGAAGGCATAGATGACATTGACGACCAGCAGGAAGAAGGTGATCGGCGACAGAAGCGGAAAGACGATCGTCCTGAATCTTGTCCAGAAATGCGCGCCATCTATAGCAGCTGCTTCGATGACAGATTTGGGGATTGCCTGCAGCCCTGCGAGGAAAAAGAGGAAGTTGTAGCTGATGCGCCCCCATGCAGAGGCAACCACCACCAGCCCCATGGCCTCACCGCCATTGAGCACGTGGTTCCAGTCATAGCCCAGCTTGCCAAGATACCAGCTTACGATACCCACGCGGGTGTTGAACATGAACATCCACAGCACGCCGGCCACTGCTGGCGCCACTGCGTAAGGCCAGATCAGGAGGGTGCGATATGTACCTGAACTCTTGATCAGCCGGTCGGCGAGGATCGCGAGCAGGAGCGCGATTCCCATCGAAAGAAACGTCACCGACAGCGAAAATATCGCCGTGGTCAGGAATGAGTTCCGATAATAGGGATCGGACAGAAGATAGCGAAAATTGTCGAGCCCCACGAATTGCGAACTCAAGCCAAAGGGGTCGGGGATGAACAATGATTGCCAGATCGCCTGCCCGGCCGGCCAGAAAAAGAACACGGCAGTGATGAGAACCTGCGGAAAGACCAACGCCAAAGGCAACACTTTCCCGCGGAAGATGACACGTTTTTCCATTTAGACCCCGCTTGGCGCGACTGTGGGTGTCCCGGCACAAGGTCCGGGACACCGTCACTTCATGAACCGGTCTTACTGGTTCGCACGCTCGAAGCGCCGCAGGAGCTGGTTTCCACGCTCAACGGCGGAATCGAGAGCCGCCTGTGCGGATTTGTCACCTGACCAGACTGCCTCCAGTTCCTCGTCGATGATGCCGCGGATCTGGTCGAAGCTGCCCAGGCGCAGGCCTTTCGAATTGGGTGTCGGTTCCTTGGCAGTCATCTGCTTGCCCGCAACATCCGTGCCGGGATTCTCGTCATAGAACCCTTCTTCACGCGTCTGTTCAGCGGCTGCCGTCGTGATCGGCAGATAGCCCGTGTTCTGGTGCCACTGGGCCTGGATATCGGACGAGGACAGGAACTTCAGGAACTCTGCCACAGCATTGTATTCCTCGGATTCATGGCCCGAAAGAACCCAAAGCGACGCGCCTCCGATGATGGTGTTTTGCGGAGCACCTTCAACCTCGCTCCAATAGGGCAGGGGCCGAATCTCGAAATCGAAATCAGCCTCGGCCTTGACCCCGGCATAGCCAGCGGAGCTTTCCGTAAACAGGGCGCATTCGCCACCGCGGAAATTCGCCCCGCCCTCATTGCGGCGACCGGTATAGATGAACTTGCCCTCCTGCGCCCAGTTTCCAAGCGCCTCGACATGCTTGACCTGGACCGGGCCATTGAAGCTCAGCTCGGTATCCACGCCTGCAAAACCGTTCTCCTTGGTGGCAAATGGCTGATCATGATAGGCGCTCAGATTTTCCAGATGCACCCAGCTTTGCCAGGCGGTCGTCATGGGGCAGCTGATACCCGCCTCCTTCAACTTGTCGAGCGTTTCGCCCACCTTCTCCCAGGTGGACAGGTCCACACCTGGGTCTATCCCCGCCTCTTCGAGCAGATCGAGGTTCACATAGAGCACGGGCGTGGATGAATTATAGGGCAAGGACAGCATCTGGCCGTCGGTTGTGGTGTAGTAGCCCTTCACGGCAGAAAGATAACCGTCCGGATCCCAATCTCCGCCGGCTTCTTCCATCACCTCGTAGACCGGTTTGATGGCACCTTCGGCAGCCATCATGGTTGCCGTGCCAACCTCGAACACCTGCAGGATATGCGGCTGCTCACCGGCGCGGAAGGCGGCGATGCCCGCGTTCAGCGTTTCGGAGTAGTTGCCTTTGTGGGTGGCATTGACCTTGTACTCTTCCTGGCTTGAGTTGAAGGTTTCCACCTGCTCGTTAAGAAGCTCTCCCAGGCGACCTGTGAAGGCATGCCAGAAGTCGATCTCGGTGGCGGCCTGCGCGACATTCAGCGTCAGCATGGTCGACGCAATGCCCAGGGCGAGTGTCTTGCGGTTCATTTGATCCTCCCATTTCATTTCAGCCTTACATTAAGGCTGCTGAATTGAGCCGGCGCAATACCCCCGTCCGTGCACGCGGCAGTTTCGACCGCAATTCTGCTTTGCAGCCACCCGCCATCGGCCATTGAACGCCGCAGTGCGACCGCTACCGACGGCTTCGGGAGTTTTGTGTAGAAACTGCGCTTGATGTCTGCAGCAACAGGTCGATCTCCGCACCCGGGAACCGGGTACGCGACCATGACGCAATTGCCTGCCTTGATGGAGCCAAAAGCTCCTCAGCGCGGCCGATCAGAGGCGAGCGGAACCGCGAGATCAGTCGCAGGGATAGAGAGCACGCCTGACGTCATCAACGCCGTAGGGTTTCGCCAGCCATCCGATTTCCCCTCCGTCAACCTTGCCTTCCAGAGCCTCATTGCTTGCAAAACCCGAAGCGACGATGATCCTGATGGACGGCCACTTCTCCTGAACTTCAGAGACAAGCGTTTCGCCAGAGACATCCGGAAGACCGAGATCGGTAATCATGACATCGATCCTCGTGTTCTCGAGAACCTGCAGTGCTTCCTTTGCCGTTTCGGCTTCGAACACGGTCAGCCCGATTTCCGAAAGCATCTCGACCCCCGTCATCCGGATCAGAGGCTCGTCTTCGACGAGGAGCACGCTCAGGGGGACACTGCCCTCTGCCGTCCCGCTTTCCGAAAACTGCATCTCCTCCCTTCCACCTGGCGCATCGAGAAGAGTGCGCAATCGATGGACCAGCTCCTCATGGGTGTAGGGCTTGCTCAGAAGTTCCACCGCCTCATCCAGACGGCCGCCATGGATGATGCCATCTTCCGCATAGCCAGAGGTGAAGAGCACCTTCAGTCCCGGAACAAGTTCCTTTGCACGCTGCGCCAGGTCGCGACTGCTGAGGGTCCCCGGCATCACGACATCCGTGAAAAGCAGATCCAACGGGGCTCCGCTTTCGACAACCTTCAAACCTCTATCCGCGTCGGCGGCTTCCAGCACGTTGTAACCAAGCTCGCACAGCATTTCCGTCACGGTCTTGCGCACATCTTCGTCGTCTTCGACAACGAGAATGGTCTCGCTTCCGCCACGCACCGACTCTGCAGCCTTAGCAAGGCTGGCTTCTTCCTCCTGCTGATGCGTACGGGGGAAATAGATCTTGAACGTCGTACCCTGTCCGACCTCGCTACTGACGCTGATATGCCCGTTCGACTGTTTCGTCAGTCCATAGACCATGCTCAGCCCGAGACCGGATCCCTTTCCAGGTGGCTTGGTGGTGAAGAAGGGATCGAACACCTGGTCGAGAATGTCGGAAGGGATACCGCATCCCGTATCGGTGATGCTGAGCTGCACATATTCACCGGCCTCGACATCGGGATGTCGGCTGGCGTAACGGGCGTCCAGTTGCGTGTTGCTGATTTCGATCGACAGGGAACCCTGTCCATCCATCGCATCGCGGGCATTGATCGCAAGATTGAGGATGGCGTTTTCGACCTGTGCCTCGTCGATCAATGAATTCCACAAGCCTTCAGGTGCGTGAATTGCGACTTTCACGCCCTCACCCACGGCCCGCCGTAGCAGATCGTCCATTCCACGCAGCAACCGCCCCAGATTGACCGCTTTGGGTGCCAGGGGCTGTCGGCGGCCGAAAGCGAGCAGATGCGAAGCCAGTTTGCCGCCTCGGTTGACACCTGCCAGGGCATTCTGGAGACGCTCCTCGGCGCGGGGATTGCCCGCAAGTTCGCGCATCAACAGCTGAATATTTCCGCCGATCACCTGCAGCAGGTTGTTGAAATCGTGTGCGATGCCACCGGTCAGTTGGCCGATCGCTTCCATCTTCTGTGCCTGTCGAAGTTGCTCTTCGACAACCGCGCGTTCAGCGACTTCTTCCTCGACACGCTTCTTGAGTGCTTCATTGAAGCTCGCCATGGCCTCCCGGGCGCGCAATTCAGCCGTGATTTCCCGCACTTCGATGACGGTGCCGACGGGCAAACCGTCTTCATTGCGGATGGGACTCGCTGTGAAGGCAACAGGAAAGAAAGTTCCGTCCTTGTGGATGAACATTTCCTCGCCCTGAACCTGATTGTCTTCGGGGAAAGCACGATCGATCGCACATTCCGCAAGCGGAAATGGTCGTCCATCGGGATAGGTGTGGTGGATCACATCATGCAGCGGACGACCACGCGTCTCTTCGAAGCTGTAGCCCGTCAAGGTCTCGGCTGCAGGATTCATGTAGATGCATTCCTGCCGATCATCCATCAGGAACACGGCCATGGTGGTGTTGTTCAGGATCGTGTCCAGGCGTTGGGTGGCCTGTTTGTAGCCCGATAGAGCAATATCCCTGTCGGTCGTGTCCTCGATTGCCGCAAAGAATACGGGGCGGGTCTCATCTTCAAGAAGCTGGAGCGAGACGGAAACATTGTACTCGCTGCCATCCTTGCGCCGATGGATCGTCTGGAACTGCTGCACCTCGATCGAGCGATTGCGCAACGGCTCGATGAGCTGGTCGAATTCGTCGGCCGACAGCGCGGGCTTGATGTCCAGCGGGGTTAGCTCTCGCAACTCCTCCATGGAATAGCCGATATTCTCGCGCGCGCCCCTGTTGACGAGAATGAACTTGAGCGTTTCGACGTCGAAAACATAGGTCTCACTGGCCGCATCCTCCACGATCCGGCCCAGCCTTTCATTGATCGAGGAGGTGGCGATACGTTGCAGTTCCGCAGCCACACGGCCTGCAAACAGATCAAGGGTGTGGCGAGGCTGAAGTTCGGGATCGATCGGCTTGTCATTGAGGACTGCAAGCAAGCCGAAGGTTTCTCCCTCCGCACCACGCAGCGGAACCCCCAGATAGGTCTCGACCCCCATTTCACCGAGAAGCGGATCCTCTGGAAAATAGGCCGAGACATTCGCGGGATAAAAACAGGCCTCGTCTCTCAGCACATTGGCGCAGGGCGTGCCACGAAGCTCATACTCGTAGTATTCCTGTGGATGGCCGTCGGTCCATCCCGCAAGCACACGTGCCCTGCCTGGTTCTTCCGGGTGAAGATCACACAGAAGAACCCAGCGCACTTCCAATGCCTCGGCCAATGCCTCGACCACCGCGTCAAGGAAGGGGCGCCCGACCAGCCGCGCGCAATCGATGAGCTTTTGGTGCCCGGCCTCCAGGCGTTTGCGGGCAGTGATGTCGCGTGCAATCTTCGAAGCCCCGATGACATTCCCGCTCTGATCCTTGATCGGCGAAACAGTCAGAGAAATATCGAGCTCCCGCCCATCCTTCGTGAGGCGGCGCGTTTCGAAATGCGATACGTTTTCCCCCTTACTTATGCGGGAGAGGATTTCGTCCTCCTCTGCATGTCGCTCGACGGGGATAAGCCGTGTGATAGAGGTACCGACCATCACCTTCGCTTCGTAGCCGAAAAGCTTCGTCGCGCCACGATTCCAACTCGTGATGGTACCATCCAGAGACAGGCTGATGATCGCATCTTCGCAATGTTCTACGATCGCTGCGAAATCGATAGAACTGTCGATCGACAATGTCTCAGACATCAATTTGTCTCCGGGCACCAGGACCACCGCTCAGTCCTGAATCCATCTATCTGCCATAGTCGAACCGTTTGCAAACGCATTGATTTGCCGAATGGGGCAGGCCCGAAATCCTGCCTTGCAGCCGGAAATCCAATGCACGGTGCTCGTGCATCAAACTGCCGTTTCAGCGCCCTCGAGAGGCAAATGCTGAACGCTTGTCTTCAAGTGACAGTTCCAGCCCATTCCGGAACGATGAATTCCCGGCAGCCCACAGGTGGAGGGGAGACTGACACCTCCGCCCCTATCAGTCCTGGCCGAAGGTTTCCAGGGACGCCTTGAGTTCCGGGTGGTCCTTCGCCATCTCCTGAAGCGACAGCTCGCGGCTCGCCGCCTCCCAGGCCTGTCGCATGGCACGGACACCCGCAGCCGCTCCCATCGGATGGCCGTGAATGCCGCCGCCGCCAAGATACATGAGATCGAGCGTCCGACCGGTGCGTTCGAAGGTATCGACGGCCTGTCCACCCCATTGTCCGGAACAGACAACCGGCAAGGGCCTGTCCGCGTTTGAGAAGATAGGAGTCATGCAGTCGTGGAACGAGCGCACGAAGCTCTCGTCAGGCTCCCAGTATTTCGCACGGATTCCGTTGATCTGGAACTGATCCACGCCGAGCAGGCGCCAGATCTTCTGGTAAGGACGAAATTCCATCCCTAGTCCCGGATGCCGGGTGAGCGCATCCCAGCCGTTGCGGTGTGCGTGAAGGCACAGTGCCGAGCGCTTGCGCAGAAAACTCATCCCGCCATAGCCGATCGAGTTGATGTTGATGACGGCGGCATTGCCCCCGGCTTCGACCACCATATCGTGATTGCGCATCAGCCGCTCCGGATCGGCAGACGATATGCCGAAGGCATACATGACCTTCTTTCCCGTTCGCTGCTCGTGATCGAGGATCACCGGCATGACGGCGGATATGCGTTTGTCCAGGGATGAGTATCCGGGGCTCATCAGCTTTTCATCATCCTTGATGAAGTCGACGCCCGCATCACACAACACGCGCACCGCAGCCGCCGTTTCCTCCGGGAGAAGCCCCAGCGACGGCTTGATGATTGAGGCGATGATGGGCCCCTCCTCCACCCCGGTGAGCCGACGGGATCCCTCGATACCGAATTGGGGGCCAGGGTGGGTCGCGAATGCCGACGGCAACGCCATGTCCATGACCCGCACACCGCTGAGGCCTCGAACGGCGAACACGCCGCCAATCGTGATCGTCTGCAGGGCTGCGAAATCGGTCCCCACCGCCTCAAGCGGGTAGCTGATCACGACATCTGCCCGATTGAACGGCCCTGCTTCACCCGGTTGCGGGATGGACGGCACGGCCAATGGCTCAAGATGCGTTACCGAGACCACGCGGGCCGCACATCTCGCGCGCACCTCTTCCGTTTCACCGGGCAGCGCGGTGAACGTCCCCGTTGACTGGTCAGAGGCGATCTTGGTGGCCAGCGCCTCCACCTCGCCTGCAGTTTCAAGGCGGTAGGTGACTTGGATTTCGTCGTCTCTCATGGGATTTCCTGCCGTGACTACGATACTCATTATACCTGTTGACAAGGTGACGTAAATCCTCCAGCTTTTGAAAAGGATCGGCACCAGTGAAAGTGCAGTTTGCGCACGAGCCGATCGGGAGGAGGAAACCGATGAAACAAACTCGCCGTACATTCATTTCGACGGTTGCCCTGGCGGCAACACTTTTTGCAGCACCTGCATTCGCGCAGGATTCAAAGCTGATCGCCATCATCACGCCAAGCCATGACAACCCGTTCTTCAAGGCAGAGGCGGTAGGCGCGGAAGCGCGTGCAAAGGAACTTGGTTACGAGACGCTGGTACTCGTGCATGACGACGATCCGAACAAGCAGTCGGAAATGTTCGATACCGCGATCGCCCGCGGCGCAGCCGCAATCATCTTGGACAATGCGGGTGCAGATGCCACCGTTGCGCCCGTAAGGCGCGCGAAGGAAGCCGGCATCCCCTCCTTCCTCATCGATCGCGAGATCAAGGAAAGCGGAATTGCAATCAGCCAGATCGTGTCGAACAACTACCAGGGCGCCCAGCTTGGTGCCGAGGAGTTCGTCCGGCTCATGGGCGAAGAAGGCAATTATGTCGAGTTGCTTGGACGCGAAGCAGACACCAATGCAGGTATCCGTTCTTCCGGTTACCATGACGTCATCGATCAGTATCCCGACATGAACATGGTTGCTCAGCAGTCGGCAAACTGGTCCCAGACCGAGGCCTATGAGAAGATGGAGACGATCCTCCAGGCCAATCCCGACATCAAGGGCGTCATCTCTGGCAATGACACCATGGCTATGGGCGCGTGGGCAGCACTGGAAGCCGCCGGGCGCACCGACGTGATCGTCGTCGGCTTCGACGGCTCCAACGATGTGCGTGACTCTATCCTCGCCGGCGGCATCAAGGCGACTGTCCTTCAGCCGGCCTATCGTCAGGCACAGCTGGCGGTGGAACAGGCGGACCAGTACCTCAAGACGGGTTCCACCGGCCAGCCCGAAAAGCAGCTCATGGACTGCATTCTCATCAACACGGACAATGCGGAACAGCTGGAAACCTTCGCGCTCGAAGGCTGATATCTTCCAGGATTGACTGCTGCCCGGCATATGGCCTCAGGCCATTTGCCGGGCCAAATACAGAGGCGCGTGATGAATAGGATCTCGATCCGTTCCACACTGGCGGCGCTCGCGCTCGTGGTGATGCTCCCGGGCTGCGAACTCGTCTTCGAGGACGAGGAAAAAGCAGCTGAGGCGGCAAAAGCACCCCAAACCGACGCAGAGCGGATGGAAGTTCTGGCGGAGGAGATGTGGGAGCCGAAAGTGCTACCGCTCATCAAGGAGAAGAGCGTGCCGCTGGCGGATCTGCGCGCCGCACTCGAGAATGGTCTTGACGCTGCGGGTGATCAATATGGCCTGCGGCCCGAGGGTGAAGCAAACCCCTGGAATTTCGTTGTCAGTGGCACCGGAAAAATTGTCGAGGCGAATACGGAAAGCCGTGCCGCCAAGATGCAGCTGGACACCGACGAGGACGGCGAGGCAGACGTTACCGTTCAGCTCGGGCCCGTCATCCGGGGCACCGCAATACGCGACGCGATGCCATTCATCGTGTTCACTGATTTCCGCGACCAGATCGAATTCGCGAAGCTTGCAAACGGGCTGAACACTGCTGCGCACAAGCGCATCTCCTTGCCGGAAAGTGACCTTGTCGGGATGGATGTGTCCTTCGAGGGTGTCTTCACCATGCGCAACGGCAGTGACCGTCCCGAGATCGTTCCGACGACCCTGAGTTTCGGAACCGCGCAATGACCGAGCATCCAATCGGCCTGTCCATCAGGCAAGGCGTGAAAGTCTATCCCGGCACGACCGCGCTCAAATATGTTGATTTCGACCTGCGGATGGGCGCCGTAAACGTGCTTGTGGGCGAAAACGGTGCCGGCAAGTCGACCATGATGAAGGTGATTGCCGGGGTAGAGCAACTCACCCTCGGGCGCATCTTCATGGGTGAAGAGGAAGTGCGGTTTCACTCCACCGACGAGGCGGCCCGACACGGCATTGGCATCGTCTTCCAGGAACTGAACCTGTTCCCGAACATGACGGTTGCAGAAAACATTTTCATCGCGCGCGAGAAGACGCGCGCCGGCATCGACATCGATGCCTCCGCTCAAAAGCGCGAGGCGCGCAAGCTCATGGAGCGGCTGGAGCACGATATCGACCCTGACACGCTGGTCGGTGACCTTCAGGTAGGCCAACAGCAGATCGTCGAGATCGCCAAGAGTCTGGCCCAGGATGCACGCATTCTCATCCTCGACGAGCCCACATCCGCCCTGTCGGCAGCAGAAGTCGAAATCCTGTTCAAGGTCATCGCCGATCTGAAGAGGAATGGCGTCGGCATCGTCTATATCTCGCATCGCCTCGAAGAGCTGATCCGGATCGGAGACTACATCACCGTCCTCAGGGACGGCGTTATCACCGGCACGCGCTCCATGGATGGCGTGGATATCGACTGGATCGTGCGCAACATGATCGGTGACAGTTCCAAGGAATTCGCCAAGGCGGAAGAGCACCCGCTGGGCGAGGAAGTGCTGCGCACCGAAAATGTTTCGCTCCCTCGAGCCAGCGGCGGCATGGCTGTGGAGGATGTATCCTTTTCCCTGCGCCAGGGCGAAATCCTTGGCATCTACGGGCTCATGGGCGCAGGACGCACCGAGCTCCTGGAATGCATCATGGGCCGGCACCCGCATTGCGAGGGCCGGTTCTTCGTCGAAGGAACAGAACTCAGCGGTTCCAGCATCGCCGGGCGCATCAAACGTGGCATTGCCCTGATCCCCGAGGACCGGAAGCGAGACGGGCTCGTGCAGATCCTGTCGACGCGGGAAAACATGACGCTGTCGAGCCTGGGAAAATTTACCCGGGGGCTGCACATGTCGCTGAAAAAGGAGACACAGATCGTTGCCGACTATGTCAAGCGCATGACGGTGAAGATCGCCTCGGTTGATCATGAGGTTTCTTCCCTTTCAGGCGGCAATCAGCAGAAGGTCGTGATCTCCAAGGCGTTGATGACCGGCCCCAAGGTGCTGCTGATGGATGAACCCTCTCGCGGCATCGACATCGGCGCGAAAGCAGAGGTTTTCCGCGTGATGCGGAAGCTGGCTGCCGACGGACTGGGCATTGTTTTCGTCACCTCGGATCTCGAAGAGGTCCTGGCCCTGTCCGACCGAATAATCGTGATGTCGAACGGGCGGATTACCGGTGAATTCGACGGCAGGACCGCAAGTGAAACGGCATTGGTGAAGGCTTCGTCGCTCGGGCACGAGCCTGCAGAGCATTTCAAGGAACATGCGTGATGAGTGAACAGACCCTGGCACAGCCGCGGGAGCGCGACAACACCGAATTTCTTCTGCTGCTTCTCAAGGCGCGTACCTTCATCGCGCTGATCCTTGTCTTTACGTTTTTCGCCTTCGCAGCGCCGAACTTCTTGTCGACGGCAAATATGGTGATTATGTCCAAGCATGTGGCGCTGAACGCGTTCCTGGCCATCGGCATGACCTTTGTCATCGTGTCAGGCGGAATTGACCTCTCGGTCGGCTCCACGGTGGGGCTGTGCGGCATGGTGGCAGGCTGGCTCATCTTGCATGGCGTGGATTTCGGGCTGGGCTGGTCCATCCAGTTCAACACGCTGGAAATCTGCCTGCTCGTGGTTCTCGTGGGCATCCTCATCGGTGCCATCAACGGCTTCCTGATCACAAAGCTTAATGTCGCACCCTTCATAGCCACGCTGGGAACGCTTTACGTGGCCCGCGGCGCGGCAATGCTTTCCTCCGACGGCCGCACCTTCCCGAACCTGAACGGAAACCCCGAATATGGATCGGAAACATTCCGGTGGATCGGCGCCGGCAATGTTCTGGGTATTCCCGTATCCATCTGGATGCTGATCGTGCTGGGCCTCGTCGCAGCCTACATCGCCACCCGCACGCCGCTCGGGCGCTATATCTACGCGGTGGGAGGCAACGAGCGCGCGGCAAGCCTTTCGGGCGTGCCCGTGACCAAGGTTAAGTTCTTCGTCTACATGTTCTCCGGCTTGTGTGCAGCGCTCGTCGGCATCATCATCGCATCGCAGCTTGTCGCTGCGCATCCCGCGACCGGCGAGACTTTCGAGCTGAACGCCATCGCGGCCGCCGTCCTCGGTGGAACATCCATGTCGGGTGGACGTGGACGCATCGCCGGTACGATCGTTGGCGCATTCGTCATCGGTGTGCTTTCCGACGGCCTGGTCATGATGGGTGTTTCGGCCTTCTGGCAAACGGTCATCAAGGGCCTCGTGATCATTGCGGCAGTCGTCGTCGACCAGGCGCAACAGCGCGTCCAGTCGGCCGTGGCGCTGCGCGCGCAGGCAAATGCAAGCAAGTAAGCAAGCAACGGAGTTTTGCATGAAGGGGGCATTGATAGGCTGCGGGTTCTTTGCCCAGAACCAGATGCATGCGTGGCGGGACCTGGAGGGCGTCGAAATCGTGGCCCTTTGTGATCGCGACGTGAAACGCCTGAGTGAAACGGCAGAGGCATTCGGCGTGGGGCGTACATATACCGATGCCGAGGAAATGCTCGCTTCGGAAGACCTCGACTTCGTCGATATCGCGACCACGGTCCAGAGCCACCGTCCATTGGTCGAAGCAGCCGCCAGGGCTGGCGTGCACGTTATCTGCCAGAAGCCGTTTGCCGAAACCATGGAAGACGCCCGTGCAATGGTTGCTGCCGTCCACGGCGCAGGACGTGTGCTCATGGTACACGAGAACTTCCGGTGGCAGTCAGCGGTTCGCAGCGCCATTCAAGCGGTACGCAATGGCGCCATAGGCACACCCTTCTTTGGGCGCATTTCCTTCCGCTCCGGCTATGACGTCTATTCGGGTCAGCCCTATCTGGCTGAAGGTGAGCGCTTCATCATCGAGGATCTCGGCATTCACATCCTCGACATCGCGCGGGCCCTTTTCGGCGACGCCACACGCATCACCGCGACAACAACGCGGATCAACCAGGCGATCCGTGGTGAGGATGTAGCAACAATGTTGCTGGAGCATGAGCAGGGCGTCACCAGCGTCGTGGATTGCTCCTATGCCACCCGCCGCACCCGCGAGACCTTTCCCGAAACCATTCTGGAAATCGACGGCGAGAAGGGCACGCTGCGTCTCGACGCGGGTTACAGCATGACCATCGAGCGTGACGGGAGCCATGTGGAAGACGTTTCGCCACCATTATTGCCTTGGGCCGAAAAGCCTTGGCACAACATCCAGGAGAGTGTGCTTCTCATACAGAAGCATTTTCTGGAATGCGTGACCCGGGGCGAAGAGCCGGAGACTTCAGGGCAGGACAACTTGCGCACTCTCGCACTGGTGGAAGCGGCCTATCGCTCCGCCAAAGAGCACCGCACCGTGGAACTCAGCGAGATCTGAAGGAACGGTCCAGGCTGAAAGCCTGGGCCGTTTTTCAACGTGGCCCGCCGCCATCACGCACCCAGGAGAAAAAGTCTTCGGTGCCCATCTGTCCCCCCTTCAAGGCTATTTGCAGGCCGTCATGGGCGCCATCACCGTAGGCCTTGTTCAACGCAGCCCCCGGAATCGTCGGTGCGAGCGCGACCAGCGCACCGAGCTTCAGCGCCTTCAATGCATGGCCTGACGTATCTCCGCCACTGATTATCGCCCGGCGTATCCGCGTATGGGTCAGGATAGCATCCAGAATGCGTCCGAGGCTCGTACCCACAATTTCATTGGCTTCGTCTGTGTCGAACCCTCTGTCTGCGACGGCATTCCTGAAGCGCTCGACGGCGGGGTCATCCGGGCCGGCCGCCGAATAGACAAGCGGGCTTTGTCCCGCTTCGGCCGCGCTTACCGCTTCACTGACAAGGCGCTGCTCCTCGGCCTCACGTTCCGCCTGCGATCCAAGCAGGCGCCCCGCATCCATGGCAAGCAGATAAAAGCCGTCCTTTTCCGCCCGACCCAATTGCGCTGCAGTCATGGGCGAGACCGAACCGGAAACCGCTGCCACACGGTCGACCTTGCCAGCGCCGGTAGGTTCAGGTGCTTCGTCGAGCAGGCCCAGACGCTTCCAGTGCCGTACCAGCGCGTATTCGACACCCTGGCTTCCCAACACCAGCCCTGCCCGCTCTCGGTTTTCCCAGATAAGCCGCCCGGCCGCTTCCTCGCTCTTCGCATCCATGCTGTCGATGGAAACGATGCGGCAGCCCTTGTCCACCAGCTCTTCAAGACGCTGCTGCGCATCACCGCCCAGCGCCTCGAGGTCGATAAGCCCTGATTGCAGTTTTGTTTGCAGCGACAAATGCCGCAGCAGATCCGAATCCGCGATTGGCGTGACCGGATGCCGGGACATGACCGGGTGCCGGTCGATGCGCCAGACACCGTCATACGTACTGGCAAACAGATGGCCAAATGCCTGGTACCGGCGCATTTGCGGCGCAGCTGTCACCATCGGGACGACCTGTGACGGTATTGTGGACAATGCGATCTCCGCAGCTTTGCCAATCGAGCCGATAGCTGGCGAAGAATCGAAGGTCGAACAGATCTTGTAGTGCAAGAGCGGCGCGCCGAGACGGTCGAGGAATTCGAAGAGCCCCGGCAGCTCCGCCTCCATCCATTGCGGCGTATGGCTGCGTGCAGTTGTGGCAAGACCGATGCCTCTGCAGTGGGAAAAGCGCTCCAGCAATTCCGCGGATGGCATTTGAGTGAACAGAACCGCTGGTACCCCGGAAAAGGCAAGTGCCTCCATTACCGCGGCCGAACCGGTGAAATCATCTCCCAGCCAAGTGATCCACGGCGCCTGAGAAAATTCAGCCTCCGCAAAACTTCGTGACATGATATCTCCTTGTCATTATGATTATCTCATTATACCAGTTGACGAGAGATGGCTACCTCAACAAGCTGGCCGAACTGCAATGGCGAAGAGATCGATGGCGATGGCGGAGAAGCTGTGGATTGGCACGAGCTGGAAAATGAACAAGTCCGGCGAGGAAGCGCGCCGCTACGCGCAACGACTGGCCGGCACACAGGGCGCAAAGCATGTGCAGCGCTTCATCATTCCGCCCTTCCCCTATATCCGTGAAGTCGCCGAGCTGCTGGAGGGAACAGACATTCTCGTCGGCGCCCAGAACATGCACTGGGAGCCATCCGGTGCCTGGACGGGTGAAGTCTCCGCGCCCATGCTGGCCGACTGCGGTGCCAGGATTGTGGAACTTGGCCATTCGGAACGACGCACGCACTTCAACGAGACTGACGATGCCGTTGGTCGCAAGGTCAAGGCCGCGATTGACCACGGCCTGATACCGCTGATCTGCATCGGGGAAACCGCTGCACAAAAGCTGCAGGGCGAAGCCGACCACGTGCTGAAGACACAGGTAGAAGCCGCACTCTCATTTCTGGAAGACGAAGACTTCAAAAACCCCCTGCTATTCGCCTACGAGCCGGTATGGGCCATCGGCGACGGCGGCACCCCAGCCCCGCCGGATTACGTCCGGGCGCGCCATGCCAGGATCCGAAAGGTTGCAGTCGAGCTCAGCGGGCAGCCCGTTCCCTGCCTTTATGGCGGCAGCGTCAACGCCGCCAATTGCACCGAACTTGTCACATGTCCGGATGTCGATGGCCTCTTCATTGGCCGGGCCGCCTGGAGTGTGGAGGGCTATCTCGACATCCTTTCCCGTTGTGCCATTGCCGAAAAAAGGAAGACTACAGCATGAAGCTTATCATCGCAGGAGATAGTGCCGGAGCGCCCCTTGCCCGTGCCCTTTACGACTACCTGAAGGACCGGGACGGACTGGCAGTCACCGAAGCCAGCGATGCCCCAGGTGGCGGCACCGAATATTATGCCGAGCTTGCCGACCGGGTATGCCAGGGCATTCTGGAGGGAAACTACGACCGCGCCATTCTTTGCTGCGGCACGGGGATAGGTGTCTGTCTCTCGGCCAACAAGGTTCCAGGCATCCGCGCCGCACAAACCCATGACACCTATTCGGCAGAACGTGCGGCATTGTCGAACAATGCACAGATCATCACCATGGGCTCGCGGGTGGTGGGGCTGGAGCTCGCCAAGTCCATTGCTGATCATTGGCTTGCCCAGGAATTCGATCCACAGGGACGCTCCGCGGCCAATGTCCAAGCCATTGATGCGCTCGACGCAAAGTATCATCAGCACCGGTAGTTCGCAGCCCCCCGGCAACAGCCATCTGCCGTAGCCGACGGTGGCAATCAGTCCGCGTCGGGGCTGGTACTTCTGTCGCCCGCTAGCCCCGGACGTCCGCTCCAGGCGTTCGCGCATCCGCGTCCCGGAAGATGCATGTCTCGACGCGCTTGCGCTACGCCCGCTCACACTCGGAATGCCTCTGCGGTTCAGACCCGATTCAATGAAATTCAAGTGCCCTCGTTCATCGCCCTCCCTGCACATGAAGGGCCATGTTCTGCCCCCAGCACATTATGTCATGAGCTGTGACGCAGCCTCCCCTCTCCTTGACACCACCGGGCGATTAGTATCTCATCATACCAGTATATATGTTGACAGCTTTGGAGGCTCTTCACAATGAAACTGGCTTTGTTCGGTGCGGGCGGGAAAATGGGCGTGCGCCTTTCGAAGAACCTCGTGAATACCGATTTCGATGTGGCCCATGTGGAGGTATCGGATGCGGGACAGGCACGTCTGAAGGACGCTGTGGGAGTCGATTGTGTAAGCGCTGACGAGGCTCTGGCCAATGCAAGGGTGATTGTCCTTGCTGTACCGGACACCGCCATCAGGGCCGTATCGAGCCAGATCATCGACCGCGTGGAGAGCGGGGCAATGGTCGTCTGCCTCGACGCGGCAGGCCCCTTCGCCGGACATCTGCCGGATCGCAAGGACGTCACCTACTTCGTGACCCACCCCTGCCATCCTCCCATCTTCAATGATGAGGAGACCTATGAAGGTCGGCACGATTATTTCGGTGGTGTGGCGGCCAAGCAGGCCATCGTCAACGCGCTCATGCAGGGTCCGGAAGAGGACTATGCGCTGGGCGAAAAGGTTGGCAAGGCGATCTACGCCCCGGTCTTCCGCTCGCATCGCGTGACCGTCGAACAGATGGCAATGCTCGAACCGGGCCTGTCGGAAACCGTCTGCGCCTCGCTGCTCGACGTGATGCGCGAGGCCATGGACGAGGTCGTCAGACGGGGTGTACCTGCGGAAGCAGCCCGCGACTTCCTGCTTGGTCACATGAACATCCTTGGTGCGGTCATCTTCAAGGAAGTCGACGGCGTATTCTCGGACGCCTGCAACAAGGCAATCGAGTACGGCAAGCCGGCACTCATGCGCGACGACTGGAAGCGCGTCTTTGAGGCCGAGGAGATTGCAGCCAGCATACAGCGTATCACCTGAGGCGCGGAGACGGAGTTTCCAGAGGAGATGCATGCATATCTTCGAACCGCAGACTGGCAACGCTCCGGGACCGGCAGCATGAGCGAACCTTCATTCACGGACGCGGAGCTGACGCGCCTTTTCGGGACCACCGCTCCCCGTCCGATATCAGTGCGCTATGAAATCGGGCGTTTAGCCTTCGATCTGGTCGAGGGTGGCATCTCGCAGATATCATTCGATGGGGTCGAGGTCGTGCGCGGCATCACCTTCCCTGTCCGTGACCGGGACTGGGGGACGATCGCGGCCGCTCTGGGGCCGGTTGAGGAGCGAAGGGATAATGGTCGGCTGGAGCTGAGCTGGAGCGCCCGCTTCACCAACGGCGATGCTCACCTTGATGCCGTTCTCAAGATCGAAGCTTCAGACAGCGGATTGCGCTTTCTCTCGAAAGCGAAGGCACGGGGAGACTTTGAAACCAATCGTGCCGGTTTCACCATTCTGCACCCCGTCTCCGCTTCCGGCTGTCCAGTTCGGGTGGAGCACTCGGACGGCAGCAGCGAGGACACTTCGCTGCCGAACGAAATCGAGCCGTGGCAGCCTTTCATGGACATCGTCGCGATCACGCACCGGCAATCAGGTGTCGAGACCCGCTGCGAAATGGCAGGCGACGTGTTCGAGATGGAGGATCAGCGCCAATGGTCGGACGCATCCTTCAAGACCTACAATCGCCCGCTCGCCTTGCCGTGGCCTTACCTGATCCGTTCTGAAGAAACACTGTCCCAATCCATTGCCGTTTCCTTCTCCGGTCGCTCGAATGTCGCAGCGACGGGAAAGCGGCCCGTACTGAAAGTGGCCAAGGAGGCCGAGGGGCGCATACCGCAACTGGCCCTGGTGCTGACATCGGATGAAGCGCGCGAGGCGCTGGACAGGCCCGAGCACATTTCAGCAGTTCGCCCGCAACGATTGACAGCACATATCGATGCGGTCGCCGGAGAGCTCAACCTGCAACCATTCGCAGAACTTGCAAAACTGCTGAATGCGGATGTGGATATCGAATACGCTGTAGCTTGCGAAGGCTCACTCGCCGCCGAGTTCCAGGCTTTGGCCGCCGAAGTGAAACGGGTGGGGCTTTTCCCTGCCTCTCTGTTCGTATGCCCCTCGGTAGACCGCCAGTCGACGCCCCCAGGCAGCACCTGGCCGGACTGCCCACCTCTTGAAGAGATCTACAGGGAAGCGCGCGACGCATTCCCCGGGATAGTCCTGGGCGGAGGTATGCTTTCATACTTCACCGAGCTCAATCGAAAGCGCCCGCCCCTGCGACATCTGGATTATGTTGCGCATGGGACGAATCCGATCGTGCACGCAGCCGACGACAGGAGTGTCATGCAAACCCTGTCGGCTCTGCCATGGATATTCCGCTCCACGCGCGCGATTATCGGCCGAAAGGCCTACAGGCTTGGCCTGTCGTCGATTCCGATGCGGCAGAACCCATATGGTTCGCGCACAATGAACAACCCTAGCGGTGAACGCATTTGCATGGCAAACGAGGACCCGCGCCATAGTGCTCAGTTCGCCGCAGCCTATACCTTGGGCTATCTCGCGGCCACACTTCCCTTCGGGATCAAAGTCTGGACCCCGTCCGCCGGTGCGGGCCTGCGCGGCATTGCCCAGCGGGACTCCCTAACGCCCCTAGGGTCCCTGCTTTGCCAATTGTCGAGGTTGGCCGGGCGACCGGCGAGAACCGTCCATACCAGCAATGCGGATGAAGTAGCGTCCCTGGCGGTTGGCGACATGCTGTTGATCGCCAATCTCACGGAGCGGAACCTGCAGGTGGATGTGGCATCCGGCACAAGCCTGACGCTCGCGCCCTATGCCGTTGAACAGATCCCGTTCTCGGGTTGAGCAAGCTTCGCTTGAGGCGACAGCCGGAGGATCACGCTCGACGGTGATGACGGTAATAGGCATCGGACCGATCGAGATGCACCGTCATGATCTCGGCGCAGAGATCGGCATCGCCCTTGGCCAATGCGTCGATGATCCGCTCGTGCTCGTCCAAAGTCACATCTTCGCGACCTGACCAGTGCAGAAGCGAAGTGTGGTAATGGAAAAGCCATTTCAGCATTGCGCTTGCCACCGCCGTAATCATCGGATTACCCGAGATCGAGGCAATTTTCGTGTGAAACGCGATATCGCCGCGGATGAAGTCGGGCGCGTTCCCGAGCTTGCTTCGCTGCTCTTTCAGGAGCTGTCGCAGTTCTTCGATGTCAGCTTCGGTACGCTTCACCGCTGCGGCCTTTATGATACCGACCTCGAACAGCTTTCGCGCTTCCTTGAGATGTTCGAGGTTTTCCGGCTCTGCGGTCAGCAGCAGTTGCGCGACGGCGTCTACCTGCTGGAAAGCCATTGTTGGCGTAAGTTCGTTCACCCGGCTGCGCTCACCATGGGAAACCGTGATCAGCCCCATGATATGCATGGTCTGAAGCGCCTCGCGCACGGCAGGACGCCCGACACCGAAGCGCGCCATCAGATCGCGTTCGGAAGGCACCGTATCTCCAGGCCGCAACTCCCCGGTCAGGATCATTGCCCGCAGGCGGTCAAACACTTCGTCTGACAGTTTCCTGCGCACAATTCGATCAGAGTTGGTTGCTTCCTGAATAGCCATGGATGCGGAGCTTTCCTGCGGTAAATGATTTGCAGTGTACCGCGTCGGGAGTTGACTTCTCAAGTGGTATAACCAGTTGACAGGCAGAAGTGACTGCCAATCACCAGTTCATTTTCGCACTTGCTTTTGGGGTGCACTCGCCCGATATCACCCTCCGCACCAGCAAGGCCTACGCCTCGAATGCTGCTGCATGCGACGCTCGATCATCGCCCGTCAAGCCTCAACGCCGGGATCTTGCGCAGTCGCTCGCTGGCGAAGTCGATAAAGGCGCGCAGCTTCGCCGGACTTTTGCGACCTTGCGGATAAACGATCTGAACCGGAGCCGGGGAAGGCTCATGGTCTTCAAGCGCCAATACAAGACGGCCCGCCTCGACGTCATCGGCAACCTGATAGGACAATGCGCGGCAAATCCCCCACCCTTTTCGCGCGATCTCGATGGAAGCGGCCACGCTGTTGACGACGAGCCGGGGCTCCACCCGCACCACCATGCGCTGGTCATGGCCGAACCGCCATTCACGCCGCGTGGCGCCTGTCAGGATCAGACGATGGCTCCTGCCGAGGTCCGCTGGTTGCAGGGGCTGTCCAAAGCGCGAAAAATATTCCGGTGAGCCGCACAGAACGCGGCGCACAGCCCCGACACGCAACGCCGTGAGACCCGAGGAGGGCAAATCTCCTATCCGCACCGCTGCATCATATCCTTCCTCGACCAGATTGACATTTCGGTCCACCAGCAGCAACTGGGCGCTGACCTCCGGGAAGGCTTCGAGAAACTCGGCAACGAGTGGCGCAATGTAGATGCGCCCCAGCTCCTGCGGGCAGGTGATACGAAGCTGCCCCGCCGGCTTTTCCGCAGCACCCGTCACAGCGCTCTCGGCAGCCTGCAGCTGAGCCAGCACATCGCGCACTTCCTCAAGAAAGTCTCTGCCAACCTCCGTCAGCCGCACACGGCGTGTCGTACGCGTGAACAGGCGGGCCTTCAGACTTTCCTCAAGTTCATTGATAGCGCGCGTGGCGGAAGATCCGCTGAGGCCAAGCGTCCTTGCGCCCGCGGTGAAACTCTCCGCCTGCGCCACCATGACAAATACCTTCAGTGCCTGCAGCCGATCCATACGGGTCTCATTGTTTCATTTTCTGCAATGATGAAGTTCACATATATGGGATTAATTCCAAAATCGGCAGCTACTACTTTTCACATTCATCCGGCAAATGCCGAATTCGAGAATGTGAAAGGTAGGATCATGTCGAGACGAGACGCACACCATGGTGACGCCGTGAAGCTCTATCGGAACCCGAAATCGGGGCACTGCCATCGCGTGGAGCTGATGCTGGCACTGTTAAACGTCCCCTATCAGACCGTCGACCTGGACATGGCAAATGGCGCCCACAAGGCACCGGATTACGTGAAGATCAGTCCGTTCGGTCAGGTACCCGCGATCGAGGATAACGGGATATCGCTCAGCGATTCCAATGCTATCCTTGTCTACCTGGCTGACCGCTATGGCGATCTGAACAACTGGGCCGGACGTGATCCATTGGAACGCGCGGAAGTACAACGGTGGCTGTCTGTGGCTGCCGGTGAAATCTTTCAAGGCCCCTGCTCGGCTCGCCTGGCCACGCTTTTCGGCGTTCCGCTCGACCACCAAGGCGCAGTTGAGAAAGCACATGCGCTGTTCGCAGTAATGGAAGCGCGTCTGGAGGGACGTGAATGGCTTGCACTGGAACGGGCCACGCTGGCGGATATTGCGGCCTACAGCTATATCGCCCATGCACCGGAAGGCGGTGTCTCTCTGGAGCCCTACCCTTCCATCCGCTCCTGGCTGCAGAATATCGAGGCGTTGCCTGGATTTGTCGCGATGGCGCGCTCGCCTGCCCTCGCCTGACGCCGGCGAGGTGCCTGAATGTTACAGTTGCACAGTCCATTCCATGCCGGCGAACTCACGGCACAAAAGCGTGCCGGAGTGGCGCAGAACGCTGCGCAGGCAAGCCGGTTCATCCGGGACTTCATGCCTGAACAGCATCGCGCGTTCTTCGCCGCTTTGCCGTTTCTCATCATTGCCGGAGCCGATGAGGCCGGTCGCCGCTGGGTTTCTCTCATCGAGATGGAAGAGGGAGATGCAGCCTCTGCGGATCCGCGCTGCCTGTTCCTGCCGAAAGGTCCTGGCCCGGATGATCCCCTCGGACCGGGCTTCACCACGGGTGCCGAGCTGGGCGTGCTGGGCATAGAACTGGCAACCCGCCGGCGCAATCGCGTCAACGGTCGATTGCGGCAGGATGGGGGTGGTTTCATGCTCGAAGTGGCGCAAAGCTTCGGCAACTGCCCGCAATACATTCGCGAGCGCGAATTGTTCCGTGTGGAACCCACCATTGGTCCGGCAATTCGCGCCAGGAGGTCCAGGCATCTGACTGCGCCTCAGAAAGAATGGATCTCCAAATCAGACACTTTTTTCGTCGGTTCCGGACTGGTGGGAACGGATGGCCAGGGCACGTCGGGTTTTGACGCATCGCACCGAGGAGGTGCGCCCGGCTTTGTCGAGATCACTGGTGATGGCAAACTGCGCTTCCCCGATTATGCGGGGAACAATTTTTTCAATACGATCGGAAATCTGCTTCGCGATCCACGCATCGGAATGCTCTTCGTCGACTTCGAGAGCGGCGGACTATTGCATGTGACGGGACGCGCGGAAGTTCTATGGGATGGAAATGGGAGTCGCGACCCGCAGGCACGTCGCGAAGTGGTCGTCACGATCGAGCAGGTCGTCGAGCGGCCGGGCGCCATCTCGCTACGCTGGCACGCCAACAAGTCGCACATGCGCCAGTTGCGCATCGAGGCAAAGGTCGCCGAGACCGGCGAAATCACGTCCTTCTATCTGGCCTCCGTGGATGACACTCCACTCCCCTCATTCCTGCCCGGCCAGCATTTGCCGCTTGAACTTGAAATTCCCGGCCATGCGACACCTGTACGCCGCAGCTATTCATTGTCGGGTTCAACCTCGCAACGGCATTATCGCATCAGCGTCAAACGCGAGCCGACGGGACTTGCATCAGTCCACATGCACGATCATCTGGCGATCGGTGACACGGTGCAGGCTGGCTCGCCTTCAGGTGATTTCCTTGCACCACCCGGCGAGACGCCACTTGTGCTGGTCAGTGCCGGTGTTGGCGTGACGCCGATGATGGCAATGCTTCATGATCTGATCCGGACAGGAACTTCACGACCCATCTTCTTCGTACAAGGCGTGCGAGACGGTACGCTGCATCCCTTCCGCGACGAGATAGCCGAACTGGCATCACGGGCCACTAACCTTACGCTGCGCACATGCATTTCCGCACCGCGCCCGCAGGATCTCCCTCTTCCTGCCACTGCGATAAAAGGGCACGTGTCGGCAGAAGACCTGATCTCCCTGGGTGCAGGACCAGAAGCTCAATTCATGATCTGCGGTCCGGTCGGCTTTGTTTCATCCCTGACAAAAGGATTGGAAGAGCGCGGCATCTCCACGGAGCAGGTTCATCATGAGACGTTCGGTCCCGCAAGCTGAACTGCCTCAAGCTTCCAGTGTTCGCTGCAGCAATGCGCACGCATAGTCATGATCGGGTGCAGCACTGGTGAAAAGGATGCGATACATGACCGGTGCGATGACACCATCCAGCAGCTTGTCCGTGGTTGGCGCCTGAGAACCATCACCTGCACGATCAAGGATCGCATCGAGTTGCTGGCGTGTATATGCGGAGCACTGGCCCGCATTCTCCTCGCGCTCACCACCGAGAACTTCGCGCAGCATCGCACGGCCGGGCTCTGAGGACATCTCCTCGACGAACTGGTGCAACCAGATCTCCAGGTCTTTACGCCAGTCACCGGTAGCCTCCGGCGGCGCATCCGGGCGCAGGTTCTTGGCTGCGACCTGCGCCAGAAGCTCGTTCAGTGAACCCCAGCGTCGATAGATGGTGGAAGGTGTAACGCCTGCTCGCGCCGCAATAGCAGGCACCGTCATGTCAGGACCGTCTGGCGCCTGCCTCAACTCCTCCACTGCCTTGAAGATCGCTGCCTGAATGCGGGCCGATCGCCCACCAGGTCGCGCGGCAACGCTACCGGCTACCTCGTTATTTTTAGTCTTTTCAATCACTTGCATGTCCCGTCAAAAAAACCTGACTCGCTTAAAGCAAAATATTTGCATTAAGTCTTCGTCTTCACTATAACGCAAAAAATTAGCTTTTACATGGGAATCTCCAATGACCTCCACTACCGGACAAACACATGCTCATTCCCGGCAGAAACCGGGACTGGGCCTACACGCGCTGACCCTGATAGCCTTCCTTGCCGCCTCCAGTGTGCCAGCTCCGCTGTATCCACTTTATCAGGCGCAATGGGGCTTCTCGGCCTTTACCATTACTCTGGTGTTCGCGGTTTACGCACTGGCACTGCTCGTCGGCCTTCTGTTCTTTGGCACGATGTCGAACCGTTTCGGCCGACGCGCGGTCATCCTGCTGGCACTGAGCATTCAGCTTTCGGCCATGGGAATTTTCCTGCTGGCGCGCGACAGCAACTGGCTGATTGTCGCGCGCATCGTTCAGGGTTTTGCAACAGGCCTGGCGACCACCGCGCTTGCCGCAGCACTTCTCGACCTCGACCAGAAGAAGGGCGCCACGATCAACAGCATAGCGCCGATGATCGGGATGGGCGTTGGAGCGCTTGGATCCGGCCTGCTCGCGCAGATGGCTCCGGCTCCTCTCCATCTCGGCTTCGTGCTTTTGGTGCTCCTTTTCACCGTACAGACCCTGCGTACTGTCCGAAGCACGGAAACCTCCCCTTCCCTTTCAGCCGGGCCCTGGAAACCCCGCCTGCGCATGGACGTCCCTTCGCACGCTCGGCGCACATTTCTGATCGTGTCCCCGATCAATATCGCGGTCTGGGCATTGGGCGGCTTCTTCCTGTCCCTGATGCCCTCTCTGATCGTCGAGATCGCCGATGACCATGTGCAAACGCTTGGCGGTGCTGTAGTGGCCGGACTGACTTTGGCGGGCGCTCTCGCGATTGTGGCGCTGCGCGGGCAGGAAGCAAGAACGGCACTTCTGGCAGGCAGCCTCGCAATGATCCTTGGTCCCGCCATCATACTGGCGAGCCTTCACATGGACAGCATGGTGACCTTGATGACAGGGACAGTCGTCTCCGGCTTCGGTTTCGGCGCGGGATTTCTTGGCGCCATGCGAAGCCTTGCGGCCCTCGCCAACCCCGAACAACGCGCAGGCCTGCTCGCGGCGTTCTACACTGAAAGCTATATCGCCAATGCCTTGCCGGCTCTGATCGCAGGCTTCATGGCGCAGCGCGCAGGACTGTTTGAAACCGCAACGATATTCGGTGCGGCCATCATCGCACTTGCCGCCCTTTCCCTCGCCCTCAACCTCTTCAAGAGCCGGTTCGTACCGGTGGAGCAATCAGCATGATCCCCCCCTATAGCCCGGAAGTAATAGCCGAACTTGCCCGCCAGCAGCATCTGCCTCTTGCCGAAGATCGACTGGAACTGGTTGCGGCCACGCTGACCCACATCCGCAACTTCATACAGAAGCTTGAGGACCCCGCATCGAAAACCAGCTCGCATACGGAAAGCTCCAGCGATGAAAACCTTTGAACTCTCCATAGCCGAAGCCGCAGAGCTGATAGCTCACAAAGAGCTGTCGCCGGTCGAACTTGTGAATGGGGTCATCGACCGTATCCTCGAAATCGATGATGATGTCGGGGCATTTGCCTTGCTTCGGTTCGACGAGGCCCGGAAGGAAGCCATGCGTGCCGAGCAGGAACTGATGACCGGAAAACCGATCTCACCCCTGCACGGTATACCCGTCGCCCTGAAAGACCTGATCGACATCGCCGGGTACCCCACAAGTGCAAGCTCACGCGTGCAGGAGGGCCATATTGCCCGTCATGATGCGCATGTGACCACACGGTTGCGCGAGGCCGGTGCCATCATCATCGGTAAAACCCACACTCATGAACTCGCGTTCGGTCTGACCACCCCGCAGACGGCAAATCCGTGGAATCCCGACCACACCCCCGGCGGCTCGAGTGGAGGTTCGGCTGCGGCGGTGGCCTATGGTGGTGCGATTGCCGCTCTCGGGACGGACACGGGAGGTTCAATTCGAGTGCCCGCAGCACTGTGTGGTGTCGTGGGATTGAAACCCACGCAGGACCGCATCTCGCTTGACGGCATCTATCCCCTGGCAGCTTCGCTCGATCACGTTGGCCCGATCACACGGACAGTCTTGGATGCGGACCTGATGTTCCAGCTTCTCGCATCCGCCGGGAAGGCGGATACGGCAGTGGCAAGACAGGTGAAAAAGGATGATCTCAGGGGTGTGAAACTCGGCGTGCCAGGGAACTACTTCTACGACCGGCTGGATCCCGAAATCGAAACCGTCATGCAAAACCTGCAGGCTTCGCTCGCCGATGCCGGTGCCGAACTGGTGGAAATCACCATCCCGGCAACTGAAACGATCATGCCGGCTCAATGGGGCGTCATGCTGCCGGAAGCTGCATTCGTGCACCGCGAAAACATACGTTCGATGCCGGGGCTATATGGTGATGACGTCCGCGTTCTTCTGGAGACCGGAAGCCTCTTGCCCGCGCAGGATTATCTGGCAGCGAAACAGGCACAAGCAAGATTGCGCACAGTATGGTCCAACATCTTCTATCAGGTTGACGCGCTGATCGTGCCGACGGTCCCGCAGGTTGCCGCTCGGCGAGACCAGGAGACTTTTGATTGGCCGGACGGAACCAGTGAATCTGTGGTCGAGGCCTATGTCCGGCTGAACGCTGTCGCAAACCTGACCGGAATGCCTGCCTTGACCGTTCCGGCAGGCGTGCATTCATCCGGTCTGCCCTTCGGCGTACAGTTCATGGGACCGCACCATTGCGAAAACCTGCTGCTGCAACTCGGACGGACCGCGGAACGCAGGGATCTGAGATCGACAAGAGATCCTCGATCCAGATCGCTTGTGACGTCCTAATCGGCCGAAAACTTCACCTTTACACCGCGCTGGCGAAAATAGGCCTGCATGGTCTTGCGTCCAGCGCGGTTGTTCTGGGCCAGTCTGGACGGATCGAAAACGGCTTCCTTCACACCTTCACGAGCCATTGCTGCTTTCAGCTCGGCAATATGTTCGTCGATATCCTCGTTGTCCGCATGGAGGGACGCATAAATATTGTCGATCGCTTCAGTTACAGTCGGCTCACTCACGGTTTGGCTCCCTCGCATTCAAATTCTTCGGCAATTGCGAATCGGTGCATCAACCCATCCCGGGACCGAAGCGATTGCAAGCAAAAATGCTTTCGCAGGCCGTCTGGCGCTTCCTGAAATTCTTCAGTCGAGTATTGCCCACTGCTCATCCCTGCGGCTGTCGAATTCCCGGTGCAGAAGCACGCCGTCACTGATGGTAGCACTGGCCTTCAAGTCGGTATCGCAGATGGTGAAACTGGCCCGATGACCCGGACGGATATATCCGAGCTCATTCTCAAGCCCCAATGCTTTTGCAGGAGTGGTGGACGCCATGGCCAGCGCATCCTGCGGTCGCGCGCTTGTCAGCCGGATCATGTTGCGCACCGCCTCATCCATCGCCAGATTCGCTCCGCCGAGCGTGCCCTGATCATCCACGAGCCTGCCATCGCGCAGATGGACACGCTTGTCGCCAATGCTGAACTCGGTCGCGGTTCCGCCCAATGTCAGCATGGCATCACTGACAAGACAGAGACGGTCCGGTCCCGCGCAGGAATATGCGAGTGCAAGATTGGCCGGGTGCACATGGATGCCGTCGGCAATCAGCCCCGCAAACGGTAAACTGCCGTCAAGAACGGCACCGACCGGCCCCGGCTCCCGTCCGGCTAGAGGGGGCATCGCATTGAAGAGGTGCGTTGCGCCTGAAAGGCCCTCGGCTATGCGCGATTGGATCAATTCGTATGACGCAAGGCTGTGGCCAAGGAAAACACGCCAACCCGCACTTGCCAGACGCTCGATGGCACCCGGCGCGCATTCTTCCGGCGCAAGGGTGATGAGCCGCGGATGATCACCTGACCCCAGCAGTATGTCGAAATCTCGATCACCCAATGGGCGAATGGCCTTGGCAGGGTGGATGCCCGGGCGCCTGGGGCTTATGAAAGGACCTTCCAGATGCAGTCCCAGAAGTCCGGGCAGCCTCCCCTCCCTCGCGCGCTCCACCGCTTCCATGGCTTGTCGGTATCCGAAGCCGGGTGCTGTGATATAGGTCGCGAGCAGATGGGCAGTTCCACCCTTGGCTGCCCCTTGAACCATGCGTTTCAGCGTTGCGGTATCCGGCGCATCGTTGAACTGGCCATCGCCTGCTCCGTTGATCTGGATATCGATGAAGCCGGGGGCAAGGACGGAACACCTGATCCGCGGCAGGTTCTGGGAACCAGCGGACGCTCCGATACCAGCAATCAAGCCATCGCGCACATGCACCGTGCAATTTGAAAGTGGAGCCTCCCCCCCTCCCGGATAGATCGTGGATGCCTCGAGAACATACTCAGCTGTTGCCGGCAAAATAGACCTCCTGTCCGCCAGGATGGATATCCTCATAGAAGTCGCGCAGTTTCAGGCAGGAGGCAGCTTCCTGGTCGAGAACAACCGTCACATCGGGGTGGAACTGCAGGATGGAGGCAGGGCAGGCAGCCGTCACAGGTCCTTCGAGAGCAGCTGCGACCGCATCCGCCTTGCTGGCACCCATTGCCAGCATCAGCAACTTGCGCGCCTTCATGATCGTGCCGATGCCCATGGTGATCGCATGGGTGGGCATTCGCTCGCCAGCACCGAAGAACCGTGCATTGGCCTCCAGGGTGGAGCGGGCCAGCTTCTTGATGCGTGTTCTGGATGCGAGCGAGGACGACGGCTCGTTGAAACCCAGATGTCCGTTCCGGCCAATGCCCAGAAGCTGAAGATCGATACCGCCTGCAGCCTCGATCGCCGCCTCATAGGCAATCGCCTCGGCCGATGGGTCCTGCGCATCGCCGCGCGGCAGATATGTCTGGTTGCGCGGAATGTCCACGTGATCGAACAGCAGGCGGTTCATCGTGCTTCGATAGGACTGCGGATGGTCTGCCGCCAGCCCGACATATTCGTCCAGATTGAAGGTGGTCACGCCTGCAAAGGAGAGACGCGCCTCATCCGCCCTTCGCACAAGCTGATGATATACCGGCTCCATCGTTCCGCCGGTGGCCAGGCCCAGGACCGCATCGTGATCTCCCTGAACAGCCTGCAGGAGACGTTCTGCCGTGGCCCTGATCGCAGACTGCGTGTCTGGATGAATGAGGATGGTCGCCATGGTCAACCCTTACCGCGCCAGCCAGCCTTGCGCGCCTGATATGAGCGAAGATGCGATGTTCATCTGCATCATCAAGCCTCCACCAGCCTTGACCGCAAGATTTTGTTGAAACTAGACGGTTTCTGCTCCCGCCTAGGCTCTAAATCAAGCTTGGATATCCAATAGACGGGCTCAAGCACAACCGGGAAGCCAGACTTCATCCCGAAGAAAGATCACGACTGCCCTTCAGGGAAAGCGACACGATATCCGCAAATCGGGGCAGCAGATGCCGAAGATCGCGCTTGGGCTGAATGCTGCCGCACGGCACTGCTGCATCATAGGCTATGCCCGGCGCATCGCCAGCAAGACAGATCGTGCCAAGCCCGGTGACTTCAGGCATGATCGCGGGCGATATCGTGCGTCCCGAAACATCCGCAAGGAACTGGGTAAAATAGGTGTTGCGGCTCATTCCGCCGTCAATGCATATGCCGTGCGCAAGCGGCACGCACCGGTCCATCGCCTCCATCACCTGACAAGAGCGCAGAGCCACCCCTTCAAGTATCGACTGGACCATGACATCGGGACCATGTTCGAGTGACAGTCCCGACCAGAGGCCACGCGCACGCGGTTGCCAGTAGGGACAGCCCAGCCCCGCCAGAGCTGGAACAAAGAAGAGACCACCCTCGGCAGCGCTGTTGTTCCCGAAAGTATCGATCTTGGCGAAATCGGAGAACAGTCCGAGAGACTTTGCCCAGTTTACCGCAGCGCTCGCGGTAAAGACGCCACCGTCCAGCGCATAGACCGCATCACTCCCCTGCAATTGCCATCCGACCGTCGGGAGCAAGCCCAGATCAGGCCTGCGAATGATCTCCTCGCCAGTCACCATCAGCGCGAATGCGCCCGTCCCGAAGGTGATCTTGGCATCACCTTTCTGCCGGCAGCCAAAGCCATAGAGAGCAGCCTGCTGATCAACCACGCTGGCCGTCACGGGCAGATGACCGGCAGCGGTGCCAAGCGCGCCGAAATCGCCCGTGGTCGAGCGGATCGGCGGCAGGCATTCGATGGGCACGCCGAAAAGGTCGCAAAGCACCGGATCCCACTCCAGCGTGCGAAGATTCATCAGTGAGGTCCGGCTGGCCGTCGAAACGTCAGTTGCAAACGTGCCGGTCAGGCGGTCGAGAAAGAACGCATCCGTTGTTCCAAGACGCAGCGTTCCATTCTTCCGCGCCTCGCGTGCGGCTGGAACATTATTGACAATCCAGCCAAGCTTGCTGGCGGAAAAATACGGATCCATGGGAAGCCCCGCTCTTTCCAGCGTCTCAGCTTCAAAACCGTCTTCCCTGAGCCTTTCCAAGGCCTGAAGCGTGCGACTGTCCTGCCACACGATGACCGGGGAGAGCGCCTCCTTGCTGCGCGCATCCCAGGCGATGCAACTCTCACCCTGATTGTCGATACCAAGCGCGTCCGCATCCGAAACGGCATCCGCGCATTTCCGGATATTGGCTATCAGCTCTTCGGGATCATGCTCGACCCAGCCATCGCGGGGGTAATACTGCTTGTGGCTCGCCGAATGGACGACTTCGATAGAGCCGTCCGCTCTTGTCGCCAATGCGCGGGTACTCGTCGTGCCCTGGTCTATGCCCGCAAGTCTCATTGCGTCAGTCTTCCAGCGTCAGTTCCACCGGACCATCCGGCCCTGCATCGAGAAGCTTGGCCACAGGGATCGTTATCCGCCTGACAGGCCGACTGCGCAAACGCTGCGACCACAACAGCCGCCCGGAGCTGTAGGCTGCGAGCTTGGCATCGACGGGCATGTTCAGACCAAGATAGACATTGCTCATGCCGGCCCTGCCCCCCGTCAGGCATAGAGACTGAGGCATGACGAATGAGATCCTGTTGTCCTTTATATGAAGCTCTACGCTCTCGGATTTCGATGGTTGCCTCAGATCAGCGGCAATGCCGATGGCGATCTCCCGCGCCTCTGCATGACACCAGCTTGATGTTTCAGCCGGGCGCAGAAGATTGCCTGCCGAGAAATATGCAGGGTCTGAACACCGCCCGTATTGATCGACGGCAGGACCACCCGTCCCTCCGTCAACTTCGAGGTGGCTGCGGTGCAACAGTGCCGCTTCCGGACGGAAGCGACCGGAAATGATGATGCCGTCGGTTTCGATCCTTCTCGCTCGTCCCTTGTGATCGGTAAATTCCAGGGCTTCCACCCGCTCACGCCCCAAAATCCGTGGATTGGAAACGCCGACATGAAGCGGCACATGCTTGAGCCAAAGATAGGGCGTGAACACACCGCGTGCGCGGATGCGTTCTTCCTCCTCAACCATGGCGACCGGCTTGATGCCGAGATGGGCGCAGGTCTGAAGGGAGGAGAAGGAGACGAGTTCGGAGCCGAAGATCACAGGCCTTTCGAATGGTCGTATCCCCTTCAGATACACCGATGACTGAAGGGCGCCGGTGGTGATAACCCCAAGCGGCCTGTCCCCGCCGACGAAACGCTGCGGACGGCTGCTTTCGCGCACGCCCGTGCACAACACCACCCGCTCGGCGTTCAACCTGTAGACGCCCTCATTGTCCACCACTTCCAGACTTCCACCCGGCAACAGCTTGGTAACGCTCGTTCCCGTGCGGATCTCCACACCGGCGGTTTCCGCCTCCTCCCAATTGCGCCTTGCGTAGTCCGGCCCCTTCATCAGCCGGTTATATTCAAGGATACCAAAGGGATAATGGCCGCAGTGACGGGGCGTGCCTCCGGCCTGGGCTTCACGTTCAAGAACCACGACGGAGCCGGCATCGAGGCGCTTGAGCTCACGGGCGAGCGCGAGACCTGCAGTGCCGCCACCCACCACCGCTACCGTGCAGCTTGCCTCACGCATCATCATGTCCAATCGGAACCTGCAGCCTGTCCCCTGTGATCTCCGCAATCTCGGCAGTGCAGTAGAAACCCTGGCAACGACCCATCATGGCCCTCGTCCGCCGTTTCAGCCCCTGCAAGGTTGCAGGCGGCATGGGGCCGGACAGGACCCTTTCGATTTCGCGCCTGGTCACCAGTTCGCAGTGGCAGACAATTCCGCCATTGTCCTTCTCCTGCCAGTCGCGCGGGTGATAATCGGAAAGCCGGTCCACAAGAGGGATCGCCGGATCGGCCAGAGCATCGCGCGAAAGCTGCAGCAATCCTGCCACATGCCGTGCAATCCCGAGCGCGGAGCTGAGCCCGGTCGAGCGGATTGCACCAACCGTGACATAGGAACGGGCTGAATGATGTGCGATCTGGTAATCCTGCTTTTCGCAGGCCGGTCGCAAGCCAGCATAAGCCGTGGTGACTTCGCAGTCCGAAAGCTCGGGCAGCATCTCGATACCCTTCCGGCGCAGGCGTTCAAGCGCCTCCCTGTCCGTCGAGGCATCCGTGCGGCTTTCCTGGTCTTCAGCTGTGGGGCCAACCAGCACATTGCCGAAAACGGTCCTGCAGACAACGACACCTTTGGTGGTCTTTGTCGGGACCGGAAGGATTGTGGTGGAGACAAGATCGGACGCCGCCTTGTCGAACACCAGAAACTGCCCCTTGCGCGGGCGAATGGTGAAACTCTTCTCGCCCAGAAGCCGATCATCCACCAGATCCCCGTAAAGACCGGCGCAGTTGACCACATGAGCCGCTGCCACCGGACCGCCGGTCGTCTTCAGCCGCCAACCGTCTTCATACACACCTGCAAGCACTTCAGTGCCCCTGAAAAGCTCCGCCCCATTGGCAAGCGCCTGCAGGATATAGGCATGGGCGGACGCCCATGGATCGATGAGATATTCCCCCGGTATTTCGAAACCCGCACGAACCTGAGGCGAGAGATGAGGTTCACGCTCCAGGATCTGAGCGCGCGTCAGTGGCGCAACATCTTCTACCCCGTTCAGATGCGCCTTTTCGATAAGCGCGGGAAGCTGCTCTTCCTGTTCCGGTGTCCATGCCAGAACCATCGCGCCCGTGCGCAGCACCGGCAGCCCCAAGGCTTTTGCTATCTGCAGATATTCGCCGTAACCTGCCGCAATACATGCCTGCTCGAGCGAACCCGGCGGCGCATCGAAGCCGGTGTGCAGGATTGCAGAGTTGCCCTTCGAAGCGCCGTCCAGCACATCCAGGGCCTTTTCCAGCACCACCACCCTGGCCCCATCAAGTGTCAGCCGCCTTGCAATTGCACAGCCAACCACCCCCGCGCCGATTATCGCGACGTCATAGGAGGATTGGGGAGCAGTACTGGCAGGCATTTGGCCGAGCCTTCTGTTGGAGGCGCCTCATGCAGAGGCAGGAAATCCAATATGAACGCAGCGGACCGCGACTTCAAGCAGCCCGACGCCGATTTTGACTGCTCGGTAGTAATCAGTCAATTAATGAGAGATTGTATAGCATTGTTATAATTGAACATTTTGAAAAAAGTGACTGAAACTGGAAATTGGACTGGACATCAGTGCATATGCGAATAGGCTCTGGCATATGGGGAACAACAACAAGATTCGACCCAAGCTGAAAACAATGCGGCCGTCCGTGCGACAGGCCGCTCTCCATGAATTCGTGGAGAAGCGCGGTCGTGCGACAGTTGAGGAGCTTGCAGAGAAATTCGGCGCTTCGGTCGAAACGGTCCGGCGCGACCTCAATCTGCTCGCTGAACAGGGCCGCATCCGCAAGGTGCATGGCGGCGCGGTGCGCCAGGCCAATGAAGAAGGCGCTTTCGAGGACCGTCTGGCAAAAAACGCTCAGGCGAAGCGTGAAATAGCCGAGAAGCTTGCGCGCATGATCCAGCCCGGCGAGACGATCATGATCGATACAGGTTCGACCACGCTTCTATGCGCCGAGGCACTCACGCGATTGCGCGACCTGACCGTCATCACCAATTCGCTGCGCATCGCCCATGTCATTGCGAATGCGCAAAACGGGTCGCAGGCAGTGCTGTTAGGTGGCACGTTTCGTGTCGGCAACGACCAGACCTATGGCCCGCGCGCCTGCGCCGAGATCGCCGAATACCGACCGGATCACATTGTCCTGACCGTCAGCGCCCTGGACGCGGCAGGCGCCTATGACGCTGATTTCGAGGAGGCCCAGCTTGCCCGCGCCATGGTTCGACATGGCGGCAACCTTTCGCTCGTGCTCGATCACTCCAAGCAAAATCGCACGGCTGCCTATCGCGTGTGCGACTTGACTCAGGTGCGACATCTTTTCCTTAATCAAGAACCTGATCCCGAACTCCTCGCGGCATTGAGGGCGGCGAAGGTCAGCGTCCATTGAATTCGGAGCTCGCTTCAATGCCAAAATTCTTCCGCGCCTATGTCCGCTATGTTGACGGGTTCAACTACTATGCCGGGCGCTTGATGATGTATGGCTTCTTCATCATGGTCGCCGTGCTGCTCTGGTCCACCATTTCGAAAGCAATCTTTGTCGTACCGGCATTCTGGACACTGGAAATGGCCCAGTTTGCGCTGGTGACCTACTATCTGGTGGGTGGCCCCTACTCGATGCAGATGGGCTCCAATGTTCGAATGGATCTGTTTTATTCGAACTGGAGTACGCAGAAGAAAGCCGCCTTCGACAGCTTCACCGTCCTTCTGCTGATCTTCTATCTCGGTGTGCTGCTCTATGGCGGCATCAGCTCGACCATGTATGCGGTCGAATATCAGGAACGCAGTCCCAGCCTCTGGCGGCCTTTGATGTGGCCGATCAAATCCATCATGTGTTTCGGGATCTTTCTCATGCTCCTGCAGGCGATATCGGAGCTCATCAAGGATATTGCCAAGCTGCGCGGGGAAGAAGTCTGATGTCCTATGAGTTGATCGCACTCCTGATGTTCGCCTCCATGATGTTGATGCTGATGACCGGCCAGCGTGTCTTCGGCGCCATCGGCGGCATCGCCACCATTGCAGCGCTCCTGCTCTGGGGTCCCGGCGGATCGGAACTTCCGTTTTCGGCCGTCATGAAGCTCATGAAATGGTACCCGATGCTCACCCTCCCCATGTTCATTTTCATGGGTTTCGTGCTGAGCGAGAGCAAGATCGCCGATGATCTCTACCGCATGTTCCATGTCTGGATGGGACCGGTTCGTGGCGGACTTGCCATCGGAACGATCGGCCTGATGGTACTGATCTCGGCCATGAACGGGCTGAGCGTCGCGGGAATGGCCATTGGCGCTACCATCGCGCTGCCTGAACTTCTCAAGCGCAACTACGACAAGCGGATGGTGACGGGCGTCATCCAGGCGGGGTCCAGTCTGGGGATCCTTGTCCCGCCCTCGGTGGTGCTTGTGCTCTACGCCATGATCGCGCGCCAGCCGGTCGGGCAGCTTTGGCTTGCAGGCGTTGTTCCGGGCCTCATGATGGCCGTGCTTTTCATCCTCTACATCTATATCCGCTGCAAGCTGCAGCCGGAACTCGGACCCGCAATCAAGTCCGCTGACGCGGACATCTCCAAGGCGGAGAAATACCGCCTGCTCCTGGCTGGCCTGCTGCCGATCGGCATTTTCGCTTCCATGATGGTGCCTTTCCTCAACGGCTGGACCTCACTCGTCGAAAGTTCGGCCATCGGCGCGATGGCAGCCTTTGTCGCTGCCGTTCTGAAGCGACGCATGACCTGGGAAGTATTCGAGAACTCGCTCAAGCAGACGCTTGGCGTCTCCTGCATGTTCCTCTGGATCGTGCTGGCGGCTCTCGGCTTTGGAGCCGTGTTCGATGGGCTTGGCGCGGTAAAGGCGATCGACGGGCTGTTCACCGAGCAGCTTGGCCTCAACCCGTGGGTCATCCTGATCCTGATGCAGTTGTCCTTCATCCTGATGGGAACGTTCCTCGACGACACGGCCATGCTGGTCATCGTGGCACCACTCTATGTGCCGCTCGTGAAGGCGCTCGGTTTCGACCTCATCTGGTATGGCGTGCTCTACACGATCACGACCCAGATCGCCTATATGACACCACCCTTCGGGTACAATCTCTTCCTCATGCGCGCCATGGCACCGCCTGAGATCAAGCTCAAGGATATCTATAGCTCCATCATCCCGTTCGTTATGGTGATGATGCTGGCGCTCACGCTGGTGATGGTCTTCCCGGATCTTGCGATGTGGCTGCCGAACTACGTCTACGGACGATAACAACAAGAACAATACCAAACAAAAAACCTCAGAGGAGAACGACAATGACCACAAGACGCAAATTTCTGACAACGGCGGGCGTGGGCGGTGCTGCAGCTCTCGCCACGCCGGGCATCGTGCGCTCGCAGGCTCCTATCAAATGGCGGCTGCAGACCTATTCCGGCCCGCCGCTCGGTGCCCATGTCATCAAGCCGCAGATCGAGGCCTTCAACAAGGCGGCCAATGGCGAGATGGAAATCGAGCTGTTCTATGCCGACCAGCTTGTGCCCACCAATGAGCTTTTCCGCGCATTGCAGAATGGCACGCTCGACGCGGTTCAGTCCGACGATGCGACCATGGCCTCGCCAGCCGATGTTGCCGATTTCGGCGGCTACTTCCCCTTTTCCACTCGCTACAGCCTCGACCTTCCGGTCCTGTTTCAGCGCTATGGCCTGAACCAGATCTGGCAGGAAGCCTATGACGAGATCGAGAATGTCGAGTGGCTGGGTGCCGGCGCATGGGACCCGCTGCACATCTTTACCGTTGATCGCCCGATCCGCTCGGTCAAGGACATGGCCGGCCTGCGCGTCTTCGGGGTGCCAACCGCTGGCCGCTTCCTTGCCCGCTACGGCCTCATCCCCGTAACAGTGCCATGGGAAGATGTGGAAGTCGCGCTGCAGACCGGTGAGCTCGACGGCGTCGCATGGTGCGGCTTCACCGAAGCATACGAGGTGGGCTGGGCCGACATCTGCAAATATGCGCTCCTCAACAACGTCACCGGCGCTTGGTGCGGAAGCTATTTCGCCAATTCGGAGAGCTGGGCCAAGGTGCCGCCGCATCTGCAGGAGCTCTTCAAGATCACGATGGACCAGTCGCACTACTACCGCCAGGTCTGGTACTGGGGTGGCGAGGCCGATCTTCGCGTCAATGGCGACAAGCTCGAACTCACGACCATCCCGGCAGAGGAATGGGAAGGCGTGGTTGCCGACAGCGCATCCTTCTGGGACGAGCTGGCCGCAAAGAACGAACGCGCGGCGAAGGTCGTCGAAATCTTCAAGAAGTATCAGCAGGTGATGGAAAAGGCCGGCGTGCCCTATCGTTACTCCTGATGGTTCTGGCCGGGCGGAATTTTTCGCCCGGCCACCATTTCCTGTTGTGATGATGCCTGCCACCAAGCCGTTCCTGAGCGAAGCTGACGGTGCGCCCTTCGAGGTGATCAACCCGGATGGAGCGAGCCGGATCGTGCTCGTCTGTGAACATGCCTCCAACCGCGTGCCCGAAAAACTCGGTGATCTGGGTCTGACCTCCGCGCAACTGGAAAGCCATGTCGCCTGGGATCCCGGCGCTCGTGAGCTTGCAGTGAGCCTGTCGGACGCTTTCGATGCGCCGCTCGTGGCCGCCCGTTTCTCCCGCCTCGTCTATGACTGCAACCGTCCTCCGCATGCCGTTTCCGCCATGCCTCACGAGACGGAAGTCTGCCCGATACCTGGCAATCGCTGGATAACGCAGCGCGAAAGACAGGAGCGCGCATCGGCGCTCTATGAACCTTTCCAGCAGGCGGTTCACAGACTAATCGCCAAAAGGCAAGTCGACAGAAAGCCACCGGTGCTGGTCACCGTCCACAGCTACACACCCGTATTCCATGGCGTGAAGAGAGAGGTGGAGATCGGCTTCCTCCATGGTGAAGATGCTTCTCTGGCCCAAGCGCTCGCGACAGACTGCAGTGCCCGCTCCGCTTATGATGTCCGCCTGAACGAACCCTACGCGCCGAAGGATGGTGTGCTGCATACGATCGAACGCCAGCTCGAAAGTGGTCCATTCCCCTATGTCATGATCGAGGTCCGTAACGATTTGCTGACCGATCCCGACAAACGAACCGATATCCACGCGCTTCTGGCGGAAAGCCTTGGCGCGATCCTTTCCGATATTTGATGAAGGCACCTTCCATGAAGCCAGTCATGACTTTCGAGGCACTACAATCCGCCGTGGAAAGTGGAGCCATAGACACGGTTCTTGTCTGCTTCCCAGACATGCAGGGCCGTCTCATGGGCAAGCGATACCTCGCCGCCCACTTTGTCGAGAGTGCCTATGACGAGAGCCATTGCTGCAACTATCTCCTGGCGACCGATCTGGAGATGGCAACCCCCGACGGCTATGCCGCCACCTCCTGGGAAGGCGGTTACGGCGACTACATGATGAAGCCGGACCTGACCACGATCCGCCCCGTGCCGTGGCTCGAAGGCACGGCGATGGTGTTGTGCGACATCCTCGATCATCATGGGCATGAAGCCATCACCCATGCCCCCCGCGCCATTCTGAAGCGGCAGGTCGAAAGATTGGCAGCCATGGGCTTCGACCCGATGATGGCAACGGAATTGGAGTTCTTCCTCTTCGAAAAGAGCTTCGACGAAATCCGCAAGACAGGCTTCCGCGATCTCCAGCCCATCAGCGGCTACAATGAGGATTACCACATCCTTCAAACCACGCGCGAAGAGCATGTCATGCGTCCCATCCGCAATCATCTGTGGCGCGCGGGCATTCCGATCGAAAATTCAAAGGGCGAGGCGGAAGCGGGACAGGAAGAGCTCAATATCCGCTATGCCGATGCGCTTGCCACGGCCGACCATCACACCATCGCCAAGCACGCGGTGAAGGAGATCGCCCACGCGCAGGGGCACGCAGCTTCGTTCCTGCCGAAGTGGCGGCATGACCGCGTGGGCTCGTCGAGCCACGTCCATCAGTCTCTTTGGAAAGACGGCCGCAATGCCTTCTTCGATGAAGCTGACGAACTCGGCATGAGCAAGCTCATGAAGAGCTATACGGCGGGTCTCCTGAAATATGCCGCCGATTACACCTATTTCCTGGCGCCTTATATCAACAGCTACAAGCGCTTCATGAAGGGCACCTTTGCGCCCACCCGCATCATCTGGTCCGTCGACAACCGCACCGCGGGTTTCCGCCTTTGTGGCGCAGGCACCAAGGGGGTGCGCATGGAGTGCCGTATAGGCGGATCGGACCTGAACCCCTATCTCGCACTCGCCGCCCAGCTTGCCGCGGGCATGGCGGGAATAGAGGAAGGTCTGGAGCTGGAGCCGCCAGCGCGCGGCGATGTCTATCGCGGCAACACCGCTTCCATCCCGCATAATCTGCGGGAGGCACGTGAAAAGCTGAAAGACTCGGCCATGTTGCGCGGCGCCATGGGCGACGATGTCGTCGATCACTATTGCCGCGCGGCCGAAGTTGAGATTGAAGCATTCGACCAGGTGGTCACCGATTGGGAAATTGCCAGAGGATTTGAACGGGCATGACAACATTGCGCTGCATTTCACCCATTGATGGGTCGGTCTTCGCGGAGCGCGAAGCGCTCTCGCTTGAGGCCGCTCGCGCCGAGATCAGGCGCGTTCGCGACGCACAGCCTGCCTGGGCCGCTCGGCCGCTGGCCGAACGGGTCGAGCTTGTCATGGCGGGCGTTGCCGCCATCGGCGCGCAGAATGACGAGATTGTACCTGAACTTGCTCGCATGATGGGCCGGCCCGTGCGCTATGGCGGGGAGTTCGGTGGCTTCAACGAGCGTGCGAGCCACATGGCGCAGATCGCAGCGGATTCGCTTGCAGATATAGAGGTTGGCGAAGACGCGCAGTTCAAACGCTATATTCGCCGCGTGCCGCACGGCGTTGTCTTCGTGGTCGCACCGTGGAACTACCCCTACATGACTGCGATCAATACCGTTGCCCCGGCGCTGATCGCTGGCAACACCGTGGTGCTCAAGCATGCCACCCAGACACTGCTGGTCGGTGAGCGCATGGCGCGCGCTTTCCATCAGGCCGGTGTGCCGGAAGATGTGTTCGCCAATGTCTTTCTCGACCACGACACCACGTCGAGCCTGATCGGCGAAAAGGCGTTCGACTTTATCAACTTCACCGGTTCTGTTGGTGGCGGTGCTGCCATGGAGCGTGCCGCTGCCGGCACCTTCACCGGCGTGAGCACCGAGCTGGGCGGCAAGGACCCCGGCTATGTCATGGAGGATGCGGATCTGGACGCCGCTGTCGCAGGTCTTGTCGACGCGGCCATGTTCAACACCGGCCAGTGCTGCTGCGGCATCGAACGCATCTATGTGCATGAGAGCCTTTTCGATGCATTTGTCGAGAAGGCCGTTGAGATCGTGAACGGCTACAAGCTGGGAAACCCTCTCGATCCCGACACGACGCTCGGACCGATGGCTCATCCCCGTTTCGCCGCAGAAGTGCGCGCGCAGGTCGATGAGGCCGTCGCAAGCGGTGCGAAGGCTCATATCGAGCGCTTCGCAGAAGATGACGGTGGTGCCTATCTGACGCCCCAGATCCTGACCAATGTCAGCCATGACATGCGTGTGATGCGCGACGAGAGCTTCGGGCCTGTTGTCGGCATAATGCCGGTCAAGGATGACGCGGAAGCCATTCGCCTCATGAATGACAGTGAGTATGGTCTGACCGCCAGCCTGTGGACGCGTGATCTGGACCGTGCTGCGCGCGTCGGCGACCAGGTGCAGACCGGCACCGTATTCATGAACCGCGCGGACTATCTCGATCCGGGTCTGTGCTGGACCGGCTGCAAGAATACCGGGCGCGGTGGCGGCCTTTCCGTGATTGGCTACCACAACCTGACCCGGCCGAAATCCTATCATCTGAAGAAGGTCACATCGTGAGTCTCACCGGAAACTGGTCCTACCCGACAGCCATCAAATTTGGTGCGGGACGCATCGCCGAACTGCCCGCAGCCTGCGCCCAGGCCGGCATCAAGCGCCCGCTGCTGGTCACCGACAAGGGGCTGGCCAACCTGCCCATTACGGCGCGCGCGCTCGACATCATGGAAGAGGCGGGACTGGGCCGCGCGCTCTTCAGCCAGGTTGATGCGAACCCCAACGAGAAGAATCTCGAGGAAGGGATCGCGGTATACAAGGCCGGCGGCCACGACGGTGTGATCGCTTTTGGCGGCGGCTCCGGGCTGGATCTCGGCAAGATGGTCGCATTCATGGCCGGTCAGAAGCGGCCAGTCTGGGATTTCGAGGATATCGGCGACTGGTGGACAAGGGCGAACGCGGATGCCATTGCTCCCATCGTCGCCGTCCCGACAACTGCAGGAACCGGCTCGGAAGTGGGACGTGCAAGCGTCATCACGAACTCGCAGACCCACGTGAAGAAAATTATCTTCCATCCGAAGGTGCTTCCAAGTGTCGTGATCTGTGACCCCGAACTGACTGTCGGAATGCCTCCCTTCATCACGGCCGGTACCGGTCTTGATGCCTTCGCTCATTGCGTGGAAGCCTATTCCAGCCCGCATTACCACCCGATGAGCCAGGGAATAGCGCTGGAGGGTATGCGCCTCGTGATCGAATATCTGCCGCGCGCCTATGCCGACGGCAATGATCTCGAAGCGCGCGCCCAGATGATGTCGGCTGCCATGATGGGAGCAACGGCCTTCCAAAAGGGCCTTGGTGCCATCCACGCGATGAGCCATCCGATTGGTGCGCTCTTCAACACCCACCACGGGACCACCAATGCCGTTTGCATGCCAGCGGTCTTGGCGTTCAACGCCCCAGAAATCCGCGACCGCTTTGACCGGGCCGCAGGTTATCTTGGGATCTCGGGCGGCTTTGCGGGGTTCTGCGAATTCGTGCAGTCCTTCAATGACAGCTTCGCCATTCCGCGCAAGCTGAGCGAGATGGGCGCGACGCAGGATCGCCTCGACGATCTGGTTGCAATGGCGCTTGAAGACCCGTCCTGCGGCGGAAACCCTGTCCCGCTCGACCGCGAGAACCTGCGCCATCTGTTCGAAAAGGTGCTGTAACGAGAGACCGGCCCGGCCTTTGCGCCGGGCCACCTACCGGGGGAGGAAGCAGACAGACCGTGCAGCTGCGATTTTTCGAGACCTTTGTGTGTCTGGCGAAAGTCCGAAATTTCCGCAAGGCGGCGGATCTTCTTCACACGTCCCAGCCCGTCATATCCTCGCGCATCAACGCGCTTGAGGCGGAACTTGGCACCCGCCTTTTCGAACGCTCCAAGCGCAGCGTGCATCTGACGCGGGAAGGCCGGCTCCTGCTGCCGCATGCCGAAGCCGTGATAGAGATCACCAATGAGATGAAGTGGCTCGTCGGTCCCAATGCGGAACTGACGGGGTCGCTGCGGATCGGTGTCGCAGGCACCATCATCCATTCCTGGTTCATCCACCTCATGGAGGCATTCCGCTCCGCCTATCCGCGCATCAATCTGGAGATTCTGGCGACCACCTCCGCAGGCGTCCTTCAGGCCGTCCGCGACCACAGTGTTGATGTCGGTCTTGCCATGAAGGACAAGCCGGACATGATGCTGCGTTTCGAGCCACTCTGCGCATTTCCGATAGCTTGGGTGGCGAGTCCGACTGCCTTCCCAATCGAGAAAGCCACGCTCAACACGCTTCTCGACATGCCGATCCTCACATTCCCGCAGAGCTCCCTGCCCTATCGGGAGTTGGAGCGGCATCTGAAACTCCACTCGAAGATCAGACCCAATATTCATCCCATGAATTCCATAGCGACCATCGTCAAAATGGCGGGAGAGGGCCTTGGTATCGCGCCCATGCCGCGCGCGGTGGTCCGCGAGGAGCTTGGCTCAGGCAGACTCCACGAGATCAAGGTCGATGTTGCGTTTCCTCCGCTCAACTTTTATGCGGTGACCGAAGTTTCTCCTCGCATGGCGCTGAAGAACGAATTCGCGCGCATGGCGCAGCAGCAGGCCCGCGCCTGGGCGGAAGCCAATCCCGAGGACGGTCTCGTCCTTGCTGATTGAAAAAATCTATCACAGAGCCCCATCTTTTTGATTTGGACTTTTTTAGTCCCCTCACCAATCCTGCCCTGAACCAAACATAAAAAAGGGGAACAGGATGAAACGCATAATCCGCACTTGCATGGCCGCCTTGGTGGCATCCGCTCTCGGAACCGGTCTGATGGCCACCGCTCAGGCGGAAACCTGGCGCATGGCGCACAAGATGCCGCCAGACAGCATCGAGGGTCAGCTTTTCCAGTATTTTGCCGACAAGGTTGACGAGAAAACCGGCGGCGAGCTGACCGTGAAAGTCTTCCCGAACGAGCAGCTCGGCTCCGACGATACCGTGCTCGAGCAGCTTCAGATCGGAACCGTCAACGTCTATCCCGAAGGCAGCAGCTATCTGCAGAAATGGGTGCCGGACGTGAAGTTCACCTCGGCTCCCTTCCTGTTCGATGATCGCGAGCATTGGGCTCGGTTCATGGAAACCGATCTCGTGAAGGGCTGGTTCAAGACCATCGAGGAAGAAGCAGGCATCGCACTCATCGGCTCGCCGACAGCCTTCGTGCGCGGCCCCTACCGCGTAATGGTAACAGACAAGCCATGGGAGTCCCTCGACGAGATGCAGGGCACGCGCCTGCGCATGCATCCCGATGAGCTCGCCGCAGAAGCATGGCGTCATCTTGGGGCGGAGGTTCGCACCCTCGCCTGGACTGAAGTCTACGAGTCCATCAGCCGTGGCATCGTCGATGCGGTGAACAGTCCGATCGCGCTCGTCGAGCCGATGAAGTTCTATGAGGTTGCTCCCCACGTCATCCGTCACGACGAGTATCCGCAGGGCATGGCCTTCATGACGAATGCCAAGCGCTGGAACGCCCTGTCGGACGAACTGCGCAGCCAGGTTCTTGAAGCTTTCGCCGACATGGCAGCCGAATCCGAGAAGCGCATGATGGAAGCTGCCGAGAAGGACCTTGAGACGATGAAGGCCAAGAACGTCAGCTATTTCGAGCCCGACACCTCCGACTTCGTCGCACGGATGGAAAGCTTCTACCAGAAGATGGAAGAAGCCGGTGAACTGCCGGAAGGCTTCCTCGAAGCCGTCCGCTCCACGCGTGAGACGAACTGATCCTTTGAGATCAAGCCGAGGGGAATTCAATGCCTTTGATAGACCGCGCACTGGCCGTCATAGACCGGCTGTTTCTTGTGGGGGCGAATGCCGCGTTGCTGGCGATGCTCATCACTACAACGCTCAACATCGCCTCCCGAGCCTTTCTGGGCCAGGGCGTGGTCTGGGTCTTCCCCATCAATATCGTCCTGTTTGTCTGGATGACCTTCCTTGGCTTTTTCGTCGTCTATCGGCGAAACAAGGATATAACCGTCGATTTCCTACTGTCGGCCATGCCTGCCTTGGCCCAGCGCATCGGGCGGATCCTGGTCGATCTGGCGGTTATCGCGCTGCTTCTCATCATCCTTCGAGAAGCGCCTGCACTTATCCAGCGTCAGGTGGGAAATATCGAGATGGTTGGGCTGCAGCGATATTGGCTGTCCATCCCGTTCTTCGTCTCATGCGCCTTGATCGCGCTGCAGTTTTTCAGTGACCTCATCCACGCCCTGAAGGGACATGATGCGCCTGCGCATCATCCCGCCGGCGACATATAGGCCTCTGCAACCATGACCATGCTTCTTTTTGCGGGCTTCGTCGCCCTCATCCTTCTGCGCGTGCCGATCACAATGGCAATCGGCATCGCTGTCCTCTCCGCACTCGTCTATGCGGGCTTTGCCGACACGCTCTACATCATTCCGCTCCAGGTGCTGGACGGCGTCGACAATCCGTCCCTGCTTGCCATTCCCTTCTTCATCATGGCCGGCAACCTGATGAACGGGGTCGGCATGACCGACCGCATCTTCAACTTCGCGTCTGCCCTCGTGGGGCATATGCGCGCCGGCTTGGCACAGGTGAACGTCGTCTCCTCGCTCCTGTTTGCAGGTGTATCCGGAGCTGCCGTTGCGGACTGCGCGGGTCTCGGCACGATCGAGATCAAGGCGATGCGCGAACGCGGCTATCCTGCGCCATTCGCGGCAGCGCTCACCGCGGCCAGCGCGGTGGTCGGGCCCATAATTCCGCCATCCATCAGTCTCGTCGTCTACGCATTCCTGTCCAACACATCCGTCGCGCGACTGTTTCTGGCCGGCATTATCCCGGGCATCATCGTGGGCCTGTCCCTGATGGCCTTCAATTATGTGGTGGCGCTCAAGCGTGAATTCCCGCGCGAAGAGCGCAAGAGCCTGCCTCAGATCGGCCGCGCCGCGATCGACGGCATCGCCGCACTCGTGGCCCCGGGCATCATCCTGACCGCTATCCTCACCGGCTTCACAACGGCAACGGAAGCTGGCGTGCTCGCCTGCGTCTACACGATTGCCCTCGGTTTTGTTTACCGCACCTTCTCCTTCGCGATGTTGTGGAAGGCGCTGACCGAAACGATGACCATCACCAGCGTCATCATGATCATCATCGGCTTTTCCCACGTCATGGGCTGGCTGCTCGCCATCGAGCAGATCCCGCAGCAACTGGCCGATCACGTCCTCATGGTGACGGAATCGCGCGCAGTGTTCCTGCTCCTGCTCCTGGCCTTCCTGCTGGTGGTCGGCTGTTTCGTGGAAGGTGTTCCTGCGAAGCTGATCCTGGTCCCGATGCTGCTTCCGATCATCGACCAGTTCGGCATCGACCGCATTCACTTCGGCCTGATCATCACGCTGGCCCTGCTGATCGGTATCGCGACACCGCCAATGGGGATTGCGCTCTATATCGTGGCCGAAGTGGGCAAGGTTCCATTCGAGAAGGTGGCCGTGGCGATCCTGCCCTTCCTCGTGCCGCTCATCGCCGCACTTCTTCTCATCACCTTCGTGCCGGAGCTCGTTCTCTTCCTCCCGAACCTCATCCTTGGACCGGCGTGAAGCCGGTTCGCAAACCGATACCCAAAAGCAAGGATTACCGATGAAAATCTCAGTGGTTCAGATGAACTCCCAGGATGACAAGGCGAAGAATATTGCCGACGCATCCCGCCTCATCCGCAGCGCGGTGGAACAGGACAGTCCCGACCTCGTGGTGCTGCCCGAAACCTTCACCTATATGGGCGGCACTGTGGAAAGCCGCCGCGCCCATGCGGAAACCTTCCCGGATGGCGAAGCCTATCGTGCCATGTCGGCGCTAGCCGCAGAGCTGAAGGTGAATATCCATGCCGGCTCCATGGCCGAAGCTGCCGGTGAGAAATGCTACAACACGACCATTGTCTTCAACCGGGAAGGCAAGGAGATCGCCCGCTACCGCAAAATCCACCTCTTTGACGTCAACGTTCCCGGCGGCAACAGCTATCTGGAATCCGACACCATGAAGCGTGGTGAGGAAGTCGTGGTCTATGACCTCGAAGGCGTGAAGGTGGGCTGCGCGATCTGCTACGATCTGCGTTTCCCCGAGCTCTTCCGCAAGCTCCGAGACAAGGGCGCTCAACTCATCGTGCTGCCTGCCGCGTTCACACTGCAAACGGGCAAGGATCACTGGGAGCAGCTGCTATGCGCCCGTGCCATCGAGACGCAGTCCTATGTCGCCGCATCCGCGCAGATCTTCGGCCATGACGAAGGCCGCAAGCTGTGCTTCGGCCATTCTCTGGTGATCGACCCCTGGGGGGTCACAATCGCCGACTGCTCCGACCGGATCGGCCATGCAAGTGCCACCATCGATCCAGACTATGCCGAGCAGATCCGCAAGGCAATGCCGGTTGCCGACCATCACGTCGTGGCTTGAGGAGACCTCAGATGTACAAGTTCAACGAGATGCCCCGTCAGCTCGACAAGGCCAGGATCGACAAGTTGATGCAGGTGGAGACCGCAACGGTCGGACACTTCCTTCACGCGAATTTCCTCGACAGTGGCTTGCGCTCCATGTTGCCGAAGGTTCGGGCCGCAGGCACCGCAGTAACGCTGCGTCTGCCTCATGCGGACAGCACCATGCTGCACTACGCCATGGATCACCTGCGCGAAGGTGACTTCGTCATCATCGACCGCGCCGGGGACACCCGTCATGCCTGCTGGGGTGGCGTGATCACGCACACTGCGGCAGGACGCAAGGTTGCAGGCGCCGTGGTGGACGGGCCGGCGACCGATGTCGCCGACTTCGAGCGGCACGGCTTCCCCATGTGGTGCCGTGGGCCCTCGCCCATCACCACCAAGCTTCTGGGCATCTCCGGCGAGATGAACATCCCTGTCAGCGTGGGCGGTGTGGTCGTGCATCCCGGCGATGCCGTTCTCGCTGACGAAAACGGTGTTCTGATCCTGTCGCCCGACGATGTGGATGCGGTGGCTGATCGTGCCATCGAGATGCAGCAAAGAGAGATCGAGCTACTCAAGCGCATCGACGCCGGCGAAAGCCTGCCTGCGATATCAGGCGCAAAATCGCGCGTGGAGGCGCATGCCTGACGCCGACAAGCTCAACGGCACATCGAACCCCAGGTATCGAAACCGGCTCCCGGCGACGGAAGCCGGTTTCACTCCATCTTCATGATCACGACCACCCTATGCAGCGACAAGTCGGCGAGCGAAGTTCAGTAGCACTTTGGTCGCTGCAAAGGTTTCGTGCCGCTCCGGTTTGGCTTAAATCGCTCCATCATTTTCAGCTTGAGGGATTTATCCATGGCCAAGGCAATTCACAGCATGATCCGTGTTCTCGATGAAGAACGGTCGATCGCGTTCTACCGGACCGCATTCGGTCTGGAAGTCGCCGACAGGCTGGATTTCGAAAGCTTCACGCTGATCTATCTGAGCAACCCGGAAAGCGGATTCGAGCTGGAACTCACGGTCAACAAGGGTCGTACCGAAGCGTATGATCTCGGCGATGGCTACGGCCATCTTGCGGTATCCGTGGACAATCTCGATGAGGAACATGCTCGCTTCGTCGCAGAAGGTCTGGAACCGCGCAAGATCGTCGATTTTGCACCCGCAGGGACGCGGATCGCCCGCTTCTTCTTCGTGAAGGATCCGGACGGTTACGAGATAGAAGTGCTCGAACGCAGCGGTCGCTTCAAGTAGCCGCATAAGGTGATGCAGCCGGGTCTGGTTCTCTCAGCCCCGGCTGCGCTTTCCTGTCACCACGGGTCAACCCTGTGCCTGGACGTCCTTGTCGCGGCGCAGCGAAAGCACCAGGGCGATTGTCAGCATGGTCCCCGTGACTGCATAGAGGCCCAATGCGATCGGGCTTTGGAAAAGGAACGTGAAATCGCCATTGGAGATGGAGAGCGCCCGCCGCAGATTGTTCTCCATGTCTGCTCCAAGCAGCAAACCGAGGATGATCGGCACCAGCGAAATGCCAATGAGCCGCAGGATGTAACCGATCACGCCGAAGGCCACCATGACGAAAAGGTCGAAGGTGGAGTGGCTGATGGAATAGACGCCAAGAAAGCTGACCATCACCACGAAAGGCATGAGGATCCACTGCGGCATCGCCAGCATGCGCGTGAAGAGCCCGATCATCGGGATGTTCATCACCAGAAGCACGATATTGGCGATGTACAGTGCCGCGATAAGGCCCCAGACAAGATCCGGCTGACGATCGAACAGCAACGGTCCGGGCTGAATGTTGAGCGAGATCAGCAGCGCCAGCATCACAGCTGTCGTTCCGCTGCCTGGAACGCCAAGCGTCAGCATGGGGATGAGCGCGCCGCCCGAAGCCGCATTGTTGCCAGCCTCCGGCGCGGCAATGCCACGCGGATCGCCCTTGCCGAAATTGCCGTCGCGCGCGCTCCAGCGCTGCTCGAAAATATAGGACATGAAGGCGCCGAGCGAAGCACCTGCACCGGGAAGAATGCCGCACACGAAGCCGATCACCGACCCGCGCAGATTGGCCCATCCACCTGATAGCAAGTCCTTGATCCGCGGCAGTGCCCGGCCCAGAGGCACCATCCGCGCTTCCGAGAAGTTCAGCCTCTCAAGATAGACCAGCACCTCGCTGATCGCGAAAAGGCCGACAATGGCAACGATCGGGTCAAAGCCGTCATAGAGGTGATAGGAGCCGAAAGTGTAGCGTGGCGTTCCAGTGGCCGGATCGAGGCCTACGCTGGCAACCATGAGCCCCAGAAAGGCAGCCAGCAGTGTCTTGAACGGATTGACCGAGGTGATGCCACCGATCGTGGCGAAGGCCAGCACATAAAGAGCAAAATAGTCGGCCGGGCCGAAATGAATGGCAGCCTTAGCCAGGAGGGGCGCAAAAAGCGTCAATCCCAGCGTGGCGAATGTTGCACCTACGAACGAGGCGACAGCCGAGATTCCCAAGGCTTCCGATGCCTTGCCCGCCTGCGCCATGGGATAACCATCCAGCGTGGTCATGATGGCTGGCTCGTCGCCAGGAATGTTGAGCATGATCGAGGAGATGCGCCCGCCATACATGCAGCCGTAATAGATGCATGACAGCATGATCAGCGCCGAGGTCGGCTCCAGCCCAAGCGAGAAGGCCAATGGGATGAGAATAGCCACGCCATTGACCGGACCCAGCCCCGGGAGCGCACCGATGATTGTTCCGGCAAAGCAGCCGAATAAGGCCAGCATCAGATTTGTCGGGGTAAGCGCGACCGCAAATCCCTGCAGGAGCGCATCAAGAAAGCCCATATGTCAGCTCATGAATTCTGGAAGAAGCGGAAGCGGCAGGTCGAGCACGTAATCAAAGGTCAGAAAAAGCACGGCACTCATGATCGCGCCCGATGCGACGGCCTTCGGCCATGTCGTCTGCAAGAGGCGGCCCATAAGCGCCACAGCCAGGAAGGTCGCGAGCGGAAAGCCTGCGACTTCGAGAAAACCGGCATAACCAAGCAGAATGGCAATCGCGGCGGCTTGCCTCATCATCGGCCAGGCGCTTGGCCATTTGGGCTCCGCATCCGGCCGCAGGATGAGCGCAAGGCTCAACACTGCAGCGGGAATGGACAGCATGATCGGAAAGGCCGCGGGGCCAAGAGGGTCGCCGAAGCTCGCCTCGTAGCTGCCCGCGGTTATGCCGTACCAGATTGACAGCGCAAGTATCAGCGCGCCGACAATGCGGTCTGTCACTTGATGACTCCAATTTCCTGGGAAATCTGGCGCATCTGTTCGGACTGCTCGGCGACATAGTCGTTGAACTCTGCGCCACCACGCCAGACCGGGACGAGGCCGTTGCTCTTGGCGGTCTCTTTCCACTCATCCGTCTGGTAGAGTTTTTCCAGTCGGCTCACCCATTCCTCATAGGCTTCGTCGGAGACGTCACCACCGGTGTAGAAACCGCGCCAGTTATAGCCGGTTACATCCAGCCCCTGCTCCGCAGCGGTCGGGGAATCTGGAAATGCAGGTACGCGTTCATCCGAAAGGGCTGCAAGGATGCGAACGTCACCCGACTCCACGAAGCCCGCAATCTCGCCCAGATCGGTGGAAACGATGTCGACCTGTCCGCCCAGCATCTGCGTCACGGCAGGGCTTCCGCCGTCGAACTGAACCCAACGGATCTGCTTGTAGTCATCACCGGAAAGGCCCGCAGCCTTGGCCAGCATCAGAAGGCGGATATGATCCCAGCCGCCCGCACCCGAAGAACCTGCAGAGGCAATCGAAGATGGATCTTCCTTCAGCTTGGCCACGAGATCGTCCAGGGTCTTAAGTTCCGAATCCGCCGGCACGAGAATGACGCCAACATCGGTACCCAGCATGGCGACCCAGCGCATGACCGATGTGTCTGCCGGATATTTGCCCTGCGCGATCTGAGTGACACCAACCGTCGAGGTTGCCACCAGCAGATCCGCATCGTCCGGGCGGGCGGACATCACTTTCGAGTAGGCAACAGCGCCAACGCCGCCGGGCATGTTCGTGACCTGAACCGGATCCGGCACGATCTCCATATCGTAGAGCATCTTGCCGATGGTGCGGCAGGTGAAGTCCCAGCCGCCACCTGGATCAGCCGGCGCAATGCATTCGGCAGCCGCCGCTCCGGCGACCGACAGGGATGACCACACGATGGCCGCACCAAACATTCGGGACAATTTACTCATCATCTTCCTCCCATTGCAGTTGAACAGAATTACCCTTTCGAGGATGCGAAACCTCTCGCACCAAACAGGCGGCGCGATGCCTCCAGTGCCTCGACGATCTGGCGATGCACTTCGCGCCCGTGCCGCCTCACGGCTTCGGCAGCATCGTCCTCCCGACGCTCCCGCACCAATGAAATGATTTCGCTATGTTCGCGATGAGCCTCGATGCGTGAAGCCTCGCTGCTGGCAACAAGCCATCGTGCACGTATGGTGCGGTTCACCGCATCCTGCACCCCTTCCCTGAGGAAGCGATTTCCGGACAAGGCGGCTAGCTGAACATGGAAATCGAGCCCCGCTTCAAACCAGCTGTCAGGCGTGAACTCGCTCAATCCTCGATCGATGGTCGCGTTGATCGCGTCAAGCTCGTCTTCCGTTCGGCGCTGGCACGCAAGGCGCACTGCTGCATCCTCAACGACCTCGCGATACTCGAATATTTCCTCAAGCTGATCGAGATCGAAGGGCGCGATCGCGTAGCCACGCTCGGCACGAACAACGAGGCCTTCGCCGATCAGCGCTTTGAGCGCCTCTCGGATCGGAGTACGTGAAACCCCGTATAATTGCTCCAGCGCACGCTCGGATGTCACTTCGCCCGGGGCCAGTTGCAGCGACAGGATGTCACCGCGCATACGCGACAGCGCGCGGATCGCAAGCGGTTCATTTCCCGGCTCATTCTCGGCCACCCGGCACCCTCCCGACACAGCTTTGCGGCAAAAGCAGATCGTACATTGACCGCAAGAGAGGCAACGGTATACCAATATGGTCGACCAAGGCAATCAGTCGGGAGGTAGAAAGATTGCGACAGGCTGGCAAAGCTGATTCACCGCTTCCGGAACATGTGGAAATCGTGGAGGTGGGGCCGCGTGACGGCCTGCAGTCCGAGCCTGTTTTCGTGCCCACTGCTCGCAAGGTCGAGCTCATCAACAATCTGGTCGCAGCTGGCATCCGCCACTTTGAAGCAACCTCTTTCGTCTCCCCCCGCGCCGTTCCTCAAATGCGCGATGCTAGAGAGGTCATGGATGGCGTTGACCGTAGCACCGGTGCGAAATTCACTGCTCTGGTTCCCAACATGAAGGGTGCCGAGCGCGCAATGGAGGCCGGTGTCGATGCGCTGGTCCTCTTCATGTCTGCCTCCCAGAGCCACAACCTGAAAAACGTGAACTGCCCACGCGAGACCTCGCTCGAACGTTTTGGCGAGATTTGCG